>CAXUEQ010000063.1:12934-17091 GCA_964250175.1 uncultured Sphingobium sp. | reverse complement strand
CGGGCATCTGCCGATAGAAGAAGGTCAGCAGCAACGTGCGAATATGCGCGCCGTCGACATCGGCGTCGGTCATGATGACGATCTTGTGATAGCGCAGCTTGGCGACGCTGAATTCCTCGCGCCCGATGCCGGTGCCCATCGCCTGGATCAGCGAGATGATCTCCTTCGACGACAGCATCCGGTCGTGGCGCGCGCGCTCGACGTTCAGAATTTTCCCTTTCAGCGGCAGGATCGCCTGATAATGGCGATCGCGGCCCTGCTTGGCGGAACCGCCCGCCGAATCGCCCTCGACCAGGAACAGTTCGGACTTGGCGGGATCGCGCTCCTGGCAATCGGCCAGCTTGCCGGGCAGAGAGGCGATGTCCATCACGCCCTTGCGCCGCGTCAGTTCCCGCGCTTTCTTCGCCGCCTCGCGCGCAGCGGCGGCGTCGATAACCTTCTGGATGATCATCTTCGCATTCGCGGGATTTTCCTGCAGCCATTCAGCCAGCTTGTCGGCCATCAGGCTTTCGAGCGGCTGACGCACTTCGCTGCTGACCAGTTTATCCTTGGTCTGGCTAGAGAATTTGGGGTCGGGCAGCTTGACCGATACGATCGCGGTCAGCCCCTCGCGCATGTCATCGCCGGTGAGGGTCACCTTCTCCTTCTTCAACATGCCCGATTTGTCGGCATAATTGTTGAGGGTGCGGGTCAGCGCCGCGCGAAAGGCCGCGATATGCGTGCCGCCGTCGCGCTGCGGAATGTTGTTTGTGAAGGCGAGGACATTCTCGTAATAGCTGTCGTTCCACTCCAGCGCGACATCGATGGTCACATCGTCGCGTGTGCCGGAAATGGCGATTGGGTCGGGCATCAGCGCCGCCTTGTTGCGATCGAGATATTTGACGAAGGCCGCGATGCCACCCTCATAATATAGCTCGACCGTCTTGCTTTCCTCGTGCCGCGCGTCGGTCAGGAACAGGCGCACGCCCGAGTTGAGGAACGCCAGTTCGCGATAGCGATGCTCCAGCTTGTCGAAATCATATTCCGTGACATTCTTGAACGTCTCGGTCGAAAACATGAAGGTGACCTTTGTGCCCTTCTGTCCTTCGGTCGCTGGTCCCAGCACCTTCAGCGGCGCTTCGGCGTCGCCGTTGCGAAAGCGCATCCAATGCTCCTGCCCGTCACGCCAGATATTCAGCTCCAGCCAGTCACTGAGCGCGTTGACCACCGAAACGCCGACGCCATGCAGGCCGCCCGACACCTTGTAAGCATTGTCGTCGGACGTATTTTCGAATTTTCCGCCCGCATGCAACTGGGTCATGATGACTTCGGCCGCCGATACGCCTTCTTCGGTGTGGATGCCGGTCGGGATACCCCGGCCATTGTCGGTCACGCTGACCGACCCGTCGGGATTGAGGACGATGTCGATCCGGTCGCAATGGCCGGCCAGCGCCTCGTCGATCGCATTGTCCGATACTTCGAACACCATATGATGAAGCCCGGACCCGTCGTCGGTGTCGCCGATATACATGCCGGGGCGTTTGCGCACCGCGTCCAGCCCCTTGAGGACCTTTATGGAATCGGCGCCATAGGCGTTTGCGTTGGGGTTGCTTTGACTGTCTTCGCTCATGCCCAGCATATAGGGAAGACATCGCCAAAACTAAAGGAAAACATGCCGCCTTCCACCTGGCGAAGGGGCGGTCTAGAAGGGGGCGGTGAAAGTGCTTTTGCCCCTCCTCCTGCTCGCCGCCTGTTCGGAACATCATGACGTGATGGAGGATTTGCCCAACAGTTCGATCGCTGGTGCCGCGCGCGACGACATGCCGGAGGCGCGGATCGAATCCGCGCTCGCCCGGCCGGTGACCATCGGCGAGGACGGCCCGCGCCTGGCGGCGTGCGGCGCGCTGGGCGAGGTCCAGGGGCTTGGCGCTGGCCGAACGCTTGACATGCAGACCGCGCCGTTCCGGGAAGCAAAACGGGTTTCCAGCCTCGCCAACGGTCAGCGCCTCTTCATTTGTACCCGCAGCATCGATCAGCGCTGGCTGGGCGTTGTTGTCCCGCCGCCGTCATCCCAAGGGCCGGAAGCGCCGCTCGATGTCGTCGCCTTGCCCAGCATCGATTGCGGCGTGGCCTATCCGGTCGACGGCAAGCGCGCCTATGACGGTCCCTGCAAGAGCGGCTGGGTGTCGAGTGGCTATGTGCGCTTGATCGCCGGCTAAGGCGTATCGCGCATGTGCCTGATGGCGTCTATCTCGCCCCTTACCTTCGCGGGAATCGACGGGACGCGCTGTGCCTGCGCCGGGACGGCTTGAGCGAAACTGTGAGAACCGCTATCTCAAGATCATGATTTCACACAATTTATTGAACCGCCGCGCGGCTCTTGGCCTCGCGATGGGGACCATTGCAAGTGCGTTTGCGCCCAAACCGCTGTTCGCCGCGCTTGCGCCCAGCGAAAATCGCCAGTTGCTCGAACGCGCCAAGGCGGCGCTCGATTCGCATGGCCGTCGCATCAGGCGTCAGGACCGGATGGCGGTGGTGGATTTTTCGCGCCCCTCGTCCGATCCCCGGCTGTTCCTCGTCGATCTTCATGGCGGCACAGCGCGGGCCTTGCGCGTCACCCATGGCCGGGGGTCGGACCCGGACCATAGCGGCTGGCTTCGCCGCTTCAGCAACCAGCCCGATAGCCTCGCCTCCTCGCACGGCGCATTCGTCACCGGCAGCTTCTATTCCGGCAAGCATGGCCGCGCGCAGAAACTGGTCGGCCTCGATCCATCCAACGACAATGCGCTGGAACGCGCGATCGTCATCCATGGGGCCTGGTATGCCAATGATGATGTCGTAGCAAATACCGGCAAGCTCGGCCGCAGCGAAGGCTGTTTCGCGCTCGCGGAAAATCGCCGCGACGTGGTTATGACCTGGTTGGGCGAGGGGCGGCTGCTGTTCGCCGACAAGGCTTAGGCGCGCTTGGACCCTGATGACTTCAAGTTAACTAACCCGTTCGTCCCCCGCCTTCGCGGGGGCAGGCTCTGAGTAGCCCCTCGACTGCCTGCCAAGGCAGGCGCTCAGGACAGGCATCGCGCGTGTCGAAAGGGCGTATCGAAGGATCAAGCGCATGGACGCGATGCTTAGATACCGCCTCAGGTGAAATATCCCCCGGATGTTTCAAAGATCGTCCGGGGAACGATCCGACCTGAGGCGGCGTTAGCGTAACTTAAGGCATCGGATATTTGGAAATCACATAATCGCTTTAGGCGGTCTTTGCCGCCTTGTAGCGTTCGATCGCTTCCAGCGTGATCTGCCGCGCATCGTCCGCGCCGCCCCAGGTGCCGATCCGCACCCACTTGGTCTTTTCCAGATCTTTATAGTGGGTGAAGAAATGCTCGATCTGCTCCATCACGATGCCGGGCAGATCGTCCTTCTGGTGCACGTCGGAATAATAGGGAAATGTCTTGTCGTCGGGGACGCAGACCAGTTTCTCGTCCCCGCCGGCTTCATCCTCCAGGTTCAGCACCGCGATCGGTCGCGCGCGAACGACGCAGCCCGGCACGAAGGGCGAGCGTGCGATCACCAGCGCGTCGAGCGGATCGCCATCGGGCGACAGCGTATGCGGCACGAAACCATAATTGGCCGGATAGCGCATCGGCGTGTGCAGGATGCGGTCGACGAACAGCGCCCCGGATTTCTTGTCGAACTCATATTTCACCGGCTCGCCGCCCACCGGCACTTCGATGATGACGTTCAGGCTGTTTGGCGGATCGTCGCCCACCGGGATCAACTCGATATTCATTCGACAAAACCTATCTGCACGATCGGCGACCGCCAGCCGGCCGGGACCCGGCGGGCGACTGGGCAGTCCCATTTCCATTGACGCAAAATGCGGGCGTTTATGTTTTCGGTTTCAGCAGCCGGTCGAGACTGCCTTCACCCTCTCCTGTTTTCTCGAGGCGCGGATAGCGCAAGCCGCCCGAATAATCGATACTGATCGTGCGGTAATATTTATCCTGCTTGAGGGCCAGGCTGACCGGGGTCCTGGCGTCTTTCGCCGCCTTGATCGCCTCCTTGAAACCGTCGCCATCATATTCCCGGCCGTTGACCGCCACGATCTTCGCGCCGACCACCAGCCCCGCCTTGAACGCCGGGCTGTCCCATATCACGCTGGCGATCTCGCCGTCGGACTT
>CAXUEQ010000063.1:0-12924 GCA_964250175.1 uncultured Sphingobium sp. | reverse complement strand
GACTTCACGCTCGAGGATGAACTGCTGCAGCGGCGCCTGCGCGATCTCGCCGTCGGACTTGACGACCAGGCCGATGCCATAGCTCTGGTCGACGACCTTGCCGACCTTTTCGCTTTCCTTGGTCACGCTGGTCGGCATGTCGCCATAGACTAGTTTGTAGCCGCCCAGGGTGAAGCCCGCCTTGGTCACTTCGCGCGTGGGCTTGTCGACCCGGTCGGACAGGAATTTCGCCCAGTCATAGGGCGCCACGCCGTTCAGCGTGTCGATGACCTCCTGGCGATTATAGAGAAGCTCGCCGAAGTCGCCGTCCTTCATGCCGAAAAAGGCGCGGGCGAAATCGTCCAGCCCCTTGGCCCCGCCGGTCTGCTTGCGGACGATCGCATCGGCCTCCAGCCAGATCATCAGCCCTTCATTATAATAATCCTCCGCCCGCTGCCAACTGGCCCAGCCCTTGGGCCGGCGCGCGCTGATGATCGGGTCGTAGGTGGTGTCCTCCATCGCCCGCCATTCGCGCCCGCGCGCCAGGTCGAGCCGCGCGGCGATCTGCGCATAGCTGTCGAGCGTTTCCTGCTTGGTATAGAGGCCCGATCGCGCGCCGAGCACATAGCCCCAGAATTGCGTTTGCCCTTCATAGACCCACAGCAGGCTGTTCTGCATCGGTGTGCGGAAATCCGGGGTCCACAGCAGGTCGCCGCGGCGGAACTTGCCGTCCCAGCTATGGGTGAACTCATGCGGCAACAGGTTGCGGCGACCCGGACCCTCGTCCCATTTGGTGAAATAACCGGTGGTCACGCCATTTTCGGACGAGCGATGATGCTCCAGCCCGATCCCGCCCATCTCGTCGCTGATCGCGAACAGCAGGTCATAATGATCGAAATGCCGCGCGCCGAACAAAGCGACCGCTTCGTCCACCAGCTTTTTGTGCGGGGCCATCTGCTCGGGCTTGTAGGCCAGCTCGGCGGCAGTGTCGGCCATGATGTTCAGCGTGACATTCTGACCAAGATCGACCGCCGTGAAATATTGGCCCGCAAAAACCGGCGAATCGACCAGCACTTCATAATCGACCGGTTCATAGGCGATGGTCGCACCGCTCTTCTTGCCGCGCAGCGCGCTCGCCGCCTGCCAGCCATCGGGATAGGTCACATTCGCCTGCACCGGAATCTGCCGGGTATAATAGCCGGCCGGATAGAGCGAGACCGCTTCCCATTGCAGGTTCAGCATGTTGGGCGTCATCTGGATACGGCCCTGATTCGCCGCTGTCGGCGACAGGAACTGGAAAGACGCCACCACATTGCGCGCGCCATCCGGCACATTGACGTGGAAGGCATAGACGTCGAGCGGATCGCGCGTCCACGGGATCGCCTTGCCGTTGGCGGTGATGACCAGCCCGTTCAGCTTGTCGATCTGCCCGCGCGGCGCATGATTGCCCGGCAGCCATTCAGGCATCAGCAGCGTCAGTGGGCCGCTCGCCGCGACGGGGATTGTCTCCTTGACGCGAAAGATGCGCTGCGTCGTATCGGTCGCATCGACCTCCAGCCTGATCGTGCCGCCGGGGTAAGCAATGTCGCGCGCGGGCGGCACCGTGCTGACGACCGGCAGCGCAGTCGGCTTGGAGCGGTTGGCGATCGCGGCCGCGCCGTCCGACTGCGCGAGGGCGCCGGTCGATAGGGTGGACAGCAGCAGGGCGGCGGCAAGCATGCGGCGCATTTTTATATCTCCGGGGCGGTGGAATCTTTTGTCGCTGTTATAGTCTTTTATTACGCCGACGGTTCACCGCGTCTAGACCCTACGCACTGCCTCTGGATAGTTTCCTTGTGACGCATTTCCCGCTACACGCCCGGCCCTATGGCGAAAATCGAGACACCACGCCCGATCCGGGGCACGCAGGACATGATGGGCGAACAGGCGGAGCGCTTCGCGCATGTCGTCGCGACGTTCGACCGGGTGCGCAGGCTCTATGGGTTTCAGCGGATCGAAGTGCCGGTGTTCGAAAGCACCGCCGTCTTCGCGCGCTCGCTGGGCGAGAGTACCGATGTCGTCTCGAAGGAAATGTATAGTTTCGAGGATCGCGGCGGCGACAGCCTGACCCTGCGCCCCGAATTCACCGCCGGAATCGCGCGCGCCTATATCACCGAGGGCTGGCAGCAATATGCGCCGATGAAAGTCGCGACGCACGGGCCTTTGTTCCGCTACGAACGGCCGCAAAAGGGCCGCTTCCGCCAGTTCCACCAGCTCGACGCCGAGATCATCGGCGCGGCCGAGCCGGGCGCGGACGTCGAATTGCTGGTGTTCGCCGACCAGTTGCTGCGCGAATTGGGGGTGTCGGATGGCGTGACGCTGACGCTCAACACGCTCGGCGATGCACCGAGCCGCGAAGCGTGGCGCGCGGGACTGATCGCACATTTCGAGGCACGGCGCGACGAGTTGTCGGAGGAAAGCCGCGAGCGCTTGTTGCGCAATCCGCTGCGCATCCTGGACAGCAAGGATCCGCGTGACCGGCCTGCCGCTGACTCTGCGCCGGATATCGACCAGTTTCTGACCGACGAAGCGCGGGGCTTTTTCGAGAAGGTGACGAGCGGGCTGGATGCTGCGGGGGTTGCGTGGGAGCGCAATGCGCGGCTGGTGCGCGGGCTGGACTATTATCGGCATACCGCGTTCGAGTTCGTCACCGACCGGCTGGGCGCGCAGGGCACGGTGCTGGGCGGCGGGCGCTATGACGGCCTGATCGAAAATCTAGGCGGGCCGGTGACGCCCGCCGTGGGCTGGGCTGCGGGGATCGAGCGGCTGGCGATGCTGATCGATAGGCCGGAGGCAGAAAAGATCGATGTAGTGCTGATCCCGATGGGCGAACAGGCCGAGACATTGGCTGTGGACTTGATTGCCGATCTGCGTCGCAAGGGTGTTGTATGCGACATGGCATTTCGCGGTAACATGAAGAAGCGGATGCAGCGTGCCAATGCCTCGGGCGCGCAGACGGCTATCATCATCGGAGACGATGAAGTTGCGGCAGGCGAGGTTATGGTTCGCAACCTAGGAACTGGTGAACAGCAACGTCACAAGATTGATGCGCTTGGAGATGTGCCGCTAGTAGGCACGACAAGCTTTGTCGCCAGCCTGCTCGCAGGTTTTGATCCTTTTGGTGCTGCTACCGAATGACTTTCATTTCCCCCGAATCCATTTCCCCCCCTCCGTTCGCCCTGAGCTTGTCGAAGGGTCAGGCTGAGCTTGTCGAAGCCTTTTTGCGTTTTTTCGCAGCCGTCGGCCCTTCGACAGGCTCAGGGGAAGGCTTCGACAAGCTCAGCCCGAACGGGGGTGGGTGTGGTTCGAGGGGCTCTAGCCCGGACGGGCGTGGGGTTGGTTCGGGGTGTGACGCGCTTGTTCCGGACGGATCGGGGGCCATAGCATGACCTCCATCTCCCCCGAACGCATCGCCCAGATCGAGCGGCTGCGTGACGAGGTGCAGGCGTCGATGACTCGCGCGGACCTGCCGCCTGAGGAATTTGTGCGCCTGTCCAAACATTATGCCGAGCTGGAGCCGGTCGCGCGCGCCGCGCATGAGGTGCGGCGGCTGCGGCAGGAGTTGAAAGCGCTCGACTATCTGTCGGGCGGCGAGGACCCGGATGCCGATCCGCTGATGCGTGAAATGGCGCAGGAGGAAATGCAGGTCCTCAAGGCGCAACTGCCCGCCGCCGAACGCGCGCTCGCGCTGCAACTGCTGCCCAGGGACAGCGCCGACGCGCGCCCGGCGATGCTGGAAATCCGCGCCGGGACCGGTGGCGACGAGGCGGCCCTGTTCGCCGGCGACCTGTTCCGCATGTATCAGAAATATGCCGAAGCGATGGGCTGGAAGGTCGAACTGATCTCCGCCAGCGCGCCCGATGTCGGCGGCTTCAAGGAAGTCGTCGCCAGCGTCACCGGCGTTGGCGTGTTTGCGAAGCTGAAGTTCGAAAGCGGGGTCCATCGCGTCCAGCGCGTGCCGGCGACCGAGAGCGGCGGGCGCATCCATACCAGCGCGGCGACCGTGGCGGTGCTGCCCGAGCCGGAAGAGGTCGATATCCAGATCAACGAGTCGACCGACCTGCGCATCGACGTTTATCGCGCGTCGGGATCGGGCGGGCAGCATGTGAACACCACCGACTCCGCCGTCCGCATCACCCATCTGCCCACCGGCCTGGTCGTAACGCAGCAGGACGAGAAGTCGCAGCACAAGAACAAGGCCAAGGCGCTGAAGATATTGCGCACCCGGCTATATGAGGCCGAGCGCGAGCGGACGCAGGGCGAACAGGCCGGCGCGCGCAAGGCGATGGTCGGATCGGGCGACCGGTCGGAGCGCATTCGCACTTATAATTTCCCGCAGGGGCGCGTGACCGACCACCGCATCAACCTGACGCTCCACCGCTTGCCCGAGATATTGGAGGGGCCGGGGCTGGAGGAAGTGATCGGCGCGCTCATTGCGGAGGACGAGGCGGCACGGTTGGCGCAACTGGATGCCATGGGGTGACCGGCCCCGCTTCGATGACCATTGTCATTCCCGCGAAGGCGGGAATCCATCTCCCCACCTGGCCTGTTGGGGCGTGGCCCGGAGATAGGTTCCCGCCCGCGCGGGAATGACGAGCGGTGGGGCGGGGGCCGCCCTTCGCACCGCCGCATTACGTCTTGCGTCCGCCAGCGCCACGCCGCGTCTCGACGCCGAATTGCTGCTCGCGCATGCGCTCGGGATCGATCGCAACACGCTGTTGCTGACCCTGCGTGATCTCACCGTCCCCGCCAGCTTCGACGCGCTGGTCGCGCGGCGGATGACGGGCGAACCCATCGCCCATATCGTCGGCGCGCGCGATTTCTGGACGCTGACCCTGCATGTCACGCCCGACGTGCTGATTCCCCGCCCGGACAGCGAAACGCTGATCGAGGCGGCGATCGCTTACTTCGCCGGACGCCGCCCGCCCCGGCGCATCCTCGATCTTGGTACTGGTTCGGGCGCGCTCCTGCTCGCCGCGCTCGACCAGTGGCGCGACGCGACCGGGCTAGGCGTCGACGTTTCCCCCGCCGCGCTCGCCATTGCGCGGCGGAATGCCCAGGACACGGGCATGGCCGACCGCGCCGACTTCCGGCCGGGCGACTGGGGGCAGGGGCTGATAGAGCGTTTCGACCTGGTCCTCGCCAACCCGCCCTATATTTCGACTCGCGCGATACTGCCGCCCGACGTGCTGCACCATGAACCGCATCGGGCGTTGTTCGCGGGCGAGGATGGACTGGACGATTATCGCCGGATCGCGCCGCAGACTGGCGCGCTGCTTGCGCCCGATGGCTTTGCGGCGATCGAGATCGGTTTCGACCAGGGCGCAAGCGCCGCCGCGCTGTTTCGTGCCCACGGGCTGCGCGTCGCCCTCCGCCCGGATATTGCCGGACGCGACCGTTGCCTCGAAATTCGCCGCTGACAGGTCGATTTGATGCAGGGCAAGCCGAATTGTCTTGGTTTCGCGGAAAAGACCCGTTAGATGTCTGCTTCAGGGAAGGCCGCGATCTGGAAAGAGGATCGGGCAAACCCTGCTCCCAAAGTCCGTTGGCGCTGCGTTTCAGAGCGCCTCTGGCAGGCTGGAGGTCCGGCAGGGACAGGCCCCGCCGCCCTTGTGCAGCTATGCCCTCACGGGGAGCAAGTGGGGCGATGATGGCCATAGGGCGCTCGCGACAGACTGTGATCGGGCGGCCGCATCGGCGGACCAGCCATTAGGGAAATTTTTGATACTAAGGACCCATCATTGATCAACAATCGTCAGGCCGGCCGCCGCAATCGTGGCCGGAGCAACAATAATAGCAATAATGGCCGGCCCAATAATCAGAACCGGGGTGGTGGCGACAGCGGAAACCGCATCGACAGCCGCGCGCGGGGTAACGCCACCCAGTTGCTGGAAAAATATCGCAACATGGCGCGCGACTCCCAACTGGCCGGCGATCGGGTGAATACCGAATATTATCTGCAGTTCGCGGACCATTATTTCCGCGTGCTGGCCGACAATCGCGCCCGCCAGGAAGAAGCGCAGGGTAGCAACGGGCAACAGCAGATCCGCCAGCGCCCTGAGCCGAGCTACGACGAATTCGGCGACGAATATGACAATGGCGATGCCGGCACGGCGTCCGAATATGAGGACCGCGCGCCGCAGCAGCAGGTCCAGCGCGATATTGGGCGTGATGGGGGCAGAGACGCGGGCCGCGATGGAAGCCGTGACGGCAATCGTGACGCCGGGCGAGAGAATGGACGCGAAAGCAACCGCGACGGCAATCGTGATGCCGGGCGTGATAATGGCCGGGACAGCTATCGCGACCAGCCGCGCAACGACCGCCAGCCCTACCCCAATCGCGACGATTTGCGCGGGAATGACAACCGGGGCAACACCGAACCGCGCGACCTGCGCAATGACCGGTATCAACCGCGTCGGGACGACCAGCGCCGCGAAGAAGCGCCGCGCCGCGAAGACCAGCGCCGCGCGCCGCAGCCCGTCGCGCAGGAGAGCGTGAACGAGGCCCCACCGGTAAGCGCTGCCCCGGTCGAGCCTCGCCGTCGCGGCCGTCCGCCCAAGGTTCGGCCCGAAGCGTCCGTCGAAACATTCGCTGCAACGCCCCCCGAAACGCAGGGCACCGTGGAAGAGGCGGGCGCGCCCCGTCGTGGTCCGCGTCCGCGTCGTCCGCGTGAAGAGAATGATGGCGAAAATGCCGGGCTGGACCTGGCCGTGCTGCCGCCGGCGATCGCGCGCGCGGAGGCCGATAATGACGGTGACGTCGCGGCTGAGGAAGCTCCGCGCAAACGTGTGCGCCGGACCCGTCCGGCTGCGGAGGCGGCCGAATAAGGGCGCTGACATTCTGACGACGCAAAAGGGCGGCATCCGGTTCGGGTGCCGCCCTTTGCATATGGCCCCTTTTGATGTTGCCTAAACGCGTCCGGATGCGTCACATGCGTAGACAAACCGCCGGAGAGTGCCATGCGTATCCTGTCTTTCCTTCTGCTGCTGGGAACGCCCTCCCTCGCGCTCGCGCAGGCGCCCGCTGTTCCCGCTTCGGCGCAGGGCGATGTGGCGGTCACCATTTACAATAATGATCTGGCGCTGGTGCAGGATGTGCGCCGGCTTGCGATCGGGTCTGGCATCGTGCGTATCGAATTTCCCGACGTGTCCGCCCGCATCCGCCCCGAGACCGTGTCCTTCGCAGCGGAAGGGACGTCGATCGTCGAACAGAATTTCGACTATGACCTGCTGTCCCCGTCCAAGCTGATGGAGAAAGCAGTGGGGCAGACCATCACTATCGTGCGAATCAACCCCGCGACCGGCGCGGAGACGCGCGAGCAGGCCAGGGTGCTGGCGGTCAATGGCGGAACGGTGCTGCAAATCGGTAATAGAATAGAGGTGCTGCGCGACGATGGCCTGCCTGTGCGAGTGATCTTCGACCAGGTGCCCCCCAACCTGCGCGCCCGTCCGACCCTGTCGGTCACGGTGGACAGCGCCAGGGCCGGCACGCGGCCGGTGACGCTCAGCTATCTGACCGGGGGTCTTGGCTGGAAGGCCGATTATGTCGCTTTGTTCGATGAAGGCAAAAGCGCGATCGACGTGCAGGGCTGGATCACGTTGACCAACAATAGCGGCACCAGCTTCACCGCCGCCGACACCGTGCTGGTGGCAGGCGAAGTGCAGCAGGTCGATCAGCAGCCAAATTATAATTATCAGCCCCGGCAACCCAACGTCATCCGCCGCGCCGGTACGCAAACCGCCGACCGCGCGCGGGTGGGCGACTTCTACCTCTATCCGCTCAAGGCTAGAACGACCATCGCCAGCGCGCAGCAGAAACAGGTGGGCTTTCTCGATGTGAATGGCGCGAGCGCGACCAAAGGCTATGAATATCGCAATGACTGGCTTGGCAGCGTGGACGAGGCGGCAAGCGCCGACACCGTGCTGCGCTTCGCCAGTGCGCGCGGCGATGGCTTGGGCGACGCGCTGCCCGCCGGCATCGTCCGCGTCTATATGCGCGACGCGCGCGGCCAGCCGCAGTTCGTCGGCGAAAACCGCATTCCGCACACACCGATGGGCTCGGATCTCAGCATCAAGACCGGCGAAGCGTTCGACGTGAAGATACGGTCGCTGGTCGAAAAGCGCGAGAAGATCAGCGAAGACCTCTGGAAGACCACCGCGCGCTTTCGCCTGAACACGCCCAGGGGCCAATATAGCGGCGAGACCGATACGCTGAGCACGAAGACCTACTGGCGCACGACGATGCACTATACGCTCACCAACGCGCGGCCATCGCCGGTGACGGTCGATCTGGTCCAGGCCGGGCTGGACGATGGCTGGCACGACACGCGGCTTGTGCAGGAAACGATACCCGGCGCGCAGCGCACGGTCGACGAACGGCTGTGGAAAGTGCCGGTTCCCGCCAATGGCCAGACCGAACTGATCGTCACGCTCGACACGCGCTACTGATCGCGCCGCATATGCGCTGGCTTTTGCTCCTGCTGGCTTCATGCCCCGCCGCCTTGCACGCGCAGACTCTGGTTTCGGACCGACCGGACCGGCTGTCCGTCACCATCTACCGTGCGCCCGATCGGTCCGCCGGACAGGCGATGGAACTGGCCTGGCTGAACGGCTATGCGCTCATCACCGAGCATCGCACGATCACCATTCCGGCGGGCGAAACCACGATCCGGTTCGAAGGCGTGGCGGAAGGCATAGTGCCCGAGAGCGCGATCGTGACCGGCCTGCCCGATGGCGTGACCGAGAAGAATCAGGACGCATCGCTGCTTTCGCCCCGTGCGCTGCTCGCCGCTTCGACCGAGCGCCGCGTCACCGTGCGCCGTACCGATCGCGCGACCGGCAAGGTCAGCGAGCAGGACGCGATCCTGCGCTCCGGCCCCGATGGCGCGGTCGTGATGCAGACACGCGAAGGCTATGAGGCGTTGCGGTGCGGCGGCCTCGACGAAAAGCTCATTTATGACCAGGTGCCGGTCGGCCTGTCGGCGAAACCCACGCTGTCGGTGCGCACAGTGTCCACGCAAGCGCGGCAGGCGACGGTCACGCTCTCCTATCTCGCGCAGGGTTTCGACTGGCAGGCCAATTATGTCGCGCATCTCGCGCGCGACGGCCGCACGATCGACCTGTTCGCCTGGGTCACCCTCGCGAGCGGCGACTCGACCAGCTTTCCCGATGCGGATACCCAGACCGTCGCCGGCAAGATCAATCGGGAAGACGCGGGGAAGGGCGCGCATCCCCAACCCGCCCATCTGACCCTACACTGCTGGCCAAGCGAAAATACGTCTTCGCTCGCGGGTTTCCGGCCGTCGCTGTCCCCACCGCCCCCACCCCCGCCGCCCGCTGCGCCGATGGCGATGATGATGCAGGAAGCATCGGCCGATATCGTCGTCACCGCCGCGAGGCGCGTGAGTCAGGAGGAATTGGGCGACCTCAAACTCTATCGCGTGCCGCAACCGGTGACCGTTGCCGCCAACAGCCAGAAGCAGGTGGCGATGATCGACAGCCGCAACGTGCCGGTCGAGAGTTTGTATCGTGTCAAGCTGAGCGCCGATGGTGATGCCGGCGACGTCCGCATGATCCTGCGCCTGCGCAATCGCAAGGAAGACCGTCTGGGCATCCCCCTGCCCGCCGGTCCCGCAGCGGTCTTTCAAGATTCGCTCGGCCGTCCTGTTCTGCTGGGCGAGGGGACGGTGCCTGACAAGGCGATCGGGGAACGCGTCGATCTGGACGTGGCGCAAGCGACCAGCATATCGGCCACGACCCAATCCGACGACAACGGCCGGGATCGTCGTATCACGCTAACGGCGGCCAATGCCCGGCCGGAGCCGGTTCGGTTTGAAGCAGAGATCACGCCCGACCCCGAGCGGCGGATTAGCGGCCTCAGCGGCCCTACGATCCAGCGCGATGGCAAGACGATCTGGCAGGTTACGCTGCCCGCCAATAGCCTGATGACGCTGCGCTACCGGATCGCGACGCGAGAAACGGACTGAAAGTCAGACTGGAGGCGGCAGCGGGCGGGGGCGATGCTCCGCGTCCAGAGCGACGAAAGTGAACAGGCCGCTGGTGACCTTCACCTGTGTTTCCATATCTTCACGCGTCGCCACGACCTCGATCCGGATCGCGAGCGAGGTGCGCCCGCGCCGCTCGACCGCGCCATAGACCGACACGACATCGCCCAGCAGCACCGGCGCGATAAACTCCATCGCCTCGATCGCCACCGTCGCGACCGCTCCCCTGGCGACACGCCGCGCGACGATACCGCCGGCGATGTCCATCTGGCTTAATACCCAGCCGCCAAAAATATGGCCGTTGGCGTTGATGTCGCCGGGGCGCGGGACTGTGCGCAGGAGCGGGGTGCGTTCAATCGTCACTGTCGATCATCCCTTTCAATCGATCCTGCACCTGTGCGTCATGGCCGGTGCCGTGCGAAAGAAACAGCAGCGCCATCAGCCCTGTTCCCAGCATGAAGGTCAGCCAGACACCCAGCGTCGTCGCGATAATCATGTGGATCGGCATTGGTCCGGTCCATAGATACAGCACACCCAGCGCAGCGCCGACACACAGCAGCCCGCCCAGCGCCATCCAGCGCATCATCCTGCGATAGCGGTTCCAGGCAAAGGCCGCGATTTCAGGGTCGTCCAAGCCGATTTTGCGGTTCATCGCTTTCCTTTGGACGCTGAACATGGGATCATCAACCCCCCGATTTCGGAACGGTGGTCAAAGACAAAACAAGGAGAGCGATGATGACGATTGCAGCGATCTTGCAGGGCAAGGGTGATGACGTGTTCCAGGTCGCGCCGGACGCGAGCGTGCTTTCGGCCATCGCCCTGCTCGCTGAAAAGCGGATCGGCTGTGTCCCTGTGGTCGACAAGGGTGCGGTGGTCGGCATATTTTCGGAGCGCGACATCGTCTACCGGCTGGGCCGCGATGGCCCGAAGATACTTGACGAACCGGTGGGCAACATCATGACCTCTCCGGCCATGACGATCGAACCCGATGTCGCCGTGATTTCCGCGCTCGGCCTGATGACCAAGCGACGGGTGCGGCATTTGCCGGTGGTTGTTGACGGCCGGATGATCGGCTTCGTGTCGATCGGCGATCTCGTCAAATATCGTGTCGACCGGATCGAGTCGGAAGCTGCCGCAATGCGCGATTATATCCAGGGCAGTTGATCGGGAACATCTGCTTCAGGCCGGGACAGGAGCCGTCCGGCGCATGAAGAGCCTGACCAGTTCATCGATCGTCGCACGCGCGAACAGGAACAGGATCGCGACGAAGCTGACCCCGCCGGTCGTCACGAGCAGGGCCAGTCGCGCTGGTGCAGCCATTGGCGGTAACGCCCGGTCGACAGCGAACACGATCGCCGCCATGATCGCCGAGCAGAGGATCGCCGGCGCGACCGCTTGGGTCAGGTCGCGCATGCGCAGCCCCATCGGCGCTCCGGCGATTCGCACGGTTGCGAAAGTCAGGACCGGAAAACCGAGCAGCCAGGCCCAGGCAAGCCCGGCCGCGCCGAACCGGATGCCGACGAGGAAGGCGAGCGGCATGACAACGGCGCCGATCGCTGAAATTCGTGCGGTCAGTCCGGGCCGCCCCAGCGCGTTGGAAACCGGAGCGAACATCACTTGCAACGTCATGAACGGCATGGCGAGCGCCAGGATCGATACGAAGGGTGCCATCGCCAGCCATTTCGCGCCGAACAATGTCTCGACTAATGGCGCGGCCGTTACCGCCATGCCGAAATAGACCGGGCAACTGATCAGCAGCAATAATCTTACCGCTTTGCAAAAGGACCATGCCACCCGACTCGGATCCTTCTGCATCCGCGCATAGGCTGGGAAAGCTACGTCGTTCAACGGCGGGATGAATTTGCTGACGAATATCTGGGTCAGAAACAGCGCCTCGGCATACAGCCCGAGTTCGTGCGGGGGCAGGACGCGCCCAGCAATGAAGATATCGGCTTGGCTCTGTGCGATCCAGAAGAGCTGCGACCCCAATAAAGACGCACCGAACGCGACCATCGCTCCCGTTCCGCGGAAATTGAAGCTGGGTAGGGGCAGGAACCGCGTCGCGATCAGATAGCCCAGCGCCTTGACCCAAAATCCTGCCAATGGCGCGAATACCAGCGTCCACACCCCCCATCCCGACAATGCGCCGCCCAAGGCGACCCCGGCTGAGGCGGTTGCGGCAATGAAGGTGACGATTGCCGGCCGCTTGAAGTCCAGGCTGCGACCCATCAGCGCTTCCGGTATCGAGATGAACGGGGTTGCGAGATAGATCAGCGCTTGCACCCGCAGCAGGTTCGCGACCATCGGCTGGTGATAATAGTCCGCCGCCAGCGGTGCGAGGGCAAGCTGGGCGATCGCCAATCCACCGTTTAGCAGCAGCATGATGCCGAAGGCCTGACGCAATTTGTGCGAATCGAGCGTCTCTGACTGGACCAGCGCGCTGACCAGCCCATAGCCGTTCAGGAACGCCATGAAATTCAACACGACCTGCGTCATGGCGAACAGCCCGTAATCAGCGGGGTCAAGCAGGCGAATAACCGCCAGGGTCGCGATCCAACTGACCATCTGCGCGACAATCTGGCTGCCCGACCGCCAGAAAACCGCCCGTCTTATGCGCGCGGCGAATCCCGCATCATTGGCGTCGGCGTCCTGCAAACCCATGCTATTCCTGCTTTAACTATGGACGGCCCTTGGAAATCCCGGCCAATCTCTCAAATGCGATGTAGCGCCGAACATGCGAAAATTTTCTGAAATAAAAGTGTAAAAAGCGTTTGACGGGTCCAACACCCCTCCATATAGGACCCCTCACCGGACGGGGCGCTGACTATTAGGAAGCGCTCGGAACGGTCGCCAACATTGTGGTATATATTGGTTTCGGTAGAGATATCGGGATGTAATTGTGT
>CAXUEQ010000062.1:10006-17119 GCA_964250175.1 uncultured Sphingobium sp. | reverse complement strand
ACTTGTCCTTCAGTTCGATTTCCTTGGCGACGGTGACGCCGTCCTTGGTGATGCGGGGAGCGCCAAAGCTCTTGTCAATGACGACGTTGCGGCCCTTGGGACCCAATGTCACCTTGACCGCGTCGGCCAGGATGTCGACGCCGCGCAGAATGCGCTCACGCGCTTCGCGGGAGAATTTTACGTCTTTTGCAGCCATGAGATAATACCTCTGCTTGAATGGGAACTGGAAGGGAAATCCGGGGTGGGGTTAGCCAACGATCCCGAGGATGTCCGATTCCTTCATGATGATAAGGTCTTCGCCATCGACCTTTACCTCGGTACCCGACCATTTGCCGAACAGGATCTTGTCGCCGGCCTTGACGTCCAGCGGTGTGATCTTGCCGTCTTCGGCCTTTGATCCGGTTCCGACGGAAACGACTTCGCCTTCCTGCGGCTTTTCCTGCGCGGTGTCGGGGATGATGATGCCGCCGGCGGTCTTCGCCTCGGCTTCGACGCGACGGACCAATACGCGGTCGTGTAGCGGACGAAATGTCATAGATTGCTTCCCTTCATGAACGAAAGAAGAATTGGCGCGGGCGGCCGGGGTAATCCCGATGCCACCATTGCCCGTCCTGCTTCCAAGAACCTGTGCATGTTAGCACTCTTATTAGGAGAGTGCTAACGGCGCTCATATGGCCTCATCCCCTTGTCGGTCAAGGGGAAGCGCGCAAGAAATTTGGTGCCGAAGGTGCCACTGGTGAGACAGGACGGGCATTGCAGGTGCGTTGGCGATGGACTAGCCCGTTCGTGTGACGCCTCCATGGCGCTTCCGCAGGAGATCGATCCCTTGGCTTTCGTAAAAAGCGCGTGGCGCATATTGGTGGGCGTCAAGGACGCACTGGTGCTGTTCTTCCTACTGCTGTTCTTCGGTCTGCTCTATGCGGCCTTGAAACTATCGCCGACGCCGCCCGCACGGGCGGCGAGCGGGGCGCTGGTGCTGGATCTCGACGGGACCATCGTCGAGCAGCCACAGGATGCCAGCCCTTTCTCCACGCTGACCGGCAGCGGCCCTTCGCAGAAACAATATCGGCTGCGGGACATCGTGGCGGCGCTCGATGCGGCGAAGAACGACGCCAGCGTCAAGGCGGTCGTGCTGAACCTGGACGGCTTCATGGGTGGCGGTCAGGTTGCGCTCGACCGCGTGGGCCAGGCGCTGGACGCAGTGCGCGCAGTGAAGAAGCCGGTATTCGCCTTCGCCACCGCCTATGTCGACGACGGCTATCAACTGGCCGCCCATGCCAGCGAGATATGGGTGAACCCGATCGGCGGCGTGGCGCTGTCGGGACCGGGCGGATCGCGCCTCTATTACAAGGGGCTGATCGACCGATTGGGGGTGACCGCGCATGTCTATCGCGTCGGCACCTATAAAAGTTTCGTCGAGCCTTATATCCGCGCCGACCAGTCGCCTGAAGCGAAGGCGGCCGATACCGCGCTGGCGGGTGCGCTGTGGCGAAACTGGCGCGAGGGTGTGCGCAAGGCGCGACCGGGGGCAAGGATCGACGCCTATAGCAGCGACATAGCAGGCGCAGTGACGGCGACGGGGGGCGATCTGTCGCAGGCGGCGCTGAACGCGGGCCTTGTCGACAGGCTGGGTGACGAACAGGCCTTCGGTACGCGCGTGGCACAGGTCGCGGGCGCGAGTAGCGACGGGAAGCCGGGCGGCTTCGCGCAAATCGCGCTGGCACGCTACGCCCGCGCCAACCGTCCGGCAAATGATGGCCCGATCGGCGTCCTGACGATCGCGGGCGAAATTGTCGATGGCGAAGCGGGGCCGGGCAAGGCGGCGGGCGATACGATATCGGGCCTGCTCTACGACGCGCTGGCGGACAAGAGCTTGAAGGCGCTGGTGGTGCGGGTCGATTCGCCCGGCGGATCGGTGCTGGCGTCGGAAAAGATCCGCAGCGCGATCCTAGCCGCGAAAAAACAGGGGCTGCCGGTCGTGGTGTCCATGGGCAATGTCGCGGCGTCGGGCGGCTATTGGGTCTCCACTCCCGCCGACCGAATTTTCGCGCAGCCTGACACGATCACCGGTTCGATCGGCGTGTTCGGAATCGTGCCGAGCTTCGAAGGCACGCTGGCGAAGATCGGCGTCACCACCGATGGCGTGAAGACGACGCCGCTGTCGGGCGAACCGAACGTCATGGGCGGCATCAGCCCGCAATTCGACACGATCGCGCAGGCGGGCGTCGAGAATGTCTATCGCCGCTTCGTCGGTCTGGTCGCGCAGGCGCGGCGCAAGACGCCGGCGCAGGTCGACAGCATGGCGCAGGGCCGGGTGTGGGATGGCGGCACCGCGCGGCAGATCGGGCTGGTCGACCAGTTTGGCGGACTGGAGGACGCGATCGCGCAGGCGGCGCGCTTGGCGAAGCTGGACCCGGCGAAGGTCAGGGCGCGCTATATCGAAAAGCCGCCCAGCCGCCTCGCCGCGCTATTCCGGGATTATATGGACAGTCGCGACAAGGATGACGCCGCCCATGACGATGGGGCGCTGCCCCACGATCTGTTGAGCCGGGAGGCATGGACGCAGCGGCAATGGGCATTTCAGGCGATAGCCGATGCGCGCGCTCTGGCGGGCGGCGGATCGATTCGCGTGGCTTGCCTGGAGTGCCGCAGCTATGCCTCGCCCCAGCCGGCGGATCATGGCGCCGAGCGATCGATATGGGGGATGATTGCAGGACTGCTCTGGTGATGCTGCGCTAATCTTCGCGGACCGTATAGGCGGGCAAGGCGAGGCCGCGCACGATGGCCAGCGCGCGTAGAAATGAAACCGATCGGTCCACGACCTGCTTGACTATAGGCGCAAACAGCCGGGCTTTACCCTTCCAACTGGCGCAGCAGCGTGCGGACGTCGGCGTCGATTTCCGGGTTGCTGTCGCGCAGCGCCTCGATCGTGCGGACGGCATGGATCACCGTCGAATGATCGCGCCCGCCGAAGATGCGGCCGATCTCGGGCAATGAGCGCGGGGTCATCTTCTTGGCAAGATACATCGCGACCTGACGCGGACGCGCGACGGCGCGGGCACGACGCTTTGAGCGCATTTCCGATGCGTCGATTCGATAATGGGCAGCGCAGGCCTTCTGGATTTCATCGACGGTGATACGCCGGGCATTGGCGCGCACGGTGTCGGCCAGCATGGATTGGGCGAATTCCAGATCCACGTGACGACCGGTCAACTGGCCATAAGCGAGCAATTTGTTGAAGGCGCCTTCCAATTCGCGAATATTGCTGCGGATTGAGCGGGCGAGGAAATTGACGACAGCGTCGGGTACCGGCGGGTCGCCCGCAATGGTCCTTTTGGTTTCCAGGATCGCAAGACGCAGTTCAAGATCGGCAGACTGAATGTCGGCCACAAGGCCGCCCGCCAGCCGCGAAAGGATGCGCGGGTCCACGGCATCGAGCCGTTGTGGCGCGCGGTCGGCGCTGATGACGATCCTGGCGCCACTTTCGATCAGTTCGTTGATCGTGTGGAGAAACTCCTCTTGCGTCGATCCCTTGCCGGCGATGAATTGAATATCGTCGATCAGCAATAATTGCGCGGCGCGCAGCCGTGCCTTGAACGCCATCATGTCGTTGGCGCGCATCGCATTCACGAATTCCATCATGAAGCGTTCTGCCGACATATACAGCACAGTGTCGTTCGGAGCGTGGGCCTGATAGGCGCCAGCGATCGCGTGCAGCAGATGGGTCTTGCCCTGCCCAGTACCGCCATGAATGAAGAGCGGGTTGAAGCGTGGGGTCGCCGGTGCTGCCATCGCCTGCGCGGCAGAATGCGCAAGGCCATTGCTCTCGCCGACGACGAAGCCATCGAAATCATGACGGGCGACGAAAACCGGGCTGGTGCGCGCGGGGCGCGGGGCGGCAATTGCAACCGCCTCCTCCGGTAAGGGCGCGTCCGCCGTGAACAGACGTGGCGATCCTGCGTCCGTCGCACGGACGACACGCACGTCGCGGACATGGGCGTCGCTGGCACGCCAGGCAAGGCGCAGGCGATCGCCGAATTGACCCGACACGAAATTGGCGGAAAAATCCGATACGACCAATATGTCGAGCGTTTCGGATAGCGGGCAATAAGCGCCAAGGCGCGCGGGCTTCAGCCACTGGTCGAACATGCGGGCACCGACATCACGGCGCAGGCCGGCACGGATGCTGTCCCAAACGGATTCACGATGCCTGGCACTCTCACGCACATCGGCTTCCGTCATCGAAACCGCTGCATCCCCCGTCCTGTCCTCCGCCTTGTCGATCATCTGTCTTAATGTCCCCGATCGCGCGCGTTATTCAGTTGGTCATCCGGTCGCGATACGCACACAGTCTCTCATCGACGGATCGTCCCCTCGATCCTTCGCACTGCTTTTTACGAACGTAGCAACGACTGTAGAACCGACTCGATTCGCAGCCCAGAGAGCAGAGTTAGACAGGCTGCGCCGACCCAGGCAAGGCCGACGGGCGTCAAAAAAATGAAATAAAGCGATTGACTCGTGCAAGTGTCGGAAAAGCTTGCTTCATAAATAAGCTACTGATTTTAATAAGGTAATTCGCAAAATTAAGGGGGCTTTAAGCGCGAATCGGCGGAAATGCTGACATTACGGTTTCATCGCAGAAATGTGACAGTGCGAAGGGCGCCTTACAGCAAAAGGCCCACCCGACTATCGCCGGGCAGGCCTTTAATGCATCAGCATATCGCCGCCATTTAGCCCAAGGCAGAGACCCGCTTGGTCAGGCGACTGAATTTCCGCGAAGCGGTATTCTTGTGTAGCACGCCACGGGCGACGCCGCGCGCCAGTTCGGGCTGGACGGTCTGAAGCGCGGTCGCGGCAGCTTCCTTGTCGCCAGCAGCCAGCGCCGTCTCCACCTTCTTGACCAGCGTGCGGATACGGCCGACGCGGTTGCCGTTGACCAATGCACGGGCCGCGTTACGGCGGATGCGCTTCTTTGCTTGCGGCGTATTTGCCATGCCTGTCCTCGAACCAATTTCGCAAAAGATGGCCGCGAACTTGGGTTCATCGGCCGTGAAGGAGCGCGCCTTACCGTGGGTCAGGCGATTCGTCAACTATCAGGACTGACATTTCGGGCAATGGAATGTCGAGCGTCCGCCATCCGGATAGCGTTGCACCGTCCCCCCGCACGGGCAGCTTTCGCCCTCTTTGCCATAGACGCGCCATTGTTTGGAGAAATAGCCAAGCTCGCCATCAGGCCGCGCATAGTCGCGTAGCGTCGACCCGCCCGCTTCGATCGCGGCGGTCAGGACCGCGCGGATCGCATCAACCAGCTTTTTGAGCTTCGGTGGCGCGAGCGTTCCAGCCCGCGTCATCGGCGCGATCTTCGCCAGGTTCAGCGCCTCGCACACATAGATATTGCCAAGACCCGCGACGATATGCTGATCGAGCAGCGCCGCCTTGATCGATGTCCCCTTGCCCACGAGCGCATCGCGCAGCATCGCGCCGGTAAAATCGGGGCCGAGCGGTTCGGGACCCATCCGGGTGAAGGGCGGATAGCTTTCCCAGATATCGGCACGCACCAGATCGAGCGAGCCGAAACGGCGCGGATCGTTAAGCACAAGGCGATGGCCGCCGCCCGTCTCAAGCAACAGATGGTCATGCTTGCCGATTTCCACCGGGTCGATCCGCCAGCGCCCCGACATGCCCAGATGGAAGATCAGCATATCGTCGCGGTCGGTCACGATCAGCCCATATTTGGCGCGGCGCGAGAGGCCGGTGACACGCGCGCCAGTCAGCCGCTGACGCAGATCGACCGGAATGGGAAAGCGCAGGTCGGCGCGGCGCGGCTCGACATGGATGAGCAACTGGTCCTGAAGCACGGCGCGCAGGCCGGCGACGGTGGTCTCGACTTCTGGAAGTTCGGGCATAGACGGCCTATCTGGTCCCTGTGCCCGGCGAATACCAGAGTGCCCTGGCAAGAGTCTGGTCACGCCCTCAAGATACGCAAATCGCTTTCCCCCCGGACGATCAGGCTCTAGAGCATCCCCCCATGAACGACACAGTATCCTTTGGCTATCGCGACGTCGACGCGGCGGAAAAGACCGGCATGGTGAAGGGTATCTTCTCCAATGTCGCGGGCAAATACGACCTTATGAACGATGCCATGTCCGGCGGCGCGCATCGGCTGTGGAAGGACCAGTTCGTGCGGCGGGTGAAGCCGCAGCCGGGAGAGGCCATGCTCGACATGGCGGGCGGTACCGGCGACATCGCGTTCCGCCTGCACAGGCATGGCGCGGACGTAACCGTGTCCGACATCAATCCCCAGATGCTGGCCGTCGGCATGGAGCGGGCGGCGAAAAGGGGACTGACGGGTCTTGCCTGGTCCGAACAGAATGCGGAAGAGTTGAGCTTTCCCGATCGCCAGTTCGACGCCTATACGATCGCCTTCGGCATCCGCAACGTCACCCATATCGACCGGGCGCTGGCCGAGGCGCATCGCGTGCTCAAATTCGGCGGGCGCTTCTTCTGCCTGGAATTCTCGACCACGCTCTGGCCGGGATTTGCCGATGTCTACGACGCCTATTCGCATCATCTGGTGCCAAAGCTGGGCAAGCTGCTGGCGAAGGACGAGGAAAGCTATCGCTATCTGATCGAATCGATCCGGCGTTTCCCCGACATGGCGACGTTCGAGCAGATGATCCGCACGGCGGGGTTCGCGAATACAAAGGTCGAACCGATATTGGGTGGGCTGGTGGCGATTCACAGCGGCTGGAAGATTTAATCCCTGTGAAGAGTTTTAACGCCGTTCGCCCTGAGCGTGTCGAAGGGCCGCACTTCCCTTCAAAGCCGCGCTTCCCTTCAAAAAGGACAAGGCTTCGACAGGCTCAACCCGAACATGTGATTATGGTGTTGCGACATGGCTAGTCACATCACCCATGTCTGGCGGCTTTTGAAATGGGGCCGGACTTTGGCACGATATGGCGCGTTGCGCGGGATCGAGCGCGATCCGGCAACGCCTGCGCCCGTGCGTCGCCTCGCCCGCCTCGCCCGATTCGGCGCCTTCATACCGAAACAACCGCGCTATCATTTCAAGTATTAAGTGATGCCTTATGGATTGACCGATATATTAGCTAC
>CAXUEQ010000062.1:0-9996 GCA_964250175.1 uncultured Sphingobium sp. | reverse complement strand
CGAAACAACCGCGCTATGCCGACGCGTTTCAGGCGATCGGCCCGGCTGCGATCAAGCTGGGCCAGACGCTGGCGACCCGGCCGGATCTGGTCGGCGAGGATGCAACCGCCGATCTTTTGCGGTTGCAGGACGCGCTGCCGCCGGTGGCCTTTTCGACCATCCGCGCGCAGATCGAAACAAGTTTCGGTCGGCCGCTGGAGGCGGTCTATGCGACGTTCGACGAAGCGCCGGTCGGCGCGGCGTCGATCGCGCAGGTGCATCGGGCGACGACCATCGAAGGCCGCGACGTTGCGGTGAAAGTGCTGCGCCCCGGCGTTGCCGAGCAGTTCAACCGCGATATCCAGACCTATGAATGGGCGGCGGCGCATCTGGAACAACTGGGCGGCGAAGTCGCGCGGCTGCGTCCCCGCCTGGTCATCGCCAATCTGAAGCGCTGGACCGCGCGCGAACTCGATCTGCGGCGCGAAGCGGCATCGGCATCGGAACTGGCCGAGGCGATGCAGGCCGAGCCGGGCTATGTCATCCCGCAGATCGACTGGGACCGCACATCGGGCCGGGTCATGACGATGGCGTGGGTCGACGGGATCAAGATCAGCGACCGCGCCGCGCTGATCGCCGCGGGCCATGACCTGCCCGCGATCGCCTCACGGCTGGTGAACGCCTTCCTGCGACAGGCGATCGCCGAGGGCTTCTTCCACGCCGACATGCACCAGGGCAATTTGTTCGTGAAAGCGAATGGCGACATCGCCGCGATCGATTTCGGCATCATGGGCCGGATCGACCGGCGCGCGCGCATGTGGCTCGCGGAGATTCTCTACGGCCTCATCACCGGCAATTATCGCCGCGTCGCCGAAATTCATTTCGAAGCGCAATATGTGCCGGCCCATCATGACGTTGCCGAATTCGCGACCGCGCTGCGGGCGGTGGGCGAGCCGATGCGCGGCAAGCCGGTCAGCGAATTGTCGGTCGGCCAGATGCTCGACGGGCTGTTCGCGATTACCCGCGATTTCGACATGCAGACCCAGCCGCACCTGCTGCTGCTGCAAAAGACGATGGTGATGGTGGAGGGCGTGGCGACGGCGCTCGATCCCGGCATCAATATGTGGGAGACGAGCGGTCCCTATGTGAAGGAATGGCTGCGGTCGGAACTGGGCCCCGAAGCCAAGGCCGCCGACAGCCTGATAGAGACATGGCGCACGATCCAGCGCCTGCCCGCGCTGGTGCGCCGGATCGAGGACAGCTATCCAGAGAGGGGCGGTGCGCCCCCGCTCCCGCCCCTACCCGAAGTCAGGCTGATACGCGTGGGCGCGGGATGGAAATATGCGGTCGTGGCCGTCATTGCCGCCGCCGCAGGGGCCGGCATTATGGCCTTGCTTCCGCTCTGACCGCATAAGGTCGCTCCCCATAGTCCAAACCGGCTGTTAACCCTGTCACGCTAAACGGTGTTCCATTCACGAAGGAGCCGTTTTGCACTATCCCGACCTTTTGGTTCAGCCTACACGCTTTGCCGCCATACCGGCGCGGGCCGCGGCTATAATCATGGCGCTCCTGCTGGCGCTGTTTCTGTGGGGCAGCGCGGCCTCATCGTCGCCTGTCGCACTCCCCACGACTGGCGCGGCGCCTGTGCAAGGCGCATTGTTCGTAGACAAAAATGCGAACGGTCAGGGCGATATTCACCTCTATCGATCGATTATTGCCGCAATGCGCGCAGGCCAGGGCTATTATGCCGGGACGGCGCATCTGCTGCGTGCGCAGGATTACCCGTTGCGGCCGTTCATCGCCTTTCGCCTGCCCACTCTGGCGGCGCTGCTGGCGTCGATCCCCGATCTCGCCGGACAAATGCTGATCGCGCTGTTGTGCGGTGGCGTCATCTTTGCCTGGACTATGCGCATCGCTCCGGCCCTTAAGACGCAGGAGAGCGTAGGCCATGCCTCGCTATTGCTGCTATTGGGGTGCCTGACGGTAAGCACTCCCACGCTCGCTATATTGCATGAAAGCTGGGCAGCGCTGCTGATTGCATTGTCGCTGGCGCTGCATCGACCGGCGCATGCGCCGGGCCGATGGTGGCCCAGCGTCCTGATCGCCCTGTTCGCGGTCATGATCCGCGAACTCGCTTTGCCCTTTCTGCTGCTGATGACCGCACTCTCCCTGTATCGCCGCCAATGGGCGGAAAGCGCCGCGTGGACCGGCGCGATAGCGCTGTTTGGCGCCGCGCTCGTTTTCCATATGCAGCAGGTCGGACTTGTCACAACCGCCGCCGATCCCGCTTCGCCGGGCTGGTCGGCCATGGGCGGCTGGCCCCATCTGATCGCGTCGATCCACGCCTCGACTATATTAACATATCTGCCCGCAACTTTCACAGCGGCGCTCGTACCGCTCGCCCTGCTCGGTTGGGCGGCATGGCGCGACGCGACGGGGTTGGCTACCTTTCTCTTCCTGTCGGGTATGAGCGTCCTGATGATGCTGTTTGGGCGGCCGGATAATTTCTATTGGGCAGCGATAGTGGGACCATTGTTCATGGTAGGACTGCTGTTCGCGCCGGGTGCGCTGCGTGACCTGGCCCGATCAGCGAGGCCACCTACAGCGCTAGCGTTGCGCTAAAGGCTCTGCACCATTAGGACGGCCTGAAATGGAAAAACGCGTCCTCCTCATCATCTCCGGCGGGATCGCGGCCTATAAGGCGCTGGAGCTTGTACGGCTATTGCGAAAAGCGGGCATTGCGGTGCGAGCCGTGCTCACAGAAAGCGCCAAGCAATTCGTAACGCCGCTCAGCCTAGGCGTATTGACGGAGGATCATGTCTATCACGATATGTTCGACCTGAAAGCGGAGCGGGAGATTGGGCATATCGCATTGTCGCGACAGGCCGACTTGGTCGTCGTAGCGCCCGCAACGGCGAACATCATCGCTCGGATGGCGAATGGGCTGGCCGACGATCTCGCAACAACTCTGCTACTCGCTACCGACAAGCCAGTGCTGGTCGCGCCGGCGATGAACGTGAAGATGTGGGAGCATGTCGCGACCCGACGCAATGTCACGCGACTGAAGGCCGACGGCATCCATATGATGGAGCCTGACGAAGGCCTGATGGCGTGCAACGAACATGGCAGGGGGCGCTTGCCCGAGCCGGAGGCGATTGCAGACTGGATATTTGCGCTTCTTCTTCCCAGGGGTAAGCCTCTAGCGGGTAAGCATATCCTGATCACTGCCGGCCCGACGCATGAGCCGATCGATCCGGTGCGCTACATCGCCAATCGTTCCTCGGGCAAACAGGGCTTTGCCCTCGCACACGCGGCGGCGACGGCGGGTGCACGGGTGACTTTAGTGGCCGGGCCGGTCGCCCTGCCTACGCCGGAAGGGGTCAGGCGTATCAATGTCGAAACCGCGCGCGACATGCTGAGTGCAGTGGAAGGCGCTCTGCCCGCAGATGCAGCAATCATGGTTGCTGCCGTGGCTGACTGGCGCACCGCCGACACTGCAAGCCAGAAGATCAAGAAGAAGTCGGGCGATACGCCTGCACCGCTGGAACTGATCGAGAACCCGGACATATTGGCGACGCTGGGACGTCATCCCCTTCGACCGGCACTGCTGGTCGGCTTTGCTGCGGAGACGGAAAACCTAATCGACCATGCGCGCGCGAAATTGGCAAAGAAGGGCGCGGACTGGATCGTCGCCAATGACGTGTCAGGCTCAAAAGGTAAAAGCGTGATGGGTGGCGATACCAACAGCGTCCATATCGTCAGCGCGAGCGGGATCGAAAGCTGGGACGATATGCCAAAAAATGACGTCGCTGCCCGTTTGATCGAGAAAGTCGCCGATGCCCTCTCCAAGCTTTAGCCCTTTGACCGATATTGAAATCCGCCTGAAGCGTCTGCCCCATGGCGATGGCCTACCAGTGCCCGGCTATGCGACCGAAGGCGCGGCGGGTATGGATGTCGTCGCAGCCGAGGAGCTGGCCCTGCTGCCCGGCCAGCGCCATGCGGTCGCCACCGGATTCGCGCTGGCCATTCCCCACGGGTATGAAGTGCAGGTTCGCCCGCGTTCCGGCCTGGCGCTCAAGCATGGCGTGACCGTGCCTAACACGCCCGGCACGATCGACAGCGACTATCGCGGCGAAGTGAAGATCATCATGATAAATCATGGCACCGCGCCCTTCCAGATCCGGCGCGGCGACCGAATAGCACAACTGGTTCCAGCGCCGGTGCAGCATGCCCGCTTTGCCGAGGTCGATACGCTGGACGACACGGCACGGGGCGGTGGCGGCTTCGGATCGACCGGCCAGTGACGCTGAGCGACGCGCAGCTCGAACGCTATGCGCGGCATATCATATTGAAGGAGATCGGCGGCGCGGGGCAGGCGCGGCTGCTCTCGGCGCACGTCGTGCTGGTGGGCGCGGGCGGGATCGGTAGTCCGGCGATCCAGTATCTGGCCGCGGCGGGCGTCGGCACGCTGCGGGTGATCGATGATGATGACGTGGCGCTGTCAAACCTCCAGCGGCAAACGCTATATGCCATGGCGGACATTGGCCGCCCCAAAGGCGAGGCGGCGATGGCGGCGGTCGCGCGCCTTAATCCCGATGTGAAGTTGGTGGCTATCAACCAAAGACTGACGGCGGACAATGCGGCGCTTTTGCTGCGTGACGCCGATGTCGTGATTGATGGTAGCGACAGCTTCGCGACGCGGCTGGCGGTGGCCGATGCCACGACGGCGCTGCGCATCCCTCTGGTGTCGGCAGCGGTCGGGCAGTTCGAGGGACAGTTGGCGGTCTATCGCGGCTGGGAAGCGGACAAGCCCTGTTATCGCTGCCTGGTCGGAGACGCCCCGGACCGGACCGAGCAAAGCTGCGCCGAACAGGGCGTGATCGGTGCACTGACGGGCATCCTCGGCAGCCTGGCCGCGCTGGAAGCGATCCGCGTGCTGGCGCCATTCGGTGAGGATAGTGCGGGCAAGCTGCTGATCGCCGACCTGCTCTCGCTGCGCTTTCGCACGATCGCGCTGCCCAAGGACCCGGCCTGCCCCGCCTGCGCGAGGATCGCTTGCGAGGCCTGAAGATCATTGTGCTGACCGACGATGCCGAGCGGTTTCGCGGGGCGCTGGGGATCGCGGCGGCGCATGCGGCTCTGGGAGGAGAGGCCGCGCTGTTCCTGCAACTGGATGCGGTGCGATTGCTAGGGACGCCGACTGCGCCAAAGGATGATATCCATCAGGCGGAAGGGTTGCCGACGCTGGCGGCTTTGCTTGAGCATGCGCTGGTGCTGGGGGTAAAGATCACCGTCTGCCAGAGTGGGATGGCGCTAGCGCGAATCGAGGCCGGGGCGCTGGACGCGCGGATCGAGGCAGGCGGTCCAGTGCAATTTCTGGGCGACTGCCGCGACGATGACCGGTTGCTCATGATCTAGCCGATTCACTCTCCCGTCCGGGACTTCACCTTGTTGGGCAGTTTTTTCCCCTTGGTCCGGCGTGAGGGGACCTGAACCGGGTTTTTCTTTTTCCAGTCGCCCCAGCGGATCGGCCCTTCGGGCGTGTCGATCATGCGGTCGTCAAGATCGTCCGACATTGGCGTCCTTTTATCGCGAAGGGCGATTGTATGTTTCGGGTCGCGCCAATATGGGCTTTCCCAAAGGAGATAACCATGGCCAAATCATTCCGCTTCACTTTCACCGAGGACGAAGCCGAGATCATCTGCGACGCACTCGAAACCGACCTCGACGGATATGAGGGTGCGGCGAAAGACGCGCGCGCCAATGGCAACCGTACCGATGTCATCACCTTTTCCGAAGCCGCGACCCGAATCAAGGAGGTGCGCGACCGTATCCGCAAGGAGCTAGACGCCGAATAAGCCAAAACGGGCTTAGCTTCGCACATTTCCCTCAAATCACGCCATTAAGATGCGGACTGTTGAAATTATCTGTCGCATAAGGTTCGGAACGAATATCTGTATAGGCGTGGTCCGCTATGTAGGATAGCCCACAACGCGCCGCATCAGCCGTCGATCATGTCCCTGATCTTGTTGCTCAGCGCTTCGACGGCAAAGGGTTTGGTCACCACCTGCATACCGGGATCAAGGTGACCATTTCCCAGCACGGCATTTTCGGCATAGCCGGTGATGAACAATATGCGCAGGCCCGGCCGCAGCAACCGCCCGGCGTCGGCGACCTGCCGCCCGTTCATGCCACCGGGCAGGCCGACATCGGTGACCAGCAGATCGATGCGCGCGTCCGATTCGAGAATTTTCAACCCGGCGGAGCCATCCGGCGCTTCAAGCACATGATAGCCTGCATCTTGCAGGACATCGACGATGAGGGCGCGCACGGTTGCCTCATCGTCGATCACGAGCACGGTCTCGCCATGGGAACCCTGCATCTGCACCACGGAATCTTCGCTGGGGAGCCGGTCTTCGGCTTCGCCCTGATAACGGGGAAGATAGAGACACATGGTCGTGCCTTCGCCCGCTTCGGTATAAATCCGCACTTGCCCGCCCGACTGGCGGCAAAAGCCGTAGATCATCGACAGGCCGAGACCGGTCCCCTCGCCCAGCGGCTTGGTGGTGAAAAAAGGATCGAAGGCGCGCGCCGCTACATCCGGCGTCATGCCGGTGCCGGTATCGGTCACGCATAACGAAATATATTGACCCGGCGGCAGGTCGCGCTCGCGGGCGGCATGATCGTCCAGCCATTTGTTCGCGGTCTCGATCGTCAGCCGACCCCCGCCGGGCATCGCGTCGCGCGCGTTGATGCACAGGTTGAGCAAGGCGTTTTCAAGCTGATAGGCGTCGATCAGCGTCGGCCACACCCCGCCTGCGCCGACAACCTCCAGTTCGATCGCGGGACCGATCGTGCGACGGATCATTTCTTCCATCCCCGAGACGAGGCGGTTGACGTTGGTCGGGCGTGGGTCGAGCGTCTGGCGGCGGGAGAAGGCGAGCAGGCGCTGGGTCAGGGCCGCCGCGCGCTTGGCCGCGCCCTGTGCGCTCTGGACATGGCGGGGGATGGCATCAAGCCGCCCCTGCGACACGCGCAGTTCGAGCAGTTCCAGATTACCCATGATCCCGGCAAGGAGATTGTTGAAGTCATGCGCGATACCGCCAGTCAGTTGTCCGACGGCTTCCATCTTCTGGCTCTGGCGCAGCGCTTCCTCCGCCATCATCAGCTCTTCGGTGCGCTCGCGCACCTGGGTTTCGAGCGTCAGGTTGAGGTCCGTCAGCGCCTGCGCCGTTACCTTCTGGTCGTCGATATCGGTGTTGGTGCCGATCCAGCGCGTGATCTGACCATTGTCGGCGCGCAGCGGCACGGCCCGCGCGATGTGCCAGCGATAGTCGCCCGCCGCGCCGCGCAGCCTGAACTCGGTCTCGAAGGTCGCGCCTGACGCCAGCGATGCTTTCCACAAGGCGAGGGCAGCGGCCATATCATCGCTGTGCAGCATGCGCGAAAGGCCGTTGCCGATCAGATCCTGTTCGCCCAGTCCGCTATAGTGCATGACGCGCCCGTTGATCCAGTTGAGCGTCCCGTCCGGGTCTGCGGTCCATACATGGTTCGGCATTGCCTCCGCGAGAGTACGGAACTGCGCCTCGCTTTCCTGCAACGCGGCGACGGTGTCGTGCGCCGCCGTGACATCGATGCCTTCGACGAAGATGCCGGTCAGCGTTCCTTCCGCATCGCGCATCGGCTGATAGACGAAATCCAATATGCGCAGTTCAGGCGCGGCCCCCGGCGTCGCCTGAATCATGACCGGAACGGACTGGCCGATGAAGGGCTTGCCCGAACGGTAGACCTGATCGAGCAATTCGTAAAAGCCCTGTCCCTCCAGTTCGGGCAGGGCTTCCCTGACCCCTTGGCCGATCACGTCACGATGGGCGATGATCTGAAGATAGGTCGGGTTAACGAAATCGAAGCGGTGCTGCGGCCCGCTCAACAGGGCACTGAAGGAAGGGGACTGGACGAACAGGTCGCGCAGCCGCTCCATTTCCGCCGCCTGCGCGCGCGCGGCGTCGACCGTGGCGAGAGCGCCGGCGATCTGGGCGGCGATCAATTGCGCAAATTCGATCGTCGCCCCGTCAATTGCGCGAAAGGGATTGATCGCCAGCGCGATCGCACCGGCCGCGCTCTCCTGCCCCGCCTTGACGACCGGAACGATCAGCGCTTCGCGGGCGGGTTGCTCCCAGGGACCAAGCGGCGGCTCCACGATCAATCCGGCCAAGGGGACCACGATCGGCGCGCTTTCGTTTCGGACATGATCAAACGGCCAAGAACAGGCGGCGACCCGATTCTGGTCGCCGGGTGCTATGACCCTCTGATTCTGCCCGTCGAACAGATGGATCATGCCAAAGGGGAAATCGCGCATGTCGATTTGCAACGCGGTGCGCGCGGCATCCAATATGGCCTCGCGCGACCGCGCGGGCAGCAACGCGGTCGCCAGACCGTTGAGCATCGTCAGCCGCCGTTCGCTGATGATCCGTTCGGTGTCCTCGCTAACGACACAGATCAGCCCTTCGACCGCGCCGGACGCGCCATGGAGCGGGCTGTAGGAAAAGGTGTGATAGGTTTCTTCGGGATAGCCGTTGCGTTCGAGATAGAGCAGCAACGCGTCATCCCAGGTCGAGAGACCCTGTTGCATGACAGCCGCGAAACGGTCCTTTACCTTATCGTAGATTTCACGCCACACATCGGAAACCGGCTTGCCCAGGGCAACGGGATGCTTGGCGCCCAAAGTGGGGGCATAGGCGTCATTATAGAAGAAATGCAGATCATCGCCCCAGCCAAGCCACATCTCGAATTGCGACGTCAAAAGCATGCGCAGCGGGATTTTCAACTGCTCGGGCCATTGTTCGGGATCGCCCAGCGGCGTTGTCGTCCAGTCATGCGTGCGCATGACCGTGCTCATCGCACTATCGCCGGGGAAGATGGTGTCGCGTACCGCCGTCATGTTCGCTTACCAGCGCAAAAGCGGCGAAACGCCAAGCGAAATCTAGTCTTGGCCCGCATCATCGGCTTGTTGCGCGCGGGCCTGGCGGGCAGCGAGGATCAGAGCCTGACCGGTCGCTTCCGCGGCGTCGGGCGTCAGCGCCACCGCGACGCCGTCCGGCCCGTCAAGCAGGACCTGTCCCCGCTCGGCCGATGCCTGTCCTGGCTGGCCGTGCGCTACCGTGCTGTTCATGGCATATCCCTCCTCTGACACAGCGCAACGGACCTGGCGCTCAACCGTTCCTCGCTGGATCGAAATCCAGGAAAAGATACGCGGGATCGAACTCGCACAGGCGTTCGAGCTTCTTGCGGTTCAGTATCTCGACACTGTTGCCGCGCACCTGGAGCAACCCGCCTTCCCGCAATTCGCGCAGCATGCGATTGACATGGACCGGCGTGATACCGCACGCTTCGCCCAGATCGGTCTGAGTCAAGGGCGCTTCGAAGCGGTGCCCGTCGCTCATACCGACGGCGCGAAGCTTGGCTTCCAGTTCGCAGAAGAAATGGCCGACGCGCCCGAGTGCGTTCAGTCGACCAAGACGAAATATCCATTCGCGGTGCATGGCGGCGTCGATGAGTGTGCTGAACCACAACAGGCGGCTAAGGCCCGCACGGGTTTCCAATATCCGCTCGATCCGCGGGTGCGGCACGATCGCCACGCGACAGGGCGTGATGGTCGCGACGTCATGGTCGAGCCGCTTGAGCGGAAAGGCGTGGAGATCGACGAAATCGCCAGCGACGTGGAGCGCGACGAGTTGGCGCAGGCCTTCGCGATCATCCATGTAGCGGGAGATGAAACCATCGATCAGATAGGTACTGTTCTGTATTGGCTCCCCTGCGCGGATGAAGACATGTCGTGGGGGAAGCTGGCGGACCTCGATCACCGTGTCTTCGAGGGCGCGCAGATCTTCGGCGGACAACTGCTCGCGCCGCCGGTGCTGCAGAAATTTATGAAATATATCGCTTTTGGTCACTGCCCCACTCCTGCACCATTGCTTGCGCGCTCAACGCGTTGGGACAGTAACGGTTGCGTTTCAT
>CAXUEQ010000061.1:8843-17741 GCA_964250175.1 uncultured Sphingobium sp. | reverse complement strand
GCGCCCCGCCGCCAAGACCAGCCTGCAAACCGCGATCGTAGCGACATTTTTGACGCCGCCGTTCGCGCATGGCGACCCCAGCCGGCACGAGCTGACGCTGAAGCTGATCTCGGCGGTGTCGAAGAATGTGTTCATCGTGCGCGCGATGGCCTCGGCGTCGCTGCATTTGGCCTATGTCGCGGCGGGGCGGCTCGACGCATTGTTCGACGTCAGCTCGACCCCGCACGACTGGCTCGCGGGCGGCCTGCTGGTGACCGAGGCGGGGCGGGCGATGTCCAATCTGCACGGCCGGCCGTGGGACTGGGGGTGGGACGGCATCATCGCCGCGCCCGCCAGCCTGACCAGTGTGCTGAGCGACATCATCGTTCCGCAGATCGACCGCTGAACCTTAGCGAAGGATTGCCATGATTACGCTTCACCATCTCGATCATTCGCGCTCGCAGAGCATCCTGTGGCTGCTGGAGGAACTCGGCGTCGATTATAGTGTCGAATATTATCGCCGCGATCCCAAGACCCGGCTCGCGCCGCCCGAACTGAAAGCCGTCCACCCGCTCGGCAAAAGCCCGGTGCTGGTCGATGATGGGCGGGTGCTCGCCGAATGCGGGCTGATCGCTACTTATTTGTGCGATCGTTATGATGTGGACAACCGGCTCGCGCCCGCCAAGGCGCTTGGGCCGGACAGTCCGGAACGGCTGCGCTGGCTCTATTGGCTGCATTATGTCGAGGGGACGGCGATGCCGGCGTTCCTGCTCAAGCTGATATTGGGCGGCATTGCCGCGCCCGAACTCGATACGGTGAAGGCCGGGTTCGTCGATCCGCAGGTCAAGCTGAACCTGGATTATTGGGTCGCCGAACTTGGCCGCGATCCATGGTTCGCCGGTCCCGAGTTCAGCGCCGCCGATATCCTGATGGGCTTTCCGATCGAAGCGCTGGCGCGGTTTCCCGCGCTGCCGGTCGATCCTGTGCTCACCGGTTTCCTCGACCGGGTAAGGCAGCGGCCCGCCTATCAGCGCGCGCAGGCGCGTGGGGAAGGGGAGGGCCGAGCCTAGAGATCGAGCACCAGACCGGGCGTGGTGGGACGCCCGATGCAGAGCAGCGCCTCGCCGTCCGGCGCGACGGCGGTTGCGCCGCCCTCGATGACCCGTGTTTTGCATGTCAGGCAGGCGCCGCTGCGGCAATCATGCGCCACGGTGAGGCCGGCGCGTTCCGCGAGGTCCAGCAGCGTCAGTTCCTCTTCCGCATGCCAGTCGACCGTCAGGCCGGACCGCGCGAAGCGGATGCGCGCATATTCTATATCCGAGTCGTCCGGAACGACCGCTGTAAACTGCTCGGTGAACAGATGGTCGGGATTGGCCCCGCGCGCGATGAAGCCTTCCCGCATCTCGGTGCAGAATGCGCCCGGCCCGCAGATATAGATATCCGCCTCGAACCAGGGCAAGTCGATCCTGCGCCCCTCCAGCATGACGTGGAGGTCCGCCAGCCCATCGACCACGGTATCCGGGGTGATGCGGCCCGCCGCTTGCGTATCGTCCGCCCAGCGGCTGTAGCGATAGGTCGGGTGGAAATGCGGATGCGCTTCGGCGAGGACGTCCAGTTCGTCGCGAAACGCCAGTTCGGCGGGACTGCGCGCGCCATAGAAGAGATAGGCCGCCGCGCCTTTGGGCCGCAGCAGATGCGCTTGTAGCATTGCGAGCAGGGGCGTGATGCCGATCCCGGCAGCGACCATCACCACCGGCCGGAACCCCTCATCCAGCACGAAATGCCCGGCGGGCGCGCGCAGCATCAGCGTCGTGCCGGGCGCGGCGCGGTGTAGCCAGTTCGACCCCGGTCCCGATTGCTTGCGTACCGTCAGCCGGTATCGATCCATCCCATGGGTGAATGAGGACACGCTCCACGAGCGCATGACCTGCGACCCGTCCTCCGCATCGATTCGGGCGGTGACAAACTGGCCCGGTCGCGGCCGGCAGATCGGCCCGCCATCGGCCGGCCGCAAATGCACCGAGCGGATGTCACGCGCTTCCTCGCTTATGTCTTCGATGACGAACGGACGCCAGCCGCGCCAGCGCCCCTCGACCAGTGCGGCGGCGCGCTCGGCGGCGTCCAGCTTCGCCCCGAGCAGCAGGCGGATGGTGGGGCTGAGATGATCGAAGGCGAGCAAGCGTTGCAACGGCTCCAGCGGTGGCGGGTCATGGCTGGCGACATAATCGCACAGGTCGGCGACGCTGGGCATGGCCGGGTCATGATAGATGCGCTGGAGGCTATCGCCCGGCCGTACAGTGCCGGTTTCGAGGATGCCGAGATAGACCCCGGTGTGGCGCGACAGCGCGAAGGTCCGCTGGAAAGCGCGCGGCTGGCCCAGCCGCCAGGCGAGCTTGGCGCAGGGTGTGCGCGCGCCTGCGACGACGAGCCGCACCCGGTCGCCGATCGCGAAGATATCGCCGACGCGCACATCCTGCTCGTCCAGTATGTCGAGCGTCAGATTCTCGCCGAAAAAACCATCGGACCATGATCCCGGATCGACCCCGAGACGTTCGGACCAATAATCATAGCCGGTGCGCGCATAGGCGTAGAGTTTGTCGGGATGCACAGCGCGGCGATCGCCGACCGCCCCATTCTCGTCGATTGTCCAGGGTTCGCTGACAGGCGTCTTGACGTGCGCGGTCTGCACCGCCGTACCGTTGATATCGATCGTCCGAATCTGGCCAGTCGAAAAATTCAACAGCTTCACGCGCTTGACCTTTTCTTAACAGGATGCCGACGCGTCAGCGCTGGCGGCCACGCCGGCGGCGAAATCGTCGGCGGTCGCCGTAAACCCGAAACAGAAGCGCACATTGTGCAAGGCCGCCTGATAGCAGAAGTCGGGTGAGGTGGTCCCCGTGCAATCCTCCAGCAGGATCGTATCGTAGCCGTGGAAATTGGCGTCCATCAACGTACCCAGCACGCAATGATCGGTATTCACCCCGGCGAAGAACAAGGTCGTGACGTCGAGATTTCTGAGGATCGCATCAAGCGGCGTGTCCCAGAAGCCACTGATGCGGTGTTTGTCGACCACTATATCATCGTCGCCGCGATCGAGGTCGGCGAGAAGCTCCGCCCCCCAGCTATCCGCCGCCATGACGTTGTAGCTACGGTCTCCGACGGTCCGCGCGTCGGCAAGGCCGGGGCCGATCCCATGCGGATTAAACGGATGCTGTGTACCGGGCGACAGGTTGAGCCGATCCGGGCGCACGCCCCAGTTGACGAAAATGACGGGAATGGCGGCGGACCTCGCGGCTGCGGTGGCTATATTGATCGGCTGCGCCAGCGCACGGGCGGGCGTGATATCGACACCCACCGATGTGATCCATCCGTCCGGGTGACAGAAATCATTGATCATGTCGATCACGATCACGGCGGCGCGCTGGCTGTCGAACAGCAGATTCTGCGGCAGTGCTGGAAGCTGCACGGACCGCGACCGGGGTGTCGCGCGGCGCATGTCGACCAGCGCTGGCGATACCGTGTAGTTGCGGCGTCCTGCAATGCCCAGTGTTCGCAGATCCGACATATCGGCGACAATCGTCTTGCTCATATCGTCCGCTCCGTCTCAGGATCACTCTTTTTGGCGAATTGAGTATATATTGTCAACGAATCGTAATTAATGCTATGATCGATTTACGATCTCATCGCTCCCAGCGTGGTCGGCGCTTTTCGCGAAATGCGGCGATGCCCTCGGCCTTTTCGCGCCCGCTCATCAAACCGAGAAACAGCGTGCGTTCGAACCGCAAATGCGCATCGAGCGGTATTTCATCACATTGGGCGATACTTGCTCTGGCCGCCTGTAGCGCATGCGGCGCGCGATCGGCGAGGGTGGAGGCAAGATCGATCGCCGCGCGACATGCTTCACCATCGGCAACCATCCGCGCGATCAGGCCAACGGCGTATGCCCGCGACGCGGAAATGGGTTCTCCGGTCAACACCATCTCCATCGCAAGCGAACGGCCAACCACGCGCGGCAACAGCGCCGTGCCGCCAGCGCCAGGCATGATGCCCAAATTGGTCTCCGGCTGACCGAAGCGCGCGCTTTCGCCAGCAATCACCAGGTCGGCGCGCAGCATCAGTTCCAGGCCGGCGCCCAGACACCAGCCCTCCACCGCCGCGACCAAAGGCGTGGTATGGGCCTGGATCACGGCCCATGCGCGGAAACGGGGACTGTCCAGCGCCTCGCTCGCCGCCGCCGCCAACTCGTCAAGGTCGGCGCCGGCGGCAAAAACCCTCTCGTTTCCCATGAGCACGATCGCCCGAATGTCGGGATCCTTGTCCGCATCGGCCAAGGCTGCCGCTATCGCTTCGAGCAGCGGCGTCGCGAGCGCATTGCGCTTCTCCGGCCGGTTGAGGCGAAGGAGCAGGACGCCGCCGGCCGGCCTCTCCCGAATAAGCTCAGGCATCATAGTCGAGCTTCACGCCCGCGCCGAGCGGCACCGCCTGACAGGTCAGCACATAGCCCTGCGCCACTTCCTCTGCGGAGAGTCCGTAATTTTTCTTCATCCGGACCTCACCGCCGATCAGCTTGGCCCGGCATGTCGCGCACACGCCCGCCTTGCAGGCGAACGGCGCGGGAAGCCCCGCCTCGCGCGCGCTTTCCAGGATGCTGCCCTTTTCGGCATCGAACGCGACACGCCGCCGGCGGCCATCGATTATGATCTCCATGGCAAGACCTTCGGCCTGTTTCGCGACCGCGTGTTCCGCTTGCTGATCCGCGATGCTGGGGCGATCGGCGGTGAAGCGCTCGACCAGCACGCGGTCCGCCGGTACGCCCGCATTCAGCATCGCACGTTCGGCGCTGCCCATCATCGCGCCCGGTCCGCAAATGAACGCGGCATCGATGGCCGTCGGATCGACGATCGAAGAAAGAATTTCGGCGATCCGCTCCGCGTCGAGGCGCCCGTTGAACAATTCCACGTCGTCCGCTTCGGCGGTCAGGAAATGGAAGACCTGCAATCGGTCCATGTACCGATCCTTGAGATCGGCCAGTTCCTCCAGGAACATGATCGCGCTTGTGGTGCGGTTGCCATAGAGCAATGTGAAACGGCTGTCGGGTTCGCCCGCGAGTCCGGCCTGGATCAGCGCCATGATGGGCGTGATCCCGGAGCCACCCGCCAAGTAAAGATAGCCATAGGCCCGCGCCGGATCGAACGCCCAGGTGAAGTGACCGCGCGGCGTCATCGCATCCAGTAGGTCGCCTGGCTGCACCATCTCCGTCACCCAGGTCGAGAAGCGGCCGCCTGCGATCTTCTTGATACCGACCTTGAGCGGGGCGCCGGGCGGCACGCAGATCGAATAGTTTCGGCGCACATCCTCGCCATCGATGTCGGCCCGGAATGTCAGATGCTGGCCCGGCATGAACGCGAAATCGGCGGCCACGCCGGGCGCAGGCGCAAGCGTCAGGAGGATCGCGTCGCCGGTTTCATGCGATACGTCGAGGATCTTGAGCGGATGAAAGCCTGCGGACACGAAAAATTCCCTCAATGGCATTTGAAGCGGTCGAACGGCTCCAGGCACGTAGCGCAGCGCCAGAGTGCCTTGCACGGCGTCGATCCGAAACGGCTCACCTCCTGCGTGTCGACCGAGCCGCATTGCGGGCAGGCGACAGGCGCGTTGTCGCGCATATGGCTTGCCGCCACGCCTTTGGGCGGGGGCGCGATGCCATAGCGCCGCAGCCGATCGCGACCGCGATCGGTTATCCAGTCGGTCGACCATGCGGGCGCGAGCATCGTCTCGATGCCGACATGCGCGAAGCCTGCCTGATCGAGCGCGGCCCGGATCGATGCCTCGATCACGCGGGCAGCCGGGCATCCGGTGTAGGTCGGCGTCACCAGAACGGCCAAGGGATCGTCGCGCACACCCCGTATTATGCCCAGATCGGTCACGGTGACGGCCGGGATCTCCGGGTCGGGCACCATGTCAAGCACCGCCATGATGCGGTTGGTCATTATCGCGTCGAGCGCCGGCATCGGCCTACCAGACGGCGTCGGGATAGGTGCGCGGCAGAAACTGCATCGTGGCGAGCAGATGGCCGAGATGTTCGCTATGGTGGCCGACGCGGCCGCCCTTCACCGCGCGTGGATAGTTCGGCAGCGGCAACGTGGCGTTGGTCAGCACCCGACCGACCGTCGCGTCGAAGCGCTGGCGCAGGGCAGAGCGATCGGCGGCGATCCCCGCCGCCGCCAGCGATGCCTCATCGGCGTCCATGTCGAACATCTCGTCGACGAAGCGCCAGAACCAGTCGAGGCCCTCGATCATCCGGGCGCGGCTCTCTTCGGTGCCGTCGCCCAGACGCACCACCCAGTCGGCCGACAGTTCGGCATGATAGGCGATCTCCTTCACCGCTTTCGCGGCGATCGCGGCGATTCGCGGCTCACTCGACCGGCTGAGTTCCTCGAACAGCGCATGCTGGGCGGTCGAGAACAGGAACTGACGCGCCATGGTCTGCGCGAAGTCGCCATTGGGCTGCTCAACGAGCAGGCAATTGCGAAAGGCGAGGATGTCCCGGTGAAAGGCGAGCCGGTCGCCGTCGCGTCCCGCCCCCTCCATCTCCCCCGCAAGATCGAGGAAGAAGGTCGCCTGGCCGATCAGGTCCAGCCCGATATTGGCGAGGCTCAGGTCCACCTCCAAGGCGGGAGCATGGCCGCACCATTCGGTGAGCCGCTGGCCTAGGATCAGGCTGTCGTCGCCCAATCGCAGCAGATAATCGAACAACGCAGGGAGGGACGCGACGGCGGTCACATCGTCCGGCGCAATCGGGGGAAGCGAGGGCATCAGATATGCTTCAAAACGTCAGGGATGTCGTAGAATGTCGGATGGCGATACACCTTGTTTTCGGCGGGTTCGAACATAGGGCCTGCCTGCGTGGGATCGGAGGCGATGATGTCGGTCGACTGCACCACCCACAGGCTCACCCCTTCCAGCCGGCGGGTATAGACATCGCGCGCGTGGCGCACTGCCAGCGCGCCGTCGGGCGCATGGACCGAGCCGACATGCTTGTGACTAAGCCCGCCCTTCGCGCGGATGAAGACTTCCCAGAGGGGCCAGTCGCGGCTCATTATGCAATGACCTTTTGGTTTCAGGCGGCAAGGCGCGCGCGGCGCTTGTCTTCATGGGCTTGCGCGGCCTCGCGCACCCATGCGCCCTGCGCCCATGCGTCGCGACGCGCCTTCAAGCGCTCCTTCGCGGTCGGCCCTTCGCCACGGACGACGGCATAGAATTCCTCCCAATCGACCGCGCCGAAATCATGGCCGCCTTTCTCTTCGTTCCACTTCAGGGCGGGATCGGGAATGGTGAGACCGAGATAGTCCGCTTGCGGCACCGTGATATCGACGAATTTCTGGCGCAGGTCGTCATTGCTGTCGCGTTTGATCCGCCAGCGGAAGCTTTGCGCCGAATTGGGGGAATTGGCGTCGGGCGGGCCGAACATCATCAGCGCCGGCCACCACCAGCGATTAAGCGCATCCTGCGCCATCGCCTTTTGCTCGGTCGTGCCACTGGCCATCGTCATCATGATTTCATAGCCCTGACGCTGGTGGAAGCTCTCCTCCTTGCAGACCTTGACCATCGCGCGGGCATAGGGACCATAGGAGGTGCGTTGCAGCGGCACCTGGTTCATGATCGCCGCACCATCGACAAGCCAGCCGATCGCACCGATGTCTGCCCAGGTGAGCGTGGGATAGTTGAAGATGGTGCTGTATTTGGCCTTGCCCGCGTGCAGCGCCTCGGTCATCTCCTCGCGGCTCGTGCCCAGCGTCTCGGCGGCGCAGTAGAGATACAGGCCATGCCCTCCCTCATCCTGCACCTTCGCCAGCAGCACCGCCTTGCGACGCAGCGACGGTGCACGGGTCAGCCAGTTGCCCTCGGGCAGCATGCCGACGATCTCGCTATGCGCATGCTGCGATATCTGCCGTATCAGCGTCTTGCGATAAGCGTCCGGCATCCAGTCTTTGGGTTCGATGAACCCGTCGGCCGCCACGCGCGCTTCGAACGCCGCCAGCAACGCCGGATCCTCCCGCGACACCAGAACGGGCGCTTGAGGGTCCGGCTTACCCAATTCGGTCGTATACATGCACACGCTCCCATGGATTCGATAGGCTCTTATATAATAGACCGACCGAACGGTCAATTAATATATTAGACCCGCTCCAGTGCCAGCGCGATGCCTTGGCCCACGCCGATGCACATGGTGCAGAGCGCGCGCGCCGCGCCACGAAGTTGCAATTCCTCGGTCGCCGTTAGGACGAGCCGCGCACCCGACATGCCCAGCGGATGGCCAAGCGCGATCGCGCCGCCATTGGGGTTCACATGCGCGGCATCGTCGGGCAGGCCCAACCGGCGCAGCACTGCCAGCCCCTGGCTTGCAAAGGCTTCGTTGAGTTCGATCACATCGAAACCGCCGATTTCCAGACCCAGCCGCGCCATGAGTTTCTCCGACGCGGGCGCAGGTCCGATACCCATGATCTGCGGCTCCACGCCCGCGACCGCGCCACCCAGAACCCGTGCGCGGGGTGTAAGGCCAAATTTCCGGGCCGCCGCCTCGCTCGCGACGATGATGGCGGCAGCGCCGTCATTGATACCGGAGGCGTTGCCGGCCGTGACCGTGCCATCGGTTCGGACGATCGGCTTCAGCTTGGCCAGCGCCTCGATGCTAGTTTCACGTGGATGTTCGTCGCGCGACACGAGGATGGGGTCGCCCTTCTTTTGCGGCACGGACACCGCGACAATCTCCGCATCGAACCGGCCCGCGGCTTGCGCCGCCGCCGCGCGACGCTGCGATTCGACTGCGAAGCGGTCCTGATCCGCGCGGCTGACGGCGAAATCCCGTGCGACATTCTCGGCGGTTTCCGGCATTGAATCGATGCCATATTCGACCTT
>CAXUEQ010000061.1:0-8833 GCA_964250175.1 uncultured Sphingobium sp. | reverse complement strand
CGATTGTCGTGTCGTAGACCGCGTTCGTCCGTGAAAAGGCGGTATCCGCCTTCGGCATCACGAAGGGCGCGCGCGTCATGCTTTCCACGCCGCCCGCGACGATCAGCTCCGCCTCACCGGCCTTGATCGCCCGCGCCGCATAGATCACCGCATCCATCCCCGAACCGCACAAGCGGTTGATCGTGCTGCCCGGCGCCTGGGAACCAAGTCCGGCAAGCAACGCGGCCATGCGCGCGACATTACGGTTATCTTCGCCTGCCTGATTGGCGCAGCCCAGCAGAATATCGTCGATCGCGGACCAATCGACGCCCGGATTACGTTCGCGCAATGCGCGCATGGGGATCGCCGCCAGATCGTCGGGCCGAACGCTCGCCAAAGCGCCGCCATAGCGGCCGATCGGCGTACGGATCGCATCGCAGATGAAAGCTTCGGCCATTATTCTTGCTCCGGTCTGGCGGGGTCATGGGGGCGAAAAAACGGCGACGGAGCGTAGATCGGATCGCCCGTCTCCGCCGCGATATGTGCGAGCGCGGCATGGACTCGCGCATGGCCGATCCGCTCCGCCCAGGCGAGCGGTCCCTCGGGATGATTCGCGCCGAAGACCATTGCCTCGTCGATCCCGTCGATCGACGCGACCGCGTTGCGCGCGGCATCGGCGGCGGCATTGGCGAGTTGGGCCAGCATACGCAGGACGATTTGGCCAGGTCGGTCGGGTATCTGAAGAACATGGCGTTCGATCGCTTCCAGGAAGCCGCGCACGAGAACCATTGAGGCATTCGACCGCACAGTGACGATACACGTCGTGACATTTGTGAAATCGCGCGCATGATCGAGCAATATGTCGACGTCCGGCCGCTGCGCGAGCGACCGTCCGTCCCCCAGTGCCATGACGATGTCCTCCAGCCGGATTATGTCGACGCCGAGACCGGCCTCCTCGGTTACTGTGATGCCATGATCGCGCGCCGCATCGACGAGCGGGGTCAGCAGATCCGTGGTCGAGACGAAGATTGTGATGGGGATCGTGGTGGGGATGCGCGCGTCGCCGGCGTGTATGGGCTGCGTTAAGGGATTGCCATGGTCGTAGACGCCCCGACCGGATTTGCGCCCCAAACGCCCGGCTTCGACCAGCGCGCGCTGTGCGGGCTGCGGACGGAAACGGGTCCTGCCGGAATAGGCGTCGTAGACGGATACAGCGACCGCGAAGTTGATGTCGTGGCCGATCATGTCAGCCAGCGCGAGCGGACCCATCCGAAAACCGCCCGCCCCGCTTAGCGCCGCGTCAATTACTTCTGGGGCAAATCCCTCCTCAAGCGCGATGAACGCTTCGGCATAATAGGGGCGGGCGACCTGATTGACGATAAAGCCGGGCACGTCGCGCACGACGACCGGACGCTTGCCCCAGGCGCGCATCAGGGCGCAGGCAGCCTCGATCGTCGCGGCATCCGTGGCGGGACCGGCGACGACCTCCACCAGCTCCATTGCAGGAACCGGATTGAAGAAGTGCAATCCGAGAAGCCGCTCCGGCCTGACAAGCACGCCGGCAAGATCGGCGATCGCGAAAGACGATGTGTTGCTGGCGATCAGTGTGTCATGCGATGTGACGCAAGCAATCGCGGCGATCAGGCTGCGCTTGATATCGATCCGTTCGACGACCGCCTCGATCACCAGCGCCGCATCGGCCACCAGCGCGAGATCACTGGACCAGCGGATGCGCGCCGCCACCGCATCGCGGCCCGGAGCGTCGAGCCGACCCCTGCCGACCGCGCTCTCCAGATTTTTCATCATAGCGGCGCGACCGCGCTCAAGTGCCGCTTCATTCTGATCGATCATAATGACGGGATGACCCGCCGCCGCCGCCACCTGAGCGATGCCGGCACCCATCGTGCCCGCGCCGACAACAGCGATGGAAAGGTTGGTTCGAATATCCATAATCTCGGCTTAGCGCCAAACTTAGGGGTTGCCAATAATAGTCTGACCGGGCAGTCTATTATTAAATGAGCAAGCCGAGGTGCATGATATGCCGTTCGAGACCATCAATCTGGATGTTGCAGCGGGCGTGGCGCGCCTGACGCTCAACCGACCCGGTCGGCTCAACAGCTTTACGGTCCAGATGCATGGCGAAGTCGCCGCCGCCCTCGACCGGATCGAGGGCGACAACTCAGTGCGTGTCGTCGTGCTTACCGGGGCCGGGCGGGGCTTTTGCGCAGGGCAGGACCTGTCGGACCGCGCGGTGGCTCCGGGCGCCGATCCGGTCGATCTGGGGGAGTCGGTCGAACGCTTCTACGCGCCCTTGATCCACCGGCTGACCATGCTTCCAATGCCGGTGGTCTGTGCGGTCAATGGCGTCGCGGCGGGCGCCGGCGCGAATATCGCGCTCGCCTGCGACATCGTCATCGCCGCCCGCAGCGCCAAATTCATCCAGTCGTTCGCCAATATCGGCCTGGTCCCCGATTCGGGCGGAACCTGGATATTGCCGCGCCTTATCGGTCAGGCGCGCGCGCTCGGCCTGGCCTTGACCGGCGAGCCGCTCGCGGCCGAGACGGCGGCGCAATGGGGCATGATCTGGAAATGCGTCGACGATGACGCGCTAGTCGGCGAGGTCGACGCCTTGGCCGCCCGCTTTGCGACGGGTGCGACTCGCGGCCTCGCCAAAACCAAGGCGCTGATCCGCCAATCGTCGCTCAGGTCGCTCGAAGAAGAACTGATCCTTGAGCGCGACGCCATGCGCGAACTGGGGTTCAGCCAGGATTATCAGGAAGGTGTCGCTGCTTTCATCGCCAAGCGTCCGCCCGCCTTTACCGGCCGCTGACCGACGCCTGTTCCAAGAGGATTTTCGATGACGAGGACGCTTCAAAATTACGCCGCCGGCCAGTGGGTGGAGGGGACAGGCAGTCTGATCGACCTGCGCTCCGCGATTAATGGCGAGATCGTCGCGCGCACAGGGAGCCAGGGCCTCGACTTCAAGGCGATGCTCGACCATGCCCGCAATCTCGGTGGCCCGACGCTGCGCGAGATGACCTTCCACGCGCGCGCCCGCATGATAAAGGCGCTGGCGACGGCATTGATAGCACGCAAGGAAGAGCTTTACGCGCTATCCTGGGCGACCGGCGCCACCCGCACCGATAGCTGGATCGATATCGAGGGCGGCGCGGGCACGCTGTTCACGACCTCTTCAAAGGGTCGCCGCGAACTGCCCGACGACATCATACTGATCGATGGCGCGGTAGAACCCATCGGCAAGACGGGCAGTTTCGTTGGCCAGCACGTCTACACCTCGCTCCAGGGCGCGGCGGTGCATATCAATGCGTTCAACTTTCCCGTCTGGGGCATGCTGGAGAAGCTCGGTCCGACATTGCTCGCCGGCGTCCCAGCGATCATCAAACCGGCCTCCTCCACCGGCTATGTCGCGGAAGCGGCTTTTCGCATCATGGTCGAAGCCGATATACTTCCGCCCGGCGCGATACAGCTCATCATGGGCGCGACCGGCGACCTGTTCGATCATCTCACCTGCCAGGATGTCGTTTCCTTCACCGGCTCGGCCGAAACCGCGATGAAATTGCAGGCGCATCCGATCATCACACGCGAGAGCGTGCGCTTCGTCGCCGAACGGGATTCGCTAAACGCCTCGGTCCTTGGTCCTGATGCCAGCCCTGACACCCCCGAATTCGATCTGTTCATCAAGGAAGTCGTCCGCGAGATGACTGTCAAGGCGGGGCAGAAATGCACCGCGATTCGCCGCGCCTTCGTACCGGCGGCGCTGATCGACGCGGCCCAGGCCGCGCTCACCGCGCGCCTCGGAAAAATCGTCGTCGGCGATCCGCAGAGCGAGGGGGTAACGATGGGGCCGCTCGCCAGCGCCAGCCAACTGGACGACGTCCGCGCCAAGGCGCGCATATTGGCTCGACACGCCACGCTCGCCTTCGGCGATATCGACTCGGTGGCGGTGCAGGGCGGCTTGCCGGAAAGCGGCGCGTTCATGTCCCCCTTGCTGTTCCGCGCCGACGATCCCTGGGGCGCCGACGCCGTCCATGACGTCGAGGCGTTCGGGCCGGTCTCCACGCTGATGCCCTACAAGGATCTGGACGACGCCATCGCACTCGCCAATCGGGGCAAGGGCAGTCTCGCGCTGTCCTTCTTCACCTATGATCCTCAAGTCGCGCAGGATTTCGTGCTGGGAGCGGCCGCCTATCATGGCCGTATCGTGCTGATCGATCGGGACAGCGCGAAGGAATCGACCGGTCATGGATCGCCTTTGCCGATGCTGATCCACGGCGGCCCCGGCCGCGCCGGTGGCGGCGAGGAGATGGGCGGCATTCGCGGCGTGAAACATTATATGCAACGCTCGGCCCTGCAAGGGAATCCGCGCGCCCTGGCGGCCATCGTCGGGCAATGGCTACCCGGCGCGCCGCAAACCGAGAGCGACATTCATCCCTTCCGCCAGCATTTCGGCGCACTCGCGATCGGCTACACTTTGCGCACGGGGTCGCGGATCGTGACGCTGGAGGATATCGAGCATTTCGCGCATTTCACCGGCGACACCTTCTATGCGCATATGGATGAGGAGGCAGCCGCCGCGAACCCTTTCTTTCCCGGCCGCGTCGCCCATGGCTATCTGCTGCTCTCCTTCGCCGCCGGCCTTTTCGTCGATCCCGCGCCCGGTCCCGTGCTTGCCAATTACGGACTGGAAGCGCTGCGTTTCATCAAGCCCGTATCGCCGGGCGAAGCGATAAACGTGACGCTCACGGTCAAGTCGAAGGCGCGGCGCACCGACGACTATGGCGAGGTCCGCTGGGCCGTGGCGATCCTGAACGGAACCGGCGACCTGTGCGCGACCTATGACCTGCTTACGATGAATGCGATCTGATCGGACCGGCGTCGGCAGACTTTGCGCGCTTGATCCCACGCGGCAGGATGATAGTCCGTAGCGCTCATCCTATCGACGAAAGCGGATAATGGCTCGGACACAAGCGGCGGACTATGAACAACGGCGCGAAGCGATCGTCGACAAGGCCGCTATGTTGTTCGCGGCGCGTGGCTTTCACGGATCGTCGATGGCCGACCTGGCATCGGCGTGCGAAATGTCGAAATCGCTGCTTTATCATTATTATTCTTCCAAGGAGGATCTGCTCTACGCCGTCATGCTTTCCCACATCGATCAACTGGTCGGTGACATCAATGCGGTTATGCGGCTCGATCGCTTGCCCAGGGCGAAGCTCGCCACGTTGATCCATGCGTTCATGGACCATTATGTCGGCGCGGCCGACCGGCAGAAGGTGCTGCTCAACGAGTTAGAGAACCTGCCGTCCGCCCAGAGCACGATCATCGTTTCGAAGCAGCGCATGATTATCGACAGCCTGCAACAGCTTCTGGTCGAGATTTTCGACAGGAATGAAAGTGGCGCAGAGGCGCGGGTCAGGACCATGCTTGTTTTCGGCATGATAAACTGGACCCATACATGGTTCGACCCGAACGGCCCGATCTCGGCGGACACGTTGGCGAATATGGTCATCGATTTCACGCTGGGCGCCGCAACGGCGCGGCAGGATCGCTAGACCGGGATTTCAGTCGTCGACTTCACGCGCTTCAGCGCGAAATGCGAGGCCGACGTCGCAACCGACTCCTGCGCCAGCAACTCCCGCATCAGGAACAGCTCGAACTCCCGGACGTCATGGACGATCACGCGCACGAGATAGTCCCATTCGCCGGACATCGAATAGCATTCCATGATCTTGTCATGGGCAAGGGCGAATGTCTCGAACTGCCCTCTCGCGTCCACCGCGTGCGATTTCATACGGACCTGGCAGATGACGTCCAACCCTTTGCCGACCTTCACCGGATCGACCAGGCGGACGGTTTCCCGCAAGACGCCATTCTCTTCCAGCGTCTTGAGCCTGCGCCAGCATGAGGCTGGCGAGGTGGAGACTTTCTCGGCCAACTCGGCCTGACTGATATTGCCCTGACGCTGCACCACTTTGAGGATACGGCGGTCAAGCGAATCGAGATTTTTGTTATGATCGAAATCGCTCACATATCGTCTCCGGATGAACCATATTTGTCAGACTATACGTGAAAGACAGCATTTTTGAAAATTATCTGACAGGTATATGAGATAATACTCCCTCTACGGAGGGTAATGAACAATGCATCTGGAACGCGGGGCAGAGCGTCAGGGATCAGAAATATTCGATGCGCTCAAAGCGCAGCCTGCTGACGCGCTGCTCGCACTGATAGGCGCATTTCGCAGCGATGACCGAGTTGACAAAATCGATGTCGGCGTCGGCGTATATCGCGATCTGGACGGCCGGACCCCCGTGCTGCGCGCGGTCAAGGCAGCCGAACGTCGCCTGGTCGACGAGCAGGCAAGCAAGGGCTATCTGGGTCCGGAAGGCGATGTCGGCTTTTTCGACGCTCTCAAGCCGATCATATTTGGCCCGAATGATTTTGCCGATCGCTTGTCCGGTTTGCAGACGCCCGGCGGCACCGGCGCCCTGCGCGTCGCGGCGGAACTCATCGCCCGTGCCCACCCTGGCGCGCGTGTCTGGGTCGGCAACCCGACCTGGCCCAATCACCCGCCGATTCTGAAATCGGCCGGCCTCGATGTCGTCTGCTATAATCATTTCGACCTCGCGACACAGACACTGACCTTCGATCACATGCTTTCCGCTTTCGGCAGAGCAGGGCCGGGCGATGTCGCCTTGCTGCACGGCTGCTGTCACAACCCGACCGGCGCGGATTTCGACGCGGAACAATGGACCGTGATCGCGACGCTGCTGCGCGATCGTGGCGTCCTGCCGCTCATCGATCTCGCCTATCAGGGTCTTGGCGATGGCCTGGAGGAAGATGCCGCCGGGATCCGTCTCGTCCTCGATATCGTCGGCAAGGGGCTGGTCGCCTATAGCTGCGACAAGAATTTCGGGCTTTATCGGGAGCGGGTCGGTGCGCTCTATGCCCTGGCCGCTTCCACCAAGCAGTCGCATATCGTCCAGTCCAACCTGCTGTCGCTGACACGGGCGAACTGGTCGATGCCGCCAGACCATGGCGCGGCGATCGTGCGCGTGATTCTGCAAGACCAGGTGCTTTCCGCGCAGTGGCGCGCCGAGCTTGCCGAGATGAGGGATCGCATCCGACAGATCCGCACCCTTCTGGCTGCGGCCGACCCGGCCCTCGCGCCGCTTGCCGATCAACGCGGCATGTTCTCGACATTGCCGCTAAGCATTGCCGACGTCGCCCGGCTTCGCGAGGAGCGCGGCATCTACATGCCGTCGTCCGGCCGCATCAATATCGCCGGCCTCACACCCGACACGATTTCTATTTTCGTCGACGCGCTCACGTCGCTTCGCTGAACCCTCGACCGAGGAACATCATGCCCCAATCCGCTCTAAAGCCCGATATGCGCAATGCCCCTGATGCCTCGGTCGATTGGCCGCGCGTGGCCTACCTCATGTCCCTTTCGCGCGCGCTCGACACGATGGAGGAGACCCGGCTCGTCCCGGAAAAGAAAGTCCTTTATCAATTTTCGGCGCGGGGCCACGACCTGGGACAAATCCTGCTCGGATGCAGGCTGGACGATCCGGCGGATGCGACCTGCGGCTATTATCGCTCGCGGCCGATGCTGCTGTCGCTGGGCGTCGATGTGGCGGATGCGCTGGGATCGGCGATGGGGCGCGCGGGGGGCTATTCCAACGGGCGCGATATCGGCGTGGTGTTCAACTATCCGAACCCCAACGGGGCGTCGGCGCTGCCGATGTGCGGGGGCGTCGGCGCGCAATATACGCCGACCGCCGGCTGGGCGCAGGCGATCGAATATCATCGGACCGTGCTCAATGACCCGGCCTATGGCAAGGCGATCGCCGTCGTGCTGGGCGGCGACGGATCAGTGGCCTCCAACGGCTTCTGGGCGGCGCTCACGGTCGCGACCACGCAAAAGCTGCCGATGCTGCTCTACATCGAGGATAATGGCTTCGGTATCTCGGTGCCTTCGACCTTCCAGACGCCCGGCGGCGACATCGCGGCCAATCTCGCAAGCTGGACCGGCCTGACGATCTTCTCCGGTGACGGGACTGATCCCGCCGAAGCCGCGCGCCTTGTCGATCAGGCGGTTGATCATGTGCGCGAACAACGGGCGCCGGCGTTGCTGCGGCTTACCGTGCCGCGTCTTCAGGGCCACAGCTTTCAGGATACGCAGACTTATAAGACGGATGCGTTCGTCGCATCCGAATGGACGCGCGATCCGCTCCCGAAGCTCAAATCCTATCTCGTTCCCGCTGTACTGAACGAGGCGGAATGGGCAGAGATCGAACAACGAGCCGACCGCGATGCCGAGGCCGCGCGCGAACAGGCAGAGGCGCGCGGCGTCGCCGACCCGGCGACAGTACTCGACAACGTCTTCTATCACGAGGGTGAGTTGCAGGCGGAGGGGGGCCAGTGGACTCATGGCTATATCGCGCCGGCGACGACCGATGTGCCCAATCCCCAGGGCCAGCGGATCAACATGGTCACCGCGATCCGCCGCACGCTCGACCATGAGCTGGAGGTCAATCCCCGTGTGGTGCTGTTCGGCGAGGATATCGGACCGAAGGGCGGTGTCCACGCCGTGACGCTCGGGCTTCAGGAAAAATTCGGCTTCGGTCGCGTGTTCGATACCAGTCTTTCGGAAGAAGGCATCGTCGGGCGCGCGGTCGGCATGGCGCTGGCGGGACTGATGCCCGTGCCGGAGATTCAGTTCCGCAAATATGCCGAGCCGGCGACCGAACAGATCAACGATTGCGGCACGATGCGCTGGCGCACCAACAACCGCTTCGCCGCGCCGATGGTGCTGCGCGTGCCGGGCGGC
>CAXUEQ010000060.1:946-18013 GCA_964250175.1 uncultured Sphingobium sp. | reverse complement strand
CTGCGCGACCGCATCGTCGCCCGTCTTGACGGCATGGGTCGCGCCCAGCTCGACCGCGAGCTTCAGACGGGCTTCGTTCAGGTCGACGGCGATAATCGTCGCGCAGCCGACCACACGCGCGGCCATGATTGCCGACAGCCCGACCGATCCCGCCCCGAACACCGCGATGCTCGATCCCGCGCCGGGCTTCAATGCGTTGATCACCGCGCCAGCGCCGGTCTGGATGCCACAGCCGAGCGGACCCATGATGTCGAGCGGCACGTCCTTGGGGATTTTGACAACGCTGCGTTCTGTTACGATCGCCTGTTCACCGAATGATGACTGGCCGAAGAAATAGCCGCTGAGCCGCGCGCCATGCGCATCGCAGCAGGGGGACGATCCGTCCGGACGCCCGCCCGAGAAATTGCGGCCGTAGAGGTCGGGGCAATAGCCGTTACGGCCCTGGCGGCAATTGGTGCATTCCCCGCAACTGGCGAACGACAGCACGACATGGTCGCCGACTGCGACCTTGGTGACCGCTGCGCCGACCTGCTCGATCACGCCCGACCCTTCATGCCCGAGGATGGCGGGTAGCGGCGTAGGGAAATACTGGTCGCGGACGACCAGATCGGTATGGCACATGCCGACGCCCGCGATGCGCACCAGCACCTCATACGCGCGCGGCTCCTCCAGCGTCACATCCTCGATGACGAAAGGTCCCGATTGTTCACGAACGACTGCCGCCTTGACTGTCACACTGCGCTCCTCTCTCCGGCCCGCCTTGTGCAGCGGATCAATCCCGGCCGACCTTGCTTCGTCGCAAATGTCGAACAGCGCTATACATAATCATCTTATCGATGAATTACCAACGAAATGTATATGTCGTAAGATTGCCGACATGCTATCCACATAGGAAGAATGGCCAAACGCGCCTGGGTTCGAATTCTGCTGTTACAGTATCGGCAGAGTTTGGAAGTTTTGAGTCTTTAGCAGAGACCCGTTTTCAAGGATTCGCAGGGAATATAGCAAACGCTCTCCGGAGACCGTCTTTCCGACGATCCCCGTGCATTTTCAGTGCTATAAGAAAATGGTGCCCAGAAGAGGACTCGAACCTCCACGACCTTGCGATCGCCAGCACCTGAAGCTGGTGCGTCTACCAATTCCGCCATCTGGGCACGGGGTAGGCCGCGGCGGATAGCGGCGGCAAGGGCCGCTTGTCAATCGCGCTGCGATTATATTTTCGGTAACGTCGCTCTGCACTGGTTGTCAGAGACGCGGGGCTGGGGCAAGGGACGGCGGAGCGGTTCATCCTTTTCACACAGGCACATCCCATGAACGACAAGCTGGTTACGATCTTCGGCGGCGGCGGGTTTCTCGGCCGCTATGTGACGCAGGAACTGCTGGCGCGCGGTGTGCGGGTACGGGTCGCCGAGCGCAATCCGGGAAACGCCATGCGGGTAAAGACGCTGGGCGGTCTTGGCCAGATCCAGTTGCTGTCGGCGGACATCGGCAAGCCGGCGAGCGTCGCCCGCGCGGTGGCCGGCGCGCACGCGGTCATCAATCTGGTCGGCATCCTGAAAGGCGACTTCCAAAAAGTTCATGTCGAGGGCGCCGCCAGGGTTGCGCAGGCGGCGGCGCAGGTGGGTGCGGGCGCGCTCGTCCAAGTATCGGCGATCGGCGCTGACGTGCAAAGCGATTCGGGCTATGGCCGCTCCAAGGGCGAAGGCGAAGCGGCCGTGCGCGCCGCCTTTCCCAACGCCACGATCATGCGCCCCTCCATCATCTTCGGGCGCGAAGATCAGTTCCTCAACCGCTTCGCCAACATCATCCGCGCGGCCCCGGTCGTTCCGGTGATCGGCGGCGCGACGCGGTTCCAGCCCGCCTATGTGGTGGACGTCGCCCATGCGATCGCCACCGCCGCGCTCGACCCGGAAACACATGGCGGCGAAACCTATGAGCTGGGCGGCCCCGAAATACTGAACATGGCCGCGATCAACGCATGGATCGCGACGGCGATAGGCGCACGGCGCAGCTTCCTGCCCGTCCCTGCCAGCATCGCCAAATTGCTGACCTATGCGCCCGGCAGCCCGATCACCGGCGATCAGCTCAAGATGCTGGGCCATGACAATGTCGTTGCGCCCACGGCCAAGGGCTTTGCCGATCTAGGCATTATGCCGACCCCGATCGCGGCGGTGGCCGAAGCCTGGATGGTGCAATATCGCCGCCATGGCCGCTTCGCCAGCCGCGCGCAAGCGTAACAGCTTACGGCCAATTTACGCTGAGCGCCTCGAAGCTTAGCCTAATCTTCGGACAGGGCAGCCCTTCGACAAGCCCAGAGGAACGGCGGTTTGTTTTTTCTCTCAATTGCAGGACGCCCTATCCCATGGACATGCATCTGCTGACTGTCATCCTGCTCGGCATCGTAGAGGGGCTGACCGAATTTCTGCCCGTGTCTTCAACTGGCCACCTGATCCTTGCCAGCGAACTGCTGGGATATAATGCGGAGACATGGGCGCTGTTCAACGTGGTGATCCAGCTAGGCGCGATCCTGGCAGTGGTCGTGCTTTACTGGCGCACTTTCTGGGCAGTGGCGCTGGGGCTGGTCGCGCGCCGGCCCGAAAGCTGGCGTTTTCTGCGTAACCTGATCGTCGCCTTCATTCCCGCCGCCGTCATCGGACTGGCGTTGCACAAGCAGATCGAAGCGTTGCTCGCTGCGCCCAAGGTCGTGGCGGTCGCGCTGATCGTTGGGGGCGTCGCCATATTGGTCATTGAACGGCTGGTGAAGAAAACCGACATCGTTGGCATTGCGGACATTCCGCTGGTCCGGACGGTCGGCATCGGCCTCGTCCAGTGTCTGGCGATGATCCCAGGCGTCAGCCGCTCGGGCGCGACGATCATGGGTGCGCTCTCGCTGGGCGTGGAGCGGCGGACGGCCGCCGAGTTCAGCTTCTTTCTCGCCATTCCCACCATGCTGGGCGCGACGACGCTGGAACTGGCGAAAAATCGCAGTGCGTTGATGAACGGCGCTGTCGACTGGAGCGATATCGGTATTGGCTTTGTCGTGGCCTTTCTGGTGGCGATCATCGTTATCAGAGCTTTTGTTGGGCTAATATCCAAACATGGTTTCGCACCCTTTGCCTGGTACAGGATCATTGCAGGAAGCGCCGCACTCATCTGGCTACTAACAAGATAGATCCGAATCGGGACTTATCTGTGGAAACATTCCTGTAATTTAGCTCCTTTTTTTAACTAAAACAAAAATTAGGTAAATTACACTGACCTAAAACGACTAAAGTCCGTGACTCTATCGCTTTCAGAGGCTATGACCTCTCGCGCACCAGAGCGAGGGAATTATGGCTGACAACCCCATGCTGAAATTCGTGACCACCGGACAGGATTATCCGGACAAGCGCGCGGCGGATGATCGCGCGACCGATTTCGGCGAGATCAGCAAAAGCTTCGTTGTAAACAAGGCCGAGGAACAGGCGTCACGCTGTTCGCAATGCGGCGTTCCTTATTGTGCGACCCATTGCCCGCTGCACAATCATATTCCCGACTGGTTGCGCCTGACGGCGGAAGGGCGGTTGCGCGAAGCTTATGAACTAAGCAACGCGACATCGACCATGCCGGAAATATGCGGTCGCATCTGTCCGCAGGATCGCCTGTGCGAAGGCAATTGCGTGATCGAATTTTCGGGTCATGGCGCGGTGACGATCGGTAGCGTGGAGAAATTCATCACCGACACCGCCTGGAAGGAAGGCTGGGTCGAACCGCTCATCGCAGGGCCGTCGCGCGGACAATCGGTTGGCGTGATCGGTGCCGGTCCTGCGGGGCTGACGACCGCCGAATATCTGCGGGGCGCGGGCTATGAGGTGCATGTCTACGACCGGCATGACCGGGCCGGCGGCTTGCTCACTTACGGGATTCCCGGCTTTAAGCTGGAGAAGGATATAGTCATGCGTCGCGTCGAACGTCTGAAAGATGGCGGCATCGTCTTCCACGAAAGTTTCGAGGTGGGCCGCGACGCGACGATGGAAGAGCTGCGCCAGCGCCATGACGCGGTGCTGATCGCAACGGGCGTGTACAAGGCGCGCGACATCCGCGCGCCAGGCGTCGGTGCTGGCGGTATCGTCAAGGCGCTCGATTTCCTGACCGCGTCGAACCGGGCCGGGTTCGGCGACGATGTGCCGTCGCATACTGACGGCACGCTGCTGGCGACGGGCAAGCATGTCGTCGTAATCGGCGGCGGCGACACCGCGATGGACTGCGTACGCACTGCGATCCGCCAGGGGGCGAAATCAGTCAAGTGCCTGTATCGCCGCGACCGGGAGAATATGCCGGGGTCGCAGCGCGAAGTCGCCAATGCCGAAGAAGAAGGTGTCGAGTTCGTCTGGCTCTCGGCGCCAGTCGCCTTTGAAGGCAATGGTGAGGGTGCCGGCCAAGTGACCGGCGTCAAGGTCACGAAGATGCGCCTTGGCCAACCCGACGCATCGGGCCGTCGCGCGCCCGAGCCTGATCCCGGTAGCGAATATTCGATACCTGCCGATCTGGTCATCAAGGCGCTGGGTTTCGACCCCGAAGACTTGCCCAAATTGTTCGGTGCGGACGAGCTGTCGGTAACTCGCTGGGGGACGCTGCGTGTCGACCACAAGACGATGATGACGTCGATGGACGGCGTGTTCGCGGCGGGCGACATCGTGCGCGGCGCTTCGCTGGTCGTCTGGGCGATCCGGGACGGGCGCGACGTGACCGACCATATGCACCGCTATCTTAAGGCAAAGGCGCGCGCGAAAGCGGGTGCTGGAGAAAAGGTGGCGGCGTGAAGTTACCGGCAGCTCTATTGATCGGCTTGAGTTGGGTCCCGGCGGTTGCCACAGCGCAAACGGCGACCACCCTGCCAGTCCCCGGACAATCCGCAAAATCGCTGGCGCATCGGATAGTCGCACATCGCGAACCGCGCTTCCGGCTCACTCCGGATGATGCGAAACGGCGACTGATCCAGTCGCTAATCGGCCAAATCCGAGCTTACAAGCCCAACAGTTGTGACCCGGCAATTTCTGCCTGCCGGATCGCAGCCGAGAGTTTGGCGACCCAAAAAGCCGCCGAATATACAGCACTGACGGATGCCGCATGGGAAGAAGGCTATGCCGCGTTGTTGGAAAGCAAGCTGTCGCCCAAAGATATGGCGGCCGCCAGCGCCTTTGTTGCTTCTACATCGGGAGACAAGTTTGCTTCCGCAATGACCGACAGCGAAATGCCGCCCATGATAGTCCTTTCATATGTGTCACGACGCACGCAGGATTTTGAAGACAGTCTTTATGATCTCTTTCTCCAGGAAGCGGCAGCCATGCCGCGCCGGATATTGAAAGTCCCACCACCAGTCTGGCCAAGCGGGCAGAAACGTCCCTGACGACTCTGCCGCTGGAAAGATTGCCGCGATACCCGACGAAGGGAACCCAATAATGACCGAGCACACGCCCTTTATGGCTAGTCCCGAAGAACGCATCCGCCTCGCTGCCGAAGGTATGTACCGCCCCGAGTTCGAAGGCGATGCGTGCGGCGTCGGCCTGATAGCCGCAACCGATGGCAAGCCGTCGCGCCGTGTCGTCGCCTCCGCAATCGATGCGCTGAAGGCCGTATGGCATCGCGGCGCGGTCGACGCGGACGGCAAGACTGGCGACGGCGCGGGCATCCATGTCGACCTGCCGGTGCGCTTCTTCGACGATGCGATCGCGGACAGCGGGCATAAGCCCCTGCCCAACCGGCTGGCCGTAGGCATGATATTCCTGCCACGCACGGACCTTGGCGCGCAGGAAACCTGCCGCACGATCATCGAGAGCGAACTGATCGAGGCGGGCTATCGCATCTATGGCTGGCGGCAGGTGCCGGTTGATGTATCGGTGATCGGCGACAAGGCGCAGCGCACCCGGCCCGAAATCGAGCAGATCATGATCGCGGGGCCGATGCCCGAGGAGCGCGACATCGCCGAGTTCGAGAAAGACCTTTATCTTATCCGCCGCCGGATCGAGAGGAAGGTCATCGCCGCGCAGATCCAGGATTTTTACGTCTGCTCGCTGTCTTGCCGCTCGATCATCTACAAGGGGCTGTTTCTTGCCGAGAGTCTGTCGGTCTTCTATCCCGACCTGAAGGACGAACGGTTCGAAAGCCGCGTCGCGATCTTTCACCAGCGCTATTCGACCAATACCTTTCCGCAATGGTGGCTGGCCCAGCCGTTCCGCACCCTCGCCCATAATGGCGAGATCAACACGATCCGCGGCAACAAGAACTGGATGAAGAGCCACGAGATCAAGATGGCCAGCCTGGCGTTCGGCGAACAGTCGGAAGATATCAAGCCGGTGATTCCGGCGGGCGCGTCGGACACCGCTGCGCTCGACGCCGTGTTCGAGGCGATCTGCCGCGCGGGGCGCGACGCACCGACCGCCAAGCTGATGCTGGTCCCCGAAGCCTGGGGCGCTGAACAGGCGGAAATGCCGCAGCCGCATCGCGACATGTACAATTATCTCGCCTCGGTCATGGAGCCGTGGGACGGCCCCGCCGCGCTGGCGATGACCGACGGCCGCTGGGTCGTGGCCGGCGTCGATCGCAATGCACTGCGTCCGCTGCGCTATACGCTGACCAGCGACAATCTGCTGATCGTGGGGTCTGAGACCGGCATGGTCGTGGTCCCGGAAAGCAGCGTCATCGCCAAGGGCCGCATGGGTCCCGGCCAGATGATCGCCATCGATCTGCATGAAGGCGAAATCTACAATGACCGCCAAATCAAGGACCGGATCGCGTCCGAGCGGCCCTATGCCGACTATACCAAGGACTTTTTGTTCCTGGACGACCTGCCCGCTGCCGCGCCCGATGCGCTGCCGCACTGGGACAAGGCGGAACTGACCCGGCGGCAGGTTGCGGCGAACATGACGCTGGAGGATATGGAACTGATCCTCGCGCCCATGGTCGAGGATGCGAAGGAAGCGATCGGCTCGATGGGCGACGACACGCCGCTCGCCGTCATTTCCGACAAGCCCCGCACGATCAGCCATTTCTTCCGCCAGAATTTCTCCCAGGTCACCAATCCGCCGATCGACCCGTTGCGCGAACGGCATGTGATGAGCCTCAAGACGCGCTTCTCCAACCTCGCCAACATCCTGGAGGAAGGATCGCAGTCGAGCCATGTGTTGATCCTCGACTCGCCTGTTCTGACCTCGCCGGAGTGGACCCGGCTGAAGGCGCATTTCGGCGCAGGGGTCGCCGAAATCGACTGCACCTTCCCCATCGGCGGCGGGCAGGCGCAGCTACGCGGCGCAATCAAGCGCATCCGCGAGGAAGCCGAACAGGCCGTGCGCGAGGGACGCTCCGAACTGTTCCTGACCGACGAGAATGTCGGACCGGACCGTGTCGCCATCGCCATGGTGCTGGCGGCGGCGGCGGTGCATACCCATCTGGTGCGCAAAGGACTGCGTTCCTACGCGTCGATCAACGTGCGTTCGGCCGAATGTCTCGACACACATTATTTCGCCGTCCTGATCGGGGTCGGCGCGACGACGGTGAACGCCTATCTGGCCGAAGCCTCGATCGCCGATCGCGCCGGGCGGGGTCTGTTCGAAGGCCTTAGTATCGAACAGGCGCTGGAGCGTTATCGGACCGCAATCTGCGAGGGTCTGCTCAAGATTCTGTCCAAGATGGGCATCGCGGTCATCAGCAGCTATCGCGGCGGCTATAATTTCGAAGCGGTGGGCCTGTCGCGTTCGCTGGTCGATGACCTGTTCCCCGGCATGCCATCCAAGATATCGGGCGAAGGCTATGCCTCGCTTCATTACAGCGCCATGCTGCGGCATACGGCGGCGTTTGACGCTGCGGTCGTCAAGCTGCCGATCGGTGGTTTTTATCGGCAGCGTCAGGGCGGCGAAAGCCACGCCTATTCCGCACAGTTGATGCATTTGTTGCAGACGGCGGTCGCGACCGACAGCTACTCGACCTATCTGCAATTTTCGCGTGGTGTGCGCGACCTGCCGCCCGTCTATCTGCGCGACCTGATGGAGTTCAACTTCGCGCGCGAAGCCGTGCCGATCGATGAGGTCGAGGCGACCACCGAAATTCGCAAGCGTTTCGTCACCCCCGGCATGTCGCTCGGCGCGCTCTCGCCCGAAGCGCACGAAACGCTCGCCATCGCCATGAACCGCATCGGCGCGAAGGCCGTCAGCGGCGAAGGCGGCGAGGATGCCAGACGCTTCAAACCCTATGACAATGGCGACAATGCGAACAGCGTCATCAAGCAGATCGCGTCCGGCCGCTTCGGCGTTCATGCCGAATATCTTGGCTCCGCTGAAGAGATAGAGATCAAGGTCGCGCAGGGTGCCAAGCCCGGCGAAGGGGGGCAGCTACCCGGTTTCAAAGTGACCGAGTTCATCGCCAAGCTCCGCCATTCCACCCCCGGCGTGACGCTGATCAGCCCCCCGCCGCATCACGACATCTATTCGATCGAGGATCTCGCCCAGCTCATCTACGACTGCAAGCAGATCAACCCGCGCGCGCGCGTCTGCGTCAAGCTGGTCAGCCAGGCCGGCATCGGCACGGTCGCGGCGGGTGTGGCAAAGGCGCATGCCGACGTCATCCTCATCGCGGGACATGTAGGCGGCACTGGCGCATCCCCGCAAACCTCGATCAAATATGCCGGCACCCCTTGGGAAATGGGCCTGTCCGAAGCCAATCAGGTGCTGACCCTCAATGGTTTGCGCCATCGCGTAAAGCTGCGCACCGACGGCGGCTTGAAGACCGGGCGCGACATCGTGATCGCCGCGATCCTGGGTGCCGAGGAATTTGGCATCGGCACGCTCTCCCTCGTCGCGATGGGCTGCATCATGGTGCGTCAGTGCCACAGCAACACATGCCCCGTAGGGGTGTGTGTGCAGGATGAAAGGCTGCGCGAAAAGTTCGTCGGTACTCCGGAAAAGGTCATCAACCTGATGACCTTCATCGCCGAGGAAGTGCGCGAAGTCCTGGCCCGGCTGGGCTTCCGCAGCCTCGACGAAGTGGTCGGCCGCACCGAATTGCTCAAGCAGGTCAGTCGCGGCGCCGAGCATCTCGACGATCTCGACCTCAACCCGATCCTCGCCAAGGTCGACGCCAGCGACGAGCATCGCCGTTTCAGCCTGACCACCTGGCGCAACGAAGTGCCCGACAGTCTGGACGCCCAGATGATAAAGGACGCCAAGGCCGTGTTCGAACGCGGCGAAAAGATGCAACTCACCTATACCGTGCGCAACACGCATCGCGCAGTGGGCACCCGCCTGTCCGCGCTGGTGACCGAGAAGTTCGGCATGTCAACGCTGGCCGACGGCCATGTGACGGTGCGGCTGCGCGGCTCCGCGGGCCAGTCGCTTGGCGCTTTTCTGTGCAAGGGCATTACCCTCGAAGTGTTTGGCGACGCCAATGATTATGTCGGCAAGGGCCTGTCGGGTGGCACTATCATCGTCCGCACGACCGTCTCCAGCCCCTTGTCCAGCAAGGACAATACGATCCTAGGCAACACCGTCCTCTATGGCGCGACCGCAGGCAAGCTGTTCGCGGCGGGCCAGGCGGGCGAACGCTTTGCGGTGCGCAATTCGGGCGCGCATGTCGTGGTCGAGGGCTGCGGCGCGAATGGCTGCGAATATATGACCGGCGGCACGGTCGTGATCCTGGGCCAGACCGGGGCCAATTTCGGCGCGGGCATGACCGGCGGCATGGCCTTCATCCTTGACGAGGACGGCAGTTTCGCGGCCCGCGCCAACCCGGACAGCATCGTCTGGCAGCGGCTGGACAGCGCGCATTGGGAAACCGTGCTGAAGGCGCTGGTGGGCGAACATGCCGTCCGCACCGACAGCCGCTGGTCACATACGATCCTGGACGACTGGGATCGCTGGCGCGGCCATTTCTGGCAGGTCTGCCCGAAGGAAATGCTGGGCCGCCTGTCCCACCCGCTCAGCGATCGCGCAGAGGCTGTCGCCGCCGAATAATCTCGCAGGGAACGCCTTGGCCCCATGCTCGTTCTGCTCTCGTAAGGAGAATGGCATGGGGCCGGAGCATGTGCTGATCGAACGTGTCGCGCGCTATCTGGCGGGTCGTCCCGGCGCATCGGGCGCATGGCCGGCGCATCTTGATGACGCCGCCAGCCTGCTCGCGCTGATCCAGCAACCCGACGCCGAAATGACGGAAGCCGGCGACGTCGGCATATGGATCGCGATGGTCGATGCCGCGCTGCGCCAGCGCTGGACCTTGCCCGGTGCGCTTGCCGCGCCCGAACCTTCCCCCACCCCCGGCAATGACGAGGAAGGCGAAAGCCCCGTCGCGCCCGAAGATATTGCGGATGGCGACGCGGCGTCTTGGGTCGCCATCGATGAAAAGGAGCGATCGGCATGAAATTTCTGGTGAAAAGCGCGGTGTTCGCGGGGCTGGCGACGGTCGTCTATAAATGGCTGAAACCAGCGCAAGCGACGAACCCGACCGATACAGGCCCGATCCGCGACGCCGGCCCGCACGAGCAGCATGGCGTCAGCGCCAAGTCATGGGACAAAGTGGACGACCAGTCCGACGCCAGCTTTCCCGCCAGCGACGCGCCCGGAAATTATTAAACCGCACCGCCGTGGAAGCAGCACTGTCCGTCGCCGGCGATTTGCCCGCCGGATCAAGCGCCGCCACCAATACAGGCTCTATATGTGTAACGAACTAGTCGGGGGGCTTTTTGGGAGGATGATTATGCGTTTACGACTTTTGCCCCTTATAGCGGCCGGCATCCTGCCGCTCGCCGCCTGCGCCAGCCAGGACGAGCGGCCGATCGGCCCGCCGCCACCCCCGCCACCCGGCGCGGTCCCCGGCAGCATCGCCGCCGATCGGGACGGCGATGGGATCGTCGATGGCTATTACACCTCCGACGGCATCTATCACGCGCTGCTCGCGCCGCCGCCACCCCCGCCTCCGCCTCCGCCGCCCACGCGCCGGGGTGAAAGAGGCTGATCGGGTCTTTTCAGGGGATGCGGCGCGCCCGCATCCCCACCCTTTTCCTTATCGCCTTGTTGGCCGGCACAGGCTTTGCCGCGCCCGCCGCACACAAGCCCAAGCCCGCCAAAGTTGCAAAGCCGGCGCCCGCCGACACTGCGGCGTTAAAGGCTGTAGCGCTCGAAATACGCGCGCAGGCCAGGGGCCAGTTTCGCGCCTTCTACGCCGAACGCGGCTTCTGGCCTCTGTGGGCCGCAACCGGAAAGATCGGCCCCGCCGCCGACCGCCTGATCGCCGATCTCGAAAGTGCCGATCTCGATGGTCTCAAAGCCTCAAGCTATGACATTGAGGATGTCCGCCAATCGGTAAGCGCGGCGCGTTCGGGCGACCCGAAGGCCGTCGCCGCCGCCGAACTCGCCCTCTCCCGCACTTTCGCCCGCTATGTCGCCGACGTGCGCCGTCCCTCGGACGTCCGCATGATCTGGCTGGACAAGGCGTTGGAACCAAGGAAGCTGAGCGCGTCGACCGTGCTGCGCGCCGCCTCCATCCCCGCCAGTTTTGCCGACTATGTCAGCGCCATGGGCTGGATGAACCCGCATTATGTCCGCCTGCGCGCGCTGTTCGCGGAAATGCGCGACGCCGACGCCGACGCCGACACGCGCGACCGCCTCCGCCTCAATCTCGATCGCGCGCGCCTGCTGCCCGGCCCCTGGACTCGGCATATCGTCGTCGATGCCGCCGCCGCCCGGCTCTATTATTATCAGGGCGGCACTTTGCAGGGGACGATGCGCGTCGTCGTCGGCACGCCCGAAACCCAGACGCCGATGCTCGCCGGCATGGTGCGCTACGCCATTCTGAACCCCTATTGGAACGTGCCGGTCGATCTTGCGCAGAAACGTGTCGCGCCAAAAATCCTCGCGGGCGCAACGCTGCAATCCTTGCATTACGAAGCACTGTCGGATTGGACCGCCTCTGCCCGCAAGCTGGACCCATCGGAAATCGACTGGCCTGCGATCGCATCGGGGGCGCAGGAAATCCGCCTCCGCCAACTGCCCGGCGGCGGCAACGCGATGGGCCGGGTCAAGTTCATGTTCCCCAACGACCAGGGCATCTACCTGCACGACACGCCCGACAAGGCGCTGCTCGCCCAGGACGAGCGCCATTTGAGCAATGGCTGCGTCCGGCTGGAGGACGCGCCGCGCCTGGGCAAATGGCTGCTTGGCAAACCGATCGCCGCCGTGTCGAAACGCCCCGAACAGGATGTCGCACTGGCGACGCCGGTGCCGGTGTATCTGACCTATCTGACGGCAACGGAGGTTGAAGGGCGACTGGCCTTTCTACAGGACATCTACGCGCGCGACGGGAATTAAGGCCGACAGGAATAGTGTCACCCCGCCGCCATCTCTCCCATCGTCACATAATCCAGCTTCCCAGTCCCCAGCACCGGTAGGGCATCCACCACGCGAATATCGCGCGGCACCGCCAGTTCGGTCACGCCGTTCGTCTTTCCCCACGCCTGCAACGCAGCCACTTTCGCATCCTTGCGCGTGGTGAACAGCACCAGTTGCTCGCCTTTGCGCGCATCGGGCCGCGTGACCACCGCATGTTCGGCATCCGGCCACAAAACCGCCGCATAACCTTCGACCGCGGGCAGCGATACCATCTCACCACCGATCTTGGCGAAGCGCTTCGCGCGGCCCTTGATCGTCACGAAGCCGACATCGTCGATCGTCACGATGTCGCCCGTGTCGTGCCAGCCTCCCTCGGGCGGCTGCAGCTTCCCCGGCGCATCGGCCTTCAGATAGCCCGCCATGATGTTCGGTCCCCGGATCGACAGGCGGCCGCCTTCCTCGATCCCCGGCACCGCGTCCAGCTTCGCCACGATCCCCGGCAGCAACCGCCCGACCGATCCGGCCTTGAAATGCATCGGCGTGTTGACCGCGATCACCGGCCCCGCCTCGGTCGCGCCATAGCCTTCCAGGATGCGCAGCCCGAACTTCTCGGCATAGGTCTTGCGCGTCTCGTCCCGCACCCGCTCGGCCCCGGCGAAGATATAGCGCAGCGAATAGAAGTCATAGCTGTGCGCCATCCGCGCATAGCCCGACAGGAAAGTATCGGTGCCGAACAATATCGTCGCATTGGCGTCATAGGCCAGCGCGGGCACGATCCGATAATGCAGCGGGCTGGGATAAAGCAATGTCTTCACGCCATGAAAGATCGGCAGCAAGGTGCCGCCCGTCAGGCCGAAGCTGTGGAACACCGGCAGCGCGTTCAACACCACATCGGCCGAGTTGAAATCGATCCGCGCGGCCAGTTGCTGGCAATTGGCGAGCAGGTTGCGATGGCTCAGAACCACCCCCTTGGGCAAGCCTTCGGAACCGCTGGTAAAGAGGATCACGGCAGGGCTTTCCGGCGCGATCTTCAGGCGCTTGTGCGATCCGGCGGCGAACCACGAACCGACCAGCGCGCGCAGCTTCGCGCCCGTGCCGATGGCCACGCCCACATCCTCCAGATAGACGATCCTGCGCCCGTCCGCCTCCAGTCCCGCGATCAGTTCGCCAAGCTTGGCCTGCGTCACAAACGCCCTGGCGGTTACGATCGTCCCGATCTCCGCCGCCGCACAGGCGGCTTTGATGTTGGTCAGGCCGGCGGTGTAATTCAGCATCGCCGGCACCCGCCCGAACGCCTGTAAACCAAAGAAAGTCACCGCCACGCCCGCGACATTGGGCAGCAGCACCCCGGTCGCCTCCCCCTGTTTCGCATAGACTTTCAACGCCCGTCCCAGCGCCAATGAAGCGACAACCAGCTTGCCGTAGGAGAGCGGCTCACGCTTCACATCCTCGACCACCTCGGCCTTCGCGCCATAGACCTGCCGCGCTTCCAGCAGCGCGTGGAAAAGGGTCGTGTCGATATGCGACGTGGCGAAGATCATGTCGCTCATCACGTCATAAAGCTGCCGCCCGGCGATTGCCCGACGCTGGCGCGCGCTCATCTCGCCCTCGATCCTGAAATGCCGTGGCGGCAATATGGTCAGGCGGATCTTCGGGAAGTTGCGCAGATGCACCTTGCCGCGCAGGCGGGAGAAAGGCGTGAATTGCGCACCGTCGATCCGCACGGGGATGATGGGCGCGTCGGCCTTGTCGGCGACCATGCCGGGGCCGTCGAAAACCTTCATCAGCGCGCCGGTGACGGTGATCCGCCCTTCCGGAAAGATGACCAGCGTCCGGCCTTCCCTGACGGCGTTGACCATCGCCTTGGCCGACATCGGGTTCATCGGATCGACCGGAAAGGCGTCGAAAATGCCGAGGAAGGGCTTCACCCACCAGGCTTTGGCGATGCGGGTATGCACCGCGAAAGTCGGCTTGCCGGGCAGAAAGGCGGCAAGCAGCAGCCCGTCGAGGAAAGAGACATGGTTGACCACCACGACCGCGCGCGCGCCTTCTTTCGGCATATTCTCCGCGCCTATCACTTCGATGCGATAGAGCAGCTTCAAAAGCCCGCGCACCAGCGACTTGATGACCGTTTCGGGCAGCAGCCAGCAGGAGATCAGCGCGACCGACAGCGTGGCAAAGCCCATCGCGCCGATCACGCCCGAAATGCTGGTGCCGCGCGCCAGCAGCAGCGTCACCGCGATCACCAGCAATACGGTCACGACCGCGTTGATGATATTGTTGGCGGCGATCGTGCGCGAGCGTTCCTCTGGCGGGCTATACATTTGAAGGATCGCGTAGAGCGGAACGATGAACATGCCGCCCGCCAGCGCCAGACCGGTCAGGTCGCCCAGGATGCGCCAGCTTCCCGGCGTCCCGATAAACTGCGCTATTCCGGCATTCTGCACCTGCGGCACGAAGGCGCTGGTCGAGAGCCACAGATCGATCATGCAGCCCGCCATTACCAGCGCCGAGATCGGAACATAGCGCGCCGACACCTCGCCGCCCAGCAGCCGGTTGACCACCAGCGACCCGACCGCGACGCTGACCGAAAAGACCAGCAGGAACATCGTCACGACCTCCTGCTGCGCCTTCAATATATTGCTCGTCAGCGGCGCGAACTCCGACAGCAGCACCGCGCCGATCGCGAAGAACCAGCTTATTCCCAGGATCGACAGCCACACGCCGCGCCCATGCCGCGCGGCTCTCAATATGCCCCAAGTGCTTTTGAATATATTCCATTCGACTTTCAGCCCCGGCGCGGTGGCGGGGGCCGAAGGCACGGCGAGGCTGGCGATGAAACCCAGACCGGCGAGGCTGATCGCGACCAGCCCCGCTTCCCAGGGCAGGATCACACCGGCCAGCAATTGCCCGCCCAATATGGCGAGGAAGGTGCCCGCCTCGATCAGGCCCGTGCCGCCCATGATTTCGTGGTTCGTCAAATGCTGGGGCAGAATCGAATATTTCACCGGGCCGAAAATGGTCGAGTGCAGTCCCATCAGGAATAGCGATCCCAGCAGCATCGGCACCGACTGAAGGTAAAAGCCGCCCACCGCCAGCGTCATGATGCCGATTTCCGCGCCTTTCACAAAGCGCACCAGTTTCGCCTTGTCCCACGCGTCGGCGATCTGCCCGGCAAGCGCGGAGAAGAGGAAATAGGGCAGGATGAACAGTCCGGTCGCGATCGTCGCCAGTTGCTCGGCCTTGCCCGGCTGCCCGACATAAAGGCCGTAATTGGCAAGGAACAGCAGCGCGAATTTCAGCAGATTGTCATTGAACGCGCCCAGGAACTGGACAACGAACAGCGGCGCGAAGCGGCGTTTGCCGAGCAGCGACAGGTCGGGTGCGGACATGGACGACTCCCTTGTGTGAACATGTCCCGCCTAGCGCGCAAACCTCGCCGGGACCTTAACAGCATACTCGCTCTATCGTCTAATTATACGATGTTCAATTTATATATTATACGCCGTTCAATTAATGCTGGGCGGGTGTCATCCTCTTAGGGTCTGCGTTACGCAAGGATAGGAATCTTGGCCCGATCGTCAAATATCCCGTCATCCCCGCGCATGCGTGGACCCATATGCCGATGCCATGTTTATCCGTGATGGCAGGAGATGGATACCCGCCTGCGCGGGGATGACGGGAGTTGGCGGATTGCGATCCGTCCGCTTCCATCCGTCGAAGCAGGCATTATGCACAATTCCTCTTATCGAAGCACAAAGCGATTCGCTTTTCCCCGCCTATCGCGCATAGGCCCGAATATGACTTCGATCCCAACCTATGACGCAATCATTCTGGGCGCGGGCGGCGCGGGGCTGATGTGCGCGGCGATCGCCGGCCAGCGCGGCAAGCGGATATTGGTGATCGACCATGCCGATGCGGTGGGGAAAAAAATCCTGATTTCCGGCGGCGGACGCTGCAACTTCACCAATGTCCATGCCGCAGCCGATCGCTATATTTCGGCCAATCCGCATTTCATGAAGTCGGCGCTCGGGCGCTACCGCCCGCAGGATTTTATCGACCTGATCGACCGGCATGGCATCGCCTGGCACGAAAAGGCGCTCGGCCAGCTTTTCTGCGATGGCCCCGCCGCGCAGATCGTCGCGATGCTGCTTGCCGAATGCGACAAGGGCGGCGTGGAAATCGCGACCGGACGCGCAATCACCAGTGTCGCCCATGCCGATGGCCGCTATCGCGTGACCGCCGGCAGTGACGAAGCGCAAGCCCCCGCACTCGTGATCGCCACCGGGGGACCGTCCATACCCAAGCTGGGCGCGAGCGGTTTCGCCTATGACCTCGCCCGCCAGTTCGGCATGAAGGTGGTCGAGCCGCGCCCGGCGCTGGTCCCCTTCACGCTCGGCGGCGACGAAACCCTGTTCCGCGACCTGTCGGGCGTGTCCACCGAAGTAATCGCCGGCATCGGCAAGACACGCTTCCGCGAAGCCGCCCTGTTCACCCATAAGGGCCTGTCCGGCCCCGCGATCCTGCAAATCTCCTCCTACTGGCGGCACGGCCAGCCGGTGGCGATCAACCTCCTGCCCGACCGCCCGCCCGAATGGCTGACTGACGCCAAGCGCGAAACCCCGCGTGCGACCCTGCGCGCGGCGCTCTCCACCCACCTCCCCGCGCGCCTCGCCGAAACGCTTGCCGACCGCATCGGCGTGACCGGCGACCT
>CAXUEQ010000060.1:0-936 GCA_964250175.1 uncultured Sphingobium sp. | reverse complement strand
CCTCCTGCACCGACAAGGCGCTCGCCGAAGCGGGCAAGCGCCTGTCCGCATGGCAATTTCACCCCAACGGCACCGAAGGCTTCGCCAAGGCCGAAGTCACCGTCGGCGGCATCAGCACCGCCGACCTGTCGTCCCAGACCATGGAATCGCGAAGAATTTCAGGGCTTTATGCAATCGGAGAGGCGGTCGACGTGACCGGCTGGCTGGGGGGCTATAATTTTCAGTGGGCATGGGCTAGTGGGGTGGCAGCCGGGCAGGCTCTGTAACGCACGCTGCCCCGGACTGATTCGAGGCCGAACCCCAAATGGATGTTGGGACATGTTCGGACCCACCTTCGCATCAACAGACCAACAAGCCATTGCGGCGTGCCAAGACGATTCGAGACGATATGCCCTTTTCAAACCTGCCGCCGCTTCTTGCCGAAGCGCTGTCCGCCCGCGGCTATGCCGCGCCCACACCTGTTCAGGCGCATGTCATCGAACCGGAAGCCAGCAATCGCGACCTGATCGTGTCGGCCCAGACCGGATCGGGCAAGACCGTCGCCTTCGGTCTCGCCATGGCCGAGCAACTGCTGGAAGGTGATGGCGTTATCGCCGACAGCAAGGGCAAGCCGATGGCGCTCATCATCGCACCCACCCGCGAACTCGCGCTGCAGGTCAGCCGCGAACTGATCTGGCTCTATGGCAAGTCCGGCGCGCGCATCGCGACCTGCGTCGGCGGCATGGACGCCGCCAAAGAGCGGCGCAGCCTCGCCCATGGCGCGCAGATCGTCGTCGGCACGCCGGGCCGGTTGCGCGACCATCTGGAACGCGGCGCGCTCGACCTTGCCCAATTGCGCGTCGCGATCCTCGACGAAGCCGACGAGATGCTCGACATGGGATTCCGGGAAGATCTTGAACAGATACTCGACGGCACGCCCGACGGCCGCCGGACGCT
>CAXUEQ010000059.1:5445-18547 GCA_964250175.1 uncultured Sphingobium sp. | reverse complement strand
CGCGTCCAGCGCGCTGGTCGCATCGTCGAGGACCAAAATGTCGGCGTCCGCCAACAGCGCACGCGCCAGGCATATCCGCTGGCGCTGGCCGCCGGACAGGGTGACGCCGCGATCGCCCATTTTGGTATCGAGACCCTCGCTCAGCCGCGCCAGCACCTCGCCCGCCGCCGCCCCTTCCAGCGCCGCCCGCAGATCCTCGTCGCGCGCGGCGGGCGCGGTCAGGCGCAGGTTGGCGGCCAGCGTGTCGGACAGCAGAAAGCTTTCCTGCGGCAGCACATGCACGCGACGCCGCAAATGGCTAAGATCCAGGCCCCGGACATCATGCCAGCCAAGCGCATCCGACCCGATCGACAGGCTGCCGCTATCCGCCTCGACCAGGCGCGGCAGCATCGCGGTCAGGATGCTTTTGCCCGATCCTGTGGCCCCGACCAGCGCGACGACTTCACCCGGTTGCACAGTAAAATTGAGGTCATGCAGCACCGCCGCGCCGTCCCCGAGCGGCGAGGCCGAGACATGCGACAGCCGAAAGCCCAGCGGCCCGTCGGGCAGGACAGCGCTGCCCGGCACGATCGCCGGCTCCGCGTCCAGCACTTCCCAGATGCGCCCGGCCGACGCCCGCGCGTCGGCGATGACCTGCAACAGCCGGCCTATGCCCTCGATCCGCAGGACGAGCGTGTTGACGACGAGCATCGCCGCGACCAGGCTCCCAAGTGCCAGACTGCCCTGGCTCACCATCCACGCGCCCAGACCCAGCACCCAGGCATGGCCGAGCGCGATGATCGTCTGCGGCAGCGGCACCCGGCGCGAGGCATGGCGTATCGCCGCGCGCGCCTCATGCCGAAAGCCGTCGATATGCTGGCTGAACCGCGCGATGCGGGCCTTGCCAAGCCCGAAAGCCTTGATGACGCGTACGCCGTTCACGCCTTCGGACAGGTCCTGCGTCACCGCATCATAGGCGTCGCCGATCCGCCGGTCGAGCGCGACCAGCACATCCGCTTCCGACGCCAGCAGGGCGATACCGATCGCCAGCAGTAGAAAGGGGACCAGCGCCAGCCAGGGTGAATAGGTGAACAACAGGCCGAGCGAGATGAAGACGATCAGCCCGGTCTCGAATATCTGTCGCCAGAAATTGATCAGCGCGTCGCGCACCTTGTCGGCGTCGCGGGTCATGCGCGTCACCATCTCGCCGACGCCGTGCCGCCAGTGGTAGGCGAGGTCGAGCCGCTGCACCTGCCGCAATATCCGCTCGCGCAGGATCGTCAGCAGCGTCTGGCCGATCGACAGCGACAACAGACCCGCGCCATATTGCACGACCGCGCGCACCAGCGAAAGCGTGACCAGCGCCGCCACCCAGAACCATGCGCGATGATAATCCAGCAGCCCGCCGGGACCGGCCTGCACCAGCTTGCCCTTCACCGCCTCCTGCACCGCATGGCCGACCAGCACCTGCTGACCGACCAAAGCGATATTCACCGCCGCCAGCATGACGGCGGTCAGCGCGAAACGCCGCGGCATTTCGCCATAAATGGCCAGACAGCGCAGCAACGGGCTGCCGCCGAGACGCCCGCCCGGACGCCCGACGGTTCCAGCCTTCACCATGCTTTGCTCTCCCCCCGCGCGTATCAGACCGCCAGAGCCAGTGCCGGCGCAGCGTCCCGCAGACGCGCCCGTGCGGCCTCCAGCGGACGCGCATCGATCCAGTCGCGCACGTCGAACGTTTCGGGGATGAACTTCCAGCGGTGCAGGAAATTGGTGAAATCCTGGATCCCGGTGATCGACCGTTCGGCCAGATCGGTCTTCAGCCGGGTCTGCGCATCCTCGCCATAGGCGATGCTGACCCAATATTCGCTGGAATTGCTCTCGCGCGCCAAATAGCGGCGCACGTCGGAGGCATGGTCCTGCGCCCAGGCTTCGGCGCGCAGCACCTGCTCGACGATAGTGGTCGCCGCATCGAAATGATTGTCGACCAGATGCCCGTCGACCGCCAGCGTGCGCGGCGTGCCATTGTTCGATCGCACCAGCGGATCGGGATGGATGCCCGTGTCGATCACGGTGGTCAGGCCGAACTGGTGCGCGATCTGCGCGCCCGATGCGCCCTTGAGGAATATCGCGTCCACTTCGCCACGCAGCAGCGCGATCAGCTCCAGATTGTTGGCACGCGCGCGGCTGGTGCTGCGTCCGCCCCAGGCGAGCGTGCCGCCCACGGTCTGCGCCTGCCCATCACTATAATGGGTGTCGATGTCCTGATCGACCAGTTCGACGTCGGACACTTCGAGTCCCTCCAGCCGCAGCGCGTTTTCAAGGCCGCGAATCGCCTGCGCGCGCGAAAAGTCGATTTCGACATGTTTCCAGTTGGGCAGGCCGAAACGGCGGCCCTTCAGGTCACGCACGGTCTTGATCCCCGAATCCGGACTGGCGAGGATCAACTGCGTTTCGTCGGCCCAGGACAGGCCAAGCACGCGGGTGTCGCGCCCCCGCGCCCGTGCGCTGATCGCCGGAATGTTGCCGCCATGCCGGACCGAATTCTGCACGGTGTGCGAGAAATGCGACTCCCGCTTCGAAAAATCGTCGGATTCCAGCAGCGAGGACAGTTTCGTCCCCTGCGCGCGGAACGCCTCTTCCAGCCAGCCCTGCTGAATGGCGATGCCCAGGCCGGTTGGCACCGGGCAGCGCGTATACCAAAGCGTATCGAGTTTCTGGGACATGGGTCGTCTCCTTGGCGTGTGAGCAGATCGGGGCGTGTGAGCAGATCGGGGGCGTGTAAGATCAGGCTGCGGGTTCGAAGACCGGCGCATCGGCGCCGGCAATTTTGCGGTTGGGATTGAGCGGGCGTGGCAGGCGCAGATGCTCCCGCAGGGTCGTGCCTTCATATTCGGTGCGAAACAGGCCGCGCCGCTGCAGCTCCGGCACGACCAGATCGATGAAGTCGGTCAGCGAACTGGGCAGAAGCGGCGGAATGAGGTTGAAGCCATCGGCGGCGTCGCGCTCGAACCAATCCTGTATCTGGTCAGCGACGTCGGCGGCCGTGCCCAGCACGACCCTGTGGCCGCGCACCGCGTTGAAGCGCAGGAACAACTGGCGAATGGTCAGCTTCTCACGGCGGGCAAGCGCGGTCAACTGACCCCAGCGGCCCTTGCCATTTTCCGGCTCGGGCAGGTCTGGCAGCGGCCCGTCGAGCGGATAGGCGCTGACATCATGCCCCATCAGGTTGAGGTCGCCCGAAAAATCGACCGCCGCCTCCAGCGCGCCGAACTTGTCCTGCGCTTCCTGCAGGCTGCCGCCGATCGTATAAGACAGGCCGGGCATGACCTTTACCGTGTCCGGATCGCGGCCATGCGCCACCGCGCGCCGTTTCACGTCGGCGTAGAAGGCCTGCGCATCCTCGATGAACTGGGCGGCGGCATAGATCATCTCGGCATGGCGCGCGGCGAAATCGCGCCCGGTCTCCGAATTACCCGCCTGCGCGAATACGGGATAGCCCTGGATCGGGCGCGGCATGTCGAGCACCGAGTCGAGATGATAGTGCGGCCCGCGATAATGGACCGGATGCACCGCTTCGGCATTCAGGTAGATACCGCTTTCCGGGTCGGCATCATCGAACGCCTCATCTTCCCAGCTATCCCACAGCGCTTTTGCCAGTGCGACGAAATCGTTGGCGCGCGCATAGCGTTCGGCATGGCTATAAGGCTGGTCGACGCCGAAGCTGCGCGCCGCGCCCTCGCTCAGCGAGGATACGATGTTCCAGCCGACGCGCCCGCCGCTGATATGATCGAGCGAGGCGAAGCGGCGCGCGAGCGCATAGGGCAGATCGAAATTGGTGTTGACCGTCGCGACCAGCCCGATCCGGCTGGTGATGCTGGCCAGCGCGGCGACGGCGGTCAGCGGCTCGAAATCGAGGAAGGCGTGGCGGCGGGCAATCCCCTTGATATTGTCGCCGCCCTGCCCCACGAAATCGGCGAAGAAGGCCGCGTCCAGCTTGCCGCGCTCGGCGGTGCGGACAAGGTCGGCCCAATAGCGAAAATCGGGCTTGCCGCTCGGCGCCGATCCGGGCTGACGCCACGCACCGGGATGATGCCCGTGGCGGGTGAGGAACACGGCGAGCGCGATCTGGCGCTTCTTGTCACTCATGGCGGCAGTCTCCGGTAATGGATGGAAATATGGGCCGGTCGGGCATCTGTGCCAGGCCGGCCCATGGGTCATTCGGCGGGTTCGGCGACCCGCTCGGGCAGATGGATCGTGCCGTCATCATCGACGCGCGCATCGGGCGGCACCAGCTTGCCCATCTTCCACTGCTGTTCCAGCACGCCGGGGCCAAAGGGCTTCGATCCCCCCAGCGCCGCCGCCAATATCTGGAATTGCGCGCCCTCCTCGATCAGCACGATAGTGTTCGTCAGGTCGCGCAGGCCTTTCCAGCTCCACAGCGTCGCGCCGCCATTGGCCTCGACGATGCCCGGCACTTCGCCATCCTGTTCGATCGCCTCCAGGATGAAGTCGGGTTCCGGCTGGCGACGGTTGATATAGACGGGCAGCTTCGCGGTGAAACGGAAACGGCGATTGGGGACGTAAAGTAGCGGCAATTCCTGATGCGCCTGCGAATAGGCGCCCAGATGCGGCGTATGCACATGGCTGATCGCCTGAAAGTCGGGATGCTTCTTGAAAATCTTGAGATAGCGCGCCGCGCCGCCCGGACTGTCGCCCCAATAGAGCGTGCCGTCGAAGCCGATGACGCTGGTCACGGCCTGGTCCGGATCATCTTCCCACAGGCCGGCATAGTTCAGCGTGATGATCTTGTCCTCGCCGGGAATGCGGACGGCGAAGAACAGGGTGCCGCTGGCAGAAACGGTTTGGGTTTCGCGCAACACGCGAAAGGCGCGACGGGCGTCCTGCTCCGTTTTCTGCACGAAGCTGATGGCGTCCTTGGATAGTCCGTTGGTGTCAGACATGCGTTTTTCCTTTCAGGCTGGAACGGCGACGGGCTGGGGACGCTGGGCGTTGAGGGCGCGCGCGGCCTCCAGCGGGCGGGGATCGACCCAATCGCCGAGCGCGAAATCGGCGTCGAGGAACCCATGGGTGAAGAGAAATGTCTTCTGCAAGTCGAACAGCGCCAGGCGCTCCTCGTCCAGCGTCGGGTGCAGCCCTTCATGCAGATGCGCATAGGCCTGCCCGACCGCTTCGGCGCTGCCCGCTGTCTCGAACTCCAATATCTCGCGCAGGCGGTCGGGCTGTTCGGCAACCCAGTCGGCGGCGCGCAGAGTGACCGCAAGGAAGCGGACGAGCAGGTCGAAATGATCGTCGATCAGGCTCTGGTGCACGGTGATCGGGCGCGGTGTGCCGTTGTTCACGCGGAACCGGCGATCGGGCAGCCTGTCCAGGTCGATCGCGATGACCAGACCGGCTTCCCGCGCCTGGTCGATCGCCGCGGCGCCCTTGACATAAATGGCGTCGACATCACCAGCGACGAGCGCAGCGATCGGCCACAACCGCCCCACACCGCTCGCCCGGCGCGCCGCAGCGGCGTCCGGGCCATCCTGCGGAATGTCGCGCCCGCTGCCACCGATATTGCGCAGTCGGTCGGCCACCTCGACCAGATCGACATCGTCGAACGTCAGGCCCGCCGAAGCCAGCACACCCTTATACCCTGCGAGCGACATGCCGCGCGCGATGCTCGTGCCACGCACATGGGCGGGAATGTCGTTGTGCGACCAGCCGGGCAGCGCCAGACGCTTGCCTTTCAGGTCGGCGGCGGACTGGATGCCCGAGTCCGGCCGGGCCAGGATGAGCTGGCTTTCCTCGATCCAGGTCAGACCCACCAGCTTGGTCGGCTCGCCTTGCGCACGGGCCGCGATCGCAAGCATGTTGCCGCCTTCACGGATCAGCGTCGGCAGGCGGTGGTCATAATGATGCCGCCCAAGTTCCGATCCCGATTCCTGAAGCGTGCGCAACGCAATGCCATCGGCCTCGAAACTCTCGGTCAGCCAGCCAAGCTTGTAGGCGATACCCGTGGCCGTCGGCACCGGACAGCGCGTGAACCAGATTTCATCGGGTTTGCTCACTGGTTCGGCCGGTCGCTGAAGGGCGTTGGACATGGCATGATCTCCGCTGTTGACACTCGCCCGAATAATTCCGCAAGAGCCGTGCCAATGCGAAAAATCCCGCGCATTCGCGGCTGCCGGTCACCCATTCACCGCACATTGCGCGATTATCACCAGCCATGCTGTTGGCTTTTCACCTTATGCAAAGGCCCGCCGATGCCATCAGCCCTTTCATCGTCATTCCCGCGCAGGCGGGAACCCAATTGTCCATCTGATGAAACCTGGCCCCTGCTTATGCCTGCATTGGCGAGAAGCGGGCTGACGATCGGTCCTAAAACGTCCCGATGGTCGTGGAAGCCTTCATGGCGCGCCGTTCCAGCACCGCCTTCAGCGGCGCCTTGCATATCCATCGGTCGATATCGACCGGCGATTCTAGAAAGCCGTGCAGCCACAGGAAGCTGGCCTGGGTCCGCAACATGTCGATCCGGTCCTGCGACAGGTCGGGATGCAGCGAGCGATGATAGTCGTTGCGATAGGCCGCTTCCACGCCCGCCAGTCCCGAAAATGTCTCCTGCGCGATGATCGGTTTCAGCGCGGCCGGATTCGCGGCCGCCCAGTCGGCGGCGGCCAGGCTCTGCTCCAGGAAACGCTCGACCAGATCCCCATGATGATCGAGCATATGCTGGTCGACCGTGATCGGGCGTGGCGTGCCGTTGTTGATGCGTGCCAGCCGGCTGGGATAGGCGTCGAGGTCGATCGCGACCTCCAGCCCAAGCCGCAGGCTCGCCTCAGCGGCAGCGCTGCCCTTCACATATACGGCGTCCACGCGCCCGGCGGCGAGCCATTCCAGACTCAGCCAAAGCCTGCGCATCCCCTCCATGCTCAGGCTTTCCCGCGGTGGTGTCGGAACCTCGACCAGATTCACATCGTCCATGACCAGCCCGCCAAGCGCCAGCGCGCTCTGTATGCCGTGCAGCGACATCCCGCGCGCGATGCTTCTCCCGCGAGTTTGCGCATAGCCCGGCAAGGCGAAGCGCAGGCCCTTGAGGTCGGCCGGTTCCATCACCACCGTATCGGGGCGGACCATGATCGCCTGACGCTCATCAATCCAGGTCAGGCCGATCACGCGGGTCTGCGCACCCAGCGCACGTGCCGCGAGCGCATCGATATTGCCGCCCTCGCGGAAAAGATGCGCAGCCCGCAAGGCGGGATCGTCGACAACGAAATTCAGCCCGTCCTCGACCAGCCGCCTTACGCCGATCCCGTCGCGACCGAACGCCTCGCTCATCCACCCCAGCGACCATGCGACGCCAGAGGCAGCGGGAACCGGGCATCGCATCATCCAGACCTCGGCCGGATACTCGCCGTCGATTTTTTCGGCATCGCCACCCGGCATCTCAAATATGTCCAACGCCGCCCTCCCCTAAGCTGCTTGACCCGCATGGTCGCGCTTTGCCCAGCAAGGGGCATGCCAAGGAAATCATGCCGTAAATTGCTGTCATAAACGCATCCGTGACGCGGAGAGTGCTTTTTCAAACAGTTTACGCCCGTCATCTGCGCAAAAATCAACAGTACCGAAAACATAACCGGCACATTCTCGCGGGATTGCCCGCTTATGGCAGTTGGCACGTCCTGTGCAGTTCAGCTTCACAGATGGCGAAGCTAAGGATCGAGAGCGCACAAATGGCCTTTGAGCGGAACGAAAGAAAAGCGGGCGGCATCGCCAGGCAGGCGGGCAAGACGATCCTGATCGCCATGACGCTACTGGTTGCAACGACGCTTGCCGCCTGCTCGGGGCAGAAGACAGGCGCAGACTCATCCGCCGCTGCCAGGACGGTCAATATCGCGTCGATCGCCTATCCCTACAAAGGCGGCCAAGTCTATACCGGCCTTGTCGGCACCGTCATCAACCAGGGTTGGTTGAAGGCCGAACTGGCGAAGCGCGGCGTGACGCTGGCGCTGACCCCCGTCCCCACCGCCGTCGGCGGACCGCTCATCAACGAGGGCTTCTCGGGCAAGCGCATCGACTTTGCCGCTTATGGCGATTTTCCGGCAATCATCGCGATCGCTGGCGGCGTGCCGTTGAAACTGGTCGTTCCGGTCGGTCAGGGCCAGGACGTCTATCTGGTGGCGCGCAAGGGCCTTGCCGCGCGCAGCATTGCCGATCTCAAGGGCAAGCGGATCGCGCTGCATCGCGGCCGCCCGTGGGAACTGCCCTTTTCCAAGCTGCTCGACGCCAACGGGCTGAAGCTGAGCGATTTCAAGATCGTCAACATCAACCCGCTGGCAACGCCCGCCGCGCTCGAATCCGGAAGCGTGGACGCGGCCGTGCTGCTGTCCGACGGTCTGCTCGCCGAGCAAAAGGGTATCGCCCATGTGATCTGGTCGACCAAGCAAGCGCCGCCAGACTGGAAAATGCGCGCGGAACTGTTCGCGCGAAAGGATTTCGTGGACCGCAATCCGGAATTGACCCAGCTCGTCGCCGACGCTTTCGTGCGCGCCGCCGCCTGGTCGTCGGATGAGGCCAACAAGGCGAAGGTGATCCATGATGCCGCCCGCGGCGCCCTGCCCGAAGCGATCGTCGCCAAGGATTATGCGGCGTCTGGCATAAGCTGGCGCGAACGCTTCTCGCCGGTCGTCCGCTACGATGTGCGCAGCCATTACCGCGCGGTTGCCGATTATACTTTCGCCCGCGGGCTGGTGCGCAAAAAGGTCGATACCGACGCGCTGATCGACGACCGTTTCGTCAACCAGGCGCTGCGCAACCTGAAACTGACCGGCTTCTGGGCGACCGGCGGCGCGGATTCGCCCGCCCCATCGGGCAAATGACGCCCATGGCCGGCAAATGGCCCGCCAGCGCCCTGATCGCGCCGCTCCTGCTGCTGGGCCTGTGGCAGGCAGCCTGCATGACCGGCCTCTTCCCCGCGCAGATACTGGTGCCGCCCAGCGCGGTCGGCGAAACCCTGGCCACAATGGCCCGATCGGGCGACCTCCAGCGCCATGTAGGAGACAGTCTCTACCGGCTTGTCATAGGTTTCTTAATAGGCGGTTTTGCCGGACTCGCCTTTGGCGCGGCCATCGCCTTGTCCCGCCTTGCAGAAGCAGCCTTCTCGCCGCTGTTCCTGACGCTCTGGCAGGTTCCGATCATCGCCTTCGTGCCGATAATGGTGATCTTCCTCGGAATCGATGAACCGTTCAAGATCGCGGTGGTCGCCATCGCCGCCTTCTTCCCCGTCGCACTTGCAACCTTCGACGGGATACGCGGCGTGCCAAAAGCTTGGTTCGAGGTTGCACGCGTTTATCGCACCCGCTTGCCCGACTTGATCTGGCGCATCCTGGTTCCGGCTACGATCCCCGCCGTCCTGACCGGCCTGCGGGTCGCCATCACCCGCGCCTGGGTCGTGCTGGTCGCGGCGGAACTACTCGCGGCCGACAGCGGCATCGGTCAGATGATGGAGATGGGCCGCCAGCTCTTCCAGATCGATGTCGTATTGGCCGGGGTCGTCGTCAGCGGCCTGATCGGCTTTCTGCTCGACCGCGGCGCCCGCGCGATCGAACAGCGCGCGACACGCTGGCAGACCGCATGACGGGGCTGCTTGCTCACCGCGCGATCCGCATCGTGCTCGGTTTCGTCGCGCCGGCGCTACTACTCGTCTGGTGGCAGTGGCAGGCGCGCGCGCATATCACGACCTTTGCCCCGCCCTCCGCCATTGGAGTCGCGCTGGCCGAGGTCATCGCCGACGGATCATTGCGCGACGGCGTCATCGCAACCTTGCGCCGGGCTTTTACAGGGCTTGCCATCGGCGCGCCGCTGGGTATCGCAATCGGCATGGCCACGGCGGTATGGCGGCCGCTCGACCGTATCCTAAGCCCGTTACTGAACGCATTGCGGCAGGTGCCAATGATCGGCTGGCTGCCATTGATGGGCCTATGGTTCGGCGCGGGCGAGAGCAGCCAGTTGATCGTCATCGCCATGTCGTCCTTTTTTCCCTCAATGCTCAACAGCCATGCCGGCGTCGCGCAGATCGAGGGGCGCTATCTGGATGTCGGCCGCGTCTACGGCCTAACCACGGCGCAGCGCTTTCGCCTGATCCTGCTTCCAGCCGCGATGCCGATGATTCTCACCGGACTGACGCAGGCGCTGGCCTTCGCCTGGATCGCAACAATCGGCACCGAATTGTTGACCGGCGCCGATGCCGGCCTCGGCGTCGTCATGCAACTTGCCCAGACACAACAACGGCTGGACATCATGCTGGTTGTGCTGGCCGCTACGGCGATCCTGGGCTTTTCAATCAATCGGGCCTTTTTGCACCTGCGCCGCTTCCTGTTGCGCTGGCAGCCGTCAGTCCTTTGATCTTCACCCGGAGCATCCCATGAGCATCGATCCTCTAAACCGGCCAGAGCCGCACGGAACGCCGCCACGGCGCGGCGCGCTGACCATCGGCAATCTCAACAAAAGCTTCATCATCAACAGGAAGCCCCGGCTGGTCTTGGATAATATCAACCTGACCGTCCAGCCGGGGGAGTTCGTCAGCATCGTCGGCGCTTCAGGATGCGGCAAATCGACCTTGCTGCGCCTGATCGTTGGCTTGGACGACGAATATAGCGGCGAAGTGCGCCTCGATGGCGAACGCATCTCGACCACCAGCCTTGATCGCGGCATCATCTTCCAAGACCACCGCCTTTTTCCCTGGATGACGCTTGAACAGAATATCGAATTGGCGCTGCTCAACACCGATACGCCAAAGGCACGCCGCGCGCAGATCGTTGCCGACCATATCGCGCTCGTCAATTTGAAAGGTTTCGAAAAGGCCTATCCGCATCAGCTTTCAGGCGGGATGGCTCAGCGCGCGGCGATCGCCCGCGCCCTGGTCACGGAACCGAAGCTGCTGTTGCTCGACGAACCGCTCGGCGCGCTCGACGCGCTGACCCGCGTCCATGTGCAAAACGAGCTGCAACGCATCTGGATGGCGCAGCAATCGACGATGCTCATGGTCACGCACGATGTCGAGGAAGCGCTTTATCTTGGCGATCGCGTCATCGTCATGTCCCCCAATCCGGGCCGCATCCGCCGCATTGTCGATGTCGACCTTCCCCATCCGCGCGACCGCCGCGCACCCCTGCTTCACCGGCTAAAGGACGAGATACTGGCAGAGCTGACGTCCGGTGCGGACAGCGGCGACACTCCCGACAATCTTATCCAGCTTCGCAGCCGAGAGGAACGCCCATGAGCCGTCAGCCCGACCATCCGATCGATCCGCTGTTTGCCAACCGCTGGTCGCCACGCAGCTTCACCGGCGAAGCGGTGCCCGACAGCATATTGCGGACCGTGTTTGAAGCCGCGCGCTGGGCGCCTTCGGCCAGCAATGCCCAGCCTTGGCGCTTCCTGTTCGCCCGCCCCGACGACGCGATCTGGCCGAACTATCTGGCTTTGCTCGCGCCGCGCAACCTGCTTTGGGCAGCGCAGGCTTCGGCGCTCGTTATCATCCTCTCTGCCCGGCATGTGGAGCGGCTGGGCGAGATCGTCGAAAGCCAGTCGCACAGTTTCGACGCGGGTGCCGCCTGGGCCAATTTCGCGCATCAGGCGTTGCTGCTCGGCTGGCACACGCATGGCATCGGCGGCTTCGATCGCGTCGCCGCGCGCGAACGGCTGGCCATCCCCGAAGATTTCGCGATTGAAGCGATCGTCGCGCTCGGACGGCAGGGCAGCCTCGACACGCTCGCTGCCGAATTTCACGGGGCGGAGTCGCCCAATGGCCGTCGGCCGCTGGCCGGGACGGTTTTCGCCGGCACGCTCGCAACGCCGGCCTTCGCCGAGAGAAAGGACGCGGCATGAGCATCAGCGCCTATTGGCAGATCGACGCGGCGTATGAGCCGCAACGGTCGGAACCGGCGTTGCGCCCCGCTATTCCTAGCCTCGTCACCGCGAACCACGGCGCGCCGCAAAATCGCTATGACTATTACAGTCAGGTAGCCGAGGGCGCGGCGCAAGCGAGCTTCGACGGGCTGTTCCTGCCCTATCGCCGCGAAGCCGACGAGAGCCGGATTGTCGCAGCCGTCATCGCGCGCGCCGTCCCGCGATTGGCCGTTATCCCCGAATTTCCCGCATCGGTGGGGTCGGCGGTCTATGCCGCCAAGCAGGCGACCAGTTTCCAGCGAGCGACGCACGACCGGCTGGCCTGGGCGATCGCACCGGACGCCGATGCGCGGACGCGCGTAGCCGAGGGCGATTTCCTGGCCGAGGCGGAACTGGGCGCGCGGCTTGACGAATTTCTCACCGTCGCGCGCGGCGTACACATGACACGCCCCTTTAGTTTCAAGGGTAAATATTTCGAAGTCGAAAATGGCGGCTTCGACCCGCCGTTGAACCAGCCGCCCTTTCCGAAAATCTATCTACAAGGGGAAAGCGAGGAGGCGCTGGCGCTTTCGGCCCGGCATGCCGACGTACATCTGTTCGCGGCAGCCTCGCTGGACAGGCTGACGCCTCTTATCGGCGCGCTTGACGCGCAGGCCGATCGCACGGGCCGAAAGGTAGCTCTCGGTCTGATCCAGCCAGTGCTGGCGCGCGAAACCAGCGAGGAAGCTGGCCATGACGCCGCCCGCACGACGCTGCCGCCAGGCGCGCTCGTCGGCTCCTATGACGATGTCGCCGCGCGGCTCGCCGACCATGCCGCACTCGGGTTCACCCATATCATCCTGTCCGGCAGCCCTGCGCTGGAGGAAGCCTATCGGGTCGGACGGCAAGTGCTACCCCGCCTGCGCGCGCTAAGCGGCACCGCCCGCACGGCGGCTTGAGGAGATATCGCCATGTCCATCGATTTCTATTGGCGCCTGCCCACCCATGGCTGCCACAGCAGTATCCATCGCAGCTCCTACGATCGCGGCGACTGGTCGCCGATCACCCCGCGCAACCTCGCGCCCGGCCTTGATCGGCACGGAGAAAAGGATGGCTATCGCTATATCGACCATCTCGCCCAGATCGCAAAAGCAGCCGAGAGCGCAGGTTTTCTGGGCGGGCTGATCCCCTCCTTTCCCAATACCGACGATCCCTGGGTCATTTCTTCGCTGCT
>CAXUEQ010000059.1:4758-5435 GCA_964250175.1 uncultured Sphingobium sp. | reverse complement strand
TCCGGTTCATGATCGCGTTTCAGCCCGGCTTCGGCAATCCAGTTCATACCGCACGCTTGTCCGCCAGCCTGCAACGCGCGACCAACGGCCGGCTGCTGTTCAACATCATCACCGGCGGCGGCGGCCCGGCGCAGCTCTGGTGGGGCGACAGCTTCACCCATGACGACCGCTATGGCCGCACCAGCGAATTTCTGGACATCTTTCGCGGCGTCTGGTCGGGCGATGACTTCTCTTATGACGGTCGTTTCTATCAGGTCGAACATGGCGGGCTTCCCCCGCTCCTGCGCGCCGAGGAATTTCCTGAAATCTGGTTCTCCGGTTCGTCGGACGCCGCGCTTCAGACATCGGCCAAACATGCAGACTATTATCTGTCCTGGCTGGAACCGTTCGACCAGCTCGCCGACAAGTTCGCGCGGGTCAAGGAACGGACGGCGGCACTGGGCGGCGCGCAGAAATGCGCGGTGCGCGTCGATCTTGTCGCGCGCGCGACCGAGGAGGAAGCATGGCGCGACATCCGCACCGGCTTTGAAAATGTCAGCGAAGCCACCCGCAGGCAATGGCGCGGCGCGCCAACCGACTCCGTCGGCGCATCACGCCAGGCCGCGCTGAAACCGACCGAGGCGCGTCATTATGAGGAGCTGATCGTCGCGCCCAATCTGTGGGGCGGCTTCAACCTG
>CAXUEQ010000059.1:0-4748 GCA_964250175.1 uncultured Sphingobium sp. | reverse complement strand
GGCAGCTACGAACAATGCGCCGACAAGCTGGACGAACTGATCGCCCGCGGCACCGACGCCTTCATCCTGGCCGCGACACCGCATCTGGAGGAAGCCTATCGTGTGGGCGAAGAAGTCCTGCCCCTGCTTGGGGGCAGTGCGCCCGCGCTGTTGCAGGCAGCGGAATAGACCGGCTTCCTGGGCAAATCGCGTTAGATCTTAGGAAATCCCTAATCAGCACGAACGGAGTTAGCTTAGTTCTGGCGCGGCGCGCTGAAAGTCATCAGCCCCTCAAAAACGGTAGACGACCGAGGCACCCACCGTCAGCGGGTCGGACCAGGCCACGGTATCGCCCGTAACCGCCGTACCGGAGGCCGATGGCAATGCATGGTTCAGATAGCGGACGTCGAACAGATTGTTCACGAAGCCCGACACACTGACCTTGTCGCCCGGTGTCGTGTAAGTGACGCGTATATTGGTCAGCGTGTAGGGCTTTTGCGTCAGATAATAGCGGTTGACCGTGTCCTGCGGCGTGACGAAATAATATTGCAGCGACTGGTAACGCGCATCCGCCGCCAGCTCGATCTTGCCCAGATCGGCCAGCGGCACACTATAGGATGCGCCGACATTCAGCGTCCGGCGCGGCGCGCGGACAAAGGTCGCGCCCGCCAGGTTCGCGCCGCCGTTTAGCACCTGGAACCGGTCATATCTGGTGCGCAACAGGCCGAGCGAGGCGTTAAGCGTCAGATTGTCGACCGGATGGGCCAGCAGTTCGAATTCCGCGCCGTTTACATGCGCTTTCGCCGCGTTCTGAAGATAGGACACGACCGTGCCGCCGACCGCACCCGGATTTGGCCCGACCACATTCACCTGCACGTCATGATAATCATAATGGAACGCCGTCGCGTTGAAGGTCAGCCGTCCGTCGAACCATTGCGACTTATAGCCCACTTCATAGGCATCCAGCTTTTCCGGGTTGGCCACGGTCAGTGCGACGGGCAGCGTGGCCGCCGTATTGAAGCCGCCCGACTTCACCCCATGCGAGAATTTTGCATAGAGAAGATTGTTGCGGTCGATGGTCCAGGACGGGGTGATATCATAGGTGAAAGCGTCCCAGGTCTTGCGCAGATCGCCGGAGAAGGTGCCCGGCCCGCCAAAGGTGCCGGTGTAGCTGTTCCACCACTGGGCATAGTTGGTCCAGGAGGTCGTGGCCCCCGCAAAGCGGTCGAACGCCAGCGTCTTGGTCTCGCGCGTCCAGCGCGCGCCGAGTGTGAGCTTGATCGCATCGGTAAAGGCGAAGGTGCCGCTGCCGAACGCCGCCCCGCTTTCCGCCTTGTGATCATAGGTGGTCAGTGCATAGGCCGGGGCAGCCGTGCTGCCCGCCAACGCCGGGACACTGCCTTGCGGCAGCGTCGCCGAATAGGCGTCGGACCGGATCTTCTCGTTGAAATAGAACAGGCCCGCGATCCAACTGAAGCGATTGTCCTGCGGCGAGGTCAGGCGCAGTTCCTGCGTCCACTGGCTTGATCGCGCATCGACATAGCCGCGCGATATTTCGAGCGGCGTGTTGTCGGAATCATTAGGCCCGCGATTATCGTATCGCTCATAACCGGTGATCGACGTCAGCGTCAGGCCCCCTATCTGCCAGTCCAGATGAAGCGTGCCGCCGAGCTGGCGCGTGTTGCCCCAGTCCGGTGCATTGGTGCTGACGTCGTTGATGTTGGTCGAGGGCGCATAGCCGTTGCGGAAGATACCGCTGGGCGCATAGCTCGCCGTGGTCCAATAGGTGCCTTGCGTTTTGTAGCGGCGATAGTGGAAACTCAGCAACGCTTCCAGATCCTCGGTCGGTCTGGCGAGCAACTGGGCGCGGAAGACGCTGTCGTCGATCGCATTGTCCTTGTTGCCCGTGAACAGATTGTTGAAGCGGCCGCCGCGATCGTCGATGCGGAAGGACACGCGCGCGGCGAGCTTGTCGTCGATAATCGTCGTGCCGATGCCGGCCTCGGCGATCTTGTCGTCATAGCTGCCATATTCCAGCTTCACATAATTGTCGTCATTCCCCGTAAGCGACGGGCGCTTGGAAATGACGTTGATCGCGCCGCCGGTGGTGTTCTTGCCCCACAATGTGCCTTGCGGACCGCGCAGCACCTCGATCCGTTCCAGGTCGAACAGCGGGATGCCGGTCGCGCTGGCGTTGCTGATATACACATCGTCCAGATAGAAACCAACCGGATTGGCGAGATCGAGCTGCTGCTGGCCGGCGCCGACGCCGCGAATCCACCAGCGCGGGCGGCCATGCTGCTGGGTGCCGGCGGAGGCATTGGGAACATAGTTCAGTATCTCGCCAGCCGAACGGCCAACGCCGCCGACCGTGAACTGCGCACTGTCGAGCACTGTGACCGAGGTCGGCACATCCTGCAACCGCTGTTCGCGACGCTGGGCGGTGACAACAATCTCGCCACGACTATCGGCAGCGGCATCGTCGGGGTCAGCCGGGGCCGTCGTGGCGGGCGGAGCCTGGTCCGCGGCCAACGCCGGCGTCGCTGCCGCACCAAGGCTCAGCGCCAGTGCACCGACGCTGCAGAAAGGGAAGGCGAAAGAGCGATTGCGGATAGGAGACATCATATTTTCCCAAGATAAGCGCGTGATACGCTGGCGATCGAGAAAATAGGCAGCAAGAAGCGCGCCAAAAACATAAGTAATTGCTATAAGGCGATATTCTTGATTACGCCTCCTCTGGGCAAAGCCCATAATGTTGATTTTTCATCAACCTATTATTCAGCCGCTACAGATGGTTTTGCGACGAGTAGTGGTTGTAGCGCAATCAACCCCGGTCAGCCGCGACCCTATCCTGAGATCGGCTTCTTAGCCCCGAAAAATCTGGCACTCGATAGGCATAACTAGGCAATAGCCTTCAACCTGCGTGCAAAACGATGTCGCAAACCAAGCTTGACTGGCCGGATCGAAATCATTTGACGCTGCAATCATGGTTTGGCGGTATAGTCCAGCGCTGGCGCACGATCGCCTAGCAATGCCTTATATATGAAGTCCTTGCCGCGACTGGCCTCGAACTCCACTTTCGCCGCTTTCACCTCTTCAGGGTTACGGAACAGTTCTGCGCCCGTGAGCGCCATGGTCTTGGCTGCGATCACCGCACCCTTGACGCCGACGCTCGTGCCGCTGGCGGATGCGGCCTGCCAGCTATGCGGCGGCGTGCCGGCGATCCAAGTGGCGGTGGATAGACCACTGGTCGGCACCACCCAACTGATGTCGCCCACATCGGAAGAGGCGGACGTCTTGCGCCCAAAATCATAAGACTCGATCTTGCTGGGATCGAGATCGGCCGGTTTGCCGAACAGGGTTGCGGCAACCGACTTGGCATAAGCAGCCTCTTGCGGGGTATAGCTGTAGCCGCCGACCCGTCGCAGATTGGCGTCGACGATCTTTCCCAACGTATCGTTGGGCAGCGTACTGTAGCTACCGCCGATGATCTCGACCGAAACCTTGGTGCCGGTCGCCAGCGCCGCGCCTTCAGCCGCTTTCTTCACCCGATCCCAGACATCCTGGACGACCGCGGGATCATAGTGGCGGATATAATAGAAGCTTTGCGCATGAGCGGGAACGATATTGGGCTGATCGCCGCCATCGGTAATCGTATAATGAATTCGCGTTTCCTGTGGCACATGCTCGCGCAGGAAATTGACGGCGACATCGTGAATTTCCACGGCGTCGAGCGCCGACCGTCCCTTTTCAGGCGCGGCGGCGGCGTGCGACGCGATTCCGGTAAAGGAGAATTTGGCGGTCAGCATCGACAGCATGCGCCCCTGCGACGCGCCATTTCTGTCGCCCGGATGCCAGGTGATGACCGTATCGACATCCTTGAACAGGCCGTCGCGCACGAAATAGACTTTTGCGAAGCCGCCCTCTTCGGCCGGGCTGCCATAGAGCCGGACGGTGCCGGGGGTGCCGGTCTTCTGGAGCCACTGCTTGAGCGCGATGGCCGCGGTGACGGACGCCGCGCCCAGCAGATTATGCCCGCAGGCATGACCGGCGATGCCGCCCAGCGATTTTTGTTCGGCGATGTCGGCCTGCGACAGGCCGGGCAGCGCGTCATATTCGGCAAGGAGCGCGATCACCGGCCCGCCCGATCCGGCTGTCGCGACAAAAGCGGTGGGAATGCCGGAAATCCCGGTCTGGATCTTGAAACCTGCAGCCTTCAATTGCTTTTGCAGCACTTCAGTACTGCGTTCTTCATGGAAACCGACCTCAGCCAGTTCCCAGACCTTGCGCGCGGTCGCGGCAAGGCCCGGCTCCAGCGCGTCCACCGATGTCTCGATCGATTTGGCCTCGTTATCGTCGAGCGGCGCGGCGAAAGCCGGTGAGGCAGCCGAAGCCAGAAGCAAGGCCGCAATAGAAGGAAGATAGTTCATCGTGGAGGATCCTTGTCGGCTACGGTCAGAAAGCGCCGGTGAGGTTGATGCCTAAAGTGCGGGGCGCAATGGTCGTCACCGCCTCGATCGTTCCGCCGAGCACCGTGCTCGCGTTGGTGCGTGCGACGGAATCGAACAGATTGTTCACGAACAGATAGGCGCCGAACTTGTCCGTACGGACGCCGACCCGCGCATTGGCCTGTGTATAGTCGCCCAGCTTGCGATAGACGACCGACGTGGGACGGAAGTCGCCATAGGAGCGGCCCTGATAGCTGATGTCGGCGCGGACGAGGCCGCGCAGATCGCCGGACAAGGCCCAGTCATACTGGCCCGCAAAGC
>CAXUEQ010000058.1:12953-18745 GCA_964250175.1 uncultured Sphingobium sp. | reverse complement strand
ACGACCGACATCGCCGCGGTGATGATGGCCAAACAGACTGCCTCGATCGGCTTTGAAGCCACGCTTCAGGTCCGCAACAAACTCCTGTCCGCCTACAAGGACATCATGAGTATGCCGGTGTAATATGAGCGATGCGAACCTTACTCTCGAAGCCGCCGGTCGTCCGGCCGGCAACGCCCTTCCGGCCCTGTCGGGGGGCGGCATGGACGGCATGCGTGACCGGTTGACCGGCTTCATGCGTCAGCCCGCAGTGGCGAGGAGCCTGCCGATGCTCGGCCTGCTCGCCGTGGTGGTGGCCGCCGGCATCGCCTGGATGGCACTGCGCGAACCGGCGCAGCGCGATCTGTTCCGCGGCCTGCCCGAGAATGATCAGGCTGCCGTCGCCGAAGTGCTGGACAAGAACAGCATCGCCCATGCGTTCAGTTCTCAGGGCGCGATCACGGTCAACGAGGACCAGTATTTCAAGGCGAAGATGATGCTTGCCGCGCAGGGCCTGCCCAAAAGCGCGCCCGATGGCAACAGCATGATCGACAGCCTGCCGATGGGTGCGAGCCGCGCGGTCGAGGGCGAGAAATTGCGCTCCGCCCGCGAAATGGACCTGGCGCGCACGATCGAGGCGATCGATAGCGTGGAAAGCGCGAAGATCCATCTGGCCGTCGAACAGCCCAGCATTTTCCTGCGGGATCGGGTGAAGCCCGGCGCGTCGGTGATGCTGCGCCTGGCCAATGGCCGCGCGCTGTCGAACGACCAGGTGCAGGCGATCGTCCACCTCGTCGCCTCGTCGGTGCCAGACCTGTCGCCCGACGCGATCAGCGTCGTCGATCAAAACGGCCGGCTGTTGTCCGACAATGGGGGCGACAGCGCCAACGACAAGCAGCTCGCCGTGCAGAGCCAGATCGAGGACCGTTATCGCCAGTCGGTCGTCGCATTGCTGACGCCGATCCTGGGCGCGAACAAATTTTCCGCCGAAGTCCATGCCGAACTGAATTTCGCCGAGCGCAGCGCGACCCGCGAAACCTATCCGCAGGATGAAGCGCGGCTGCGCACCGAGGAAGGTAGCTGGCAGGCCGACAAGGATGCGCAGGGCGAAGCCAAGGGCATTCCCGGCGCGCTGTCGAACACCGCGCCGCCGACGCCGACCGCCACGAGCACACCGACCACGCCCGCGCCAGGCCAGACCGCTGCCGGTGCGACGGCCACTGCACCGGGAACTCCGGCCACGCCGGCCGACCCGCCGCTGAAGACCGCCGAGACGTTCAACCGCAGTTTCGAGCTGGGCCGGGAAGTGTCCGTGACCCGCGACGCGGTAGGCACCGTCAAGCGGCTCTCTGTCGCTGTGGCGCTCGACACCGACGACAAGGGCAAGGAACGCTCCCCGCAGGAAATCGCCGCGCTTGAAGCGCTGGTGAAAGGGGCCATCGGTTTCGACCAGACCCGTGGCGATATCGTGGCCTTGTCCAGCCGTGGCTTCGCCAAGGTCGACGCCGCGCCTGCCGCGCCCTGGTATGAGGCAAGCTGGGTCGGGTTGCTCGCCCGCAACCTGTCGGCGCTCGCCGTCGTGATCGTGCTGCTGCTGGGTGTCGGCCGTCCGCTGATGAAGCGCCGCGCTGCTTCCCGTGACGAGGCCGGCGTCAGGCAGGTCATCAAGGGCCAGGCACTGGGTCGCGAGATTGCCGGCGAAATCAGCCGCGCCGCGCCCGGAGAAGCCAGCGCCAAGGTGACGCTCGACATGATAAGCTCGACCCCCGACTATGCGCAGCGGGCGAGTCTCATCAAGAATTTCGTCAAGCAGGACCCCGATCGCGCTGCCTTGGTGGTGCGTGACCTGCTGAAGGAAGGGAAGAAGGAAAATGCCTGACGCCCTGGCGCTTTCCGGGCAAGCCGGCGCAACGCCCCTTAAAGGCAGCGCCGCCGCCGCGGTCCTGCTGATGCTGTTCGACGAGGACGAGGCCGCGCAGATATTGTCGCGGCTGGAGCCGGACGAAGTGCGCCAGCTCGGCTATGCCATGTATGACGTGGCCGATGTCGATATCGACGAGGTGAACGAGGCGCTCGACCATTTCGTCAACAAGGCGAAGCGGCGCACGACGATCGGCTATGGCGCGACCCAGCATATCAAGGGCGCGATGACAAAGGCGCTGGGCGCCGACCGGGCGGAGAATATTCTGGCGCGGATCACCCCGCCGACGCGATCGACCAAGCTGGAAATGCTCAAATGGCTCGACGCCAAGGAGATCGCCGCGCTGGTCGATGGCGAACATCCGCAGGTCGTGGCGATCGTGCTCGCGCATCTGGATGCGCCGGTCGCGGCCGATGTGCTGCAATTGCTGCCAGGCGAACATCAGGAAGAGATCGTCTATCGCATCGCGACGCTCGGCCCCGTGTCGAGCGAGGCACTGGACGATCTGGAGCAGTTGCTGCTGCACGGATCGCCGGTCGCCAGTTCGGGCAGCGCGTCGCAGCGCGGCGGCACGTCCGAGGCCGCGACGATCATGAACAATGTCCGCAAGGATAATGAGCTGCGGATCATGAAGGCGCTGAACAAGCGCGACAAGGCGGTGGCGCTGTCGATCGAGGAAGAGATGTTCGTCTTCGACAACCTCATCGACATGGACGAGAAGAATCTGGGCACATTGATGCGCACGATCGACAATGACGTGCTGGTCGTGGCGCTGAAGGGATGCAACGACATGCTGAAGGGTCGCATCTTCGGCTGCATGTCCAGCCGTGCGGCGGCATCGATCGCCGACGAACTGGCCGAGCGCGGGCCGATGCGCCTGGCCGAAGTGATCGAGGCGCAGAAGCTGATTATCGCCACCGCGCGCCGCATGGCCGATGCGGGCACGATCATGCTGGGTGGAAAGGGCAATGATTTTGTCTAGTCTCTGGTCAGCGGACATGACGATGGACGTCATGCCGGTCGGTTTGGGTGGCGTCAGTCATTCGGTCATAGCCGCCCCGCGATCGGGGTTTCGCGCCCTTTATGCCGATGGCAAAACGGTTACACGGTCCAGCCCCGTGCCCGACCCGGGCGAGTCCGAAGACCCGCTGGAGCAGGCGCGCATCGAAGCCTTCACCATGGGGTTCGAGGAAGGGCATCGCGTCGCATCCGAAGCGGCCACCACCGACGCGCAGGCGATCGCTGACCTGACCACGGCGCTCGCGCATTTGGCGCCGGCTTCCGGCACGTTGTCGACCCTGTTGTCGTCCGCCGTGATCCGGCTGGTCGGGCAGATCGTCGGCGAAGTCGAGGTCGATACCGGCCTGCTGCTGGAGCGCTGCCGGACGGTCGCGGCCTTTATCGAAAAGGACGAGGGCAAGAGCGCGCTGCATCTCAATCCGGACGACATGCCCTTGATCGAAAGTGCCGACATCGGCGTGCCGATCGTCGCCGACGCAAGCCTGCGCCGGGGTACGGTGCGGCTGGATACCGCCGATGGCTGGATCGAGGACGGGCCGGATGTGCGGCTGTCGCGCCTGAAAGCGATGCTGGACGATATGGAAGGCAAGAGGTGATAGAAGCGCAGTTGAGACAGGCGCGGAATCTGTTCGATCATCTGTCCGTGCAGAATGAAACGCCGCGTCATGTCGGCCGGCTGGTGAGCCATGATGGCGGCATGCTGGAAGTCACCGGCTTCAAGCGGCCGATCGGCGCGGGCGCGCGGGTGACTGCCAGCGATGGCACCGTTGCGCGCGCCGAAGTCGTCGGCTTTCGTGGCAACAAGACGATCCTGGTGCCGCTCGACAGCGATTCTCCGCTGGAAAATGGCGCGCGGGTCGAACCGGACAGCGCGGCGAACATGGTGCAGGTCGGCAAGGGGCTGATCGGGCGCGTGATCGACGCGATGGGCCAGCCGCTCGACCGCAAGGGACCGATCATCGCGGGCGCTTTGTGGCCGCTCAACGGCGTGCGCGGCAATGTGCTCGACCGCGGCCGGGTGACCGCGCCGTTCGACCTGGGCGTGCGCGCGGTCAACGCGTTGTTGACCGCCGGGCGCGGGCAGCGCATCGCGATCATCGCGGGATCGGGCGTCGGCAAATCGGTGCTGATGGGCCAGATGATCGCGGGGGCCGAGGCCGACATCGTGGTCGCTGGCCTGATCGGCGAGCGCGGGCGCGAAGTCAGCGATTTCCTGGAGACCAAGGTCAAGGACACGATGCACAAGAGCATCGTCGTCGCGGTGCCGGCCGACCATCCGCCGGTGATGCGCCTGCGCGCCGCCGCGCGCGCGACCGCCATCGCCGAATATTTCCGCAGCCAGGGCAAGAATGTGCTGCTGCTGATCGACAGCCTGACCCGCTGCGCCCATGCGCAGCGCGAGATTGGGCTGGCGCTGGGGGAACCGCCGGCGATGAAAGGCTATCCGCCGAGCGCGCTGGCGCTGATCCCCAAGCTGGTCGAGCGCGCGGGCGTGGACGTGCGCAGCGGCGGGTCGATCACCGCGCTCTATACCGTGCTGGCCGATGGCGACGACACCGACGATCCGATCGTGGACGCGGCGCGCGCGATCGTGGACGGGCATTTCCTGTTGTCACGGCATCTGTCCGAACAGGCGATCTTTCCCGCCATCGACATCGGCAAGTCGTTGAGCCGCGTGATGGCCGATGTGGTCGATCCCGAGCATCTGGCCGCGGCGGCCGGTTACCGGCGGCTATGGGCGGCCTATGAAGAGAATAAGGACCTGATCCTGATGGGCGCCTATCGCCCCGGCAACGATCCGGTGATCGACGAGGCGGTGGCGCGGCGTCAGGAACTGCTCGATTTCCTGCGGCAGGATGTGAAGAGCCGTGTCGACCTGCCGGGTAGCGCGGCGGCGCTTTGTGCCGAGTTCGGCGCATGAAGGGACAACTTGCCCGGCGACATCGCGTGCTGCGCGCGCGCCATGCCCAGCATGCCATGGCAGTGGCGGAGACGGTGCGGGCGCAGGACGAGGCGAACGCGATCATGAGCAATGCCGAGCGATTGCAACGTGTGCGCGGCGAACTGTTCGAGGGCGATACGCTCTCCAGCGGCGCGTCATTTGCGGCCTATCGCGAACTGGCCGGAAGGCTGGAGCATGCGGGGCGGCAGCTCGACGGGGCGCTCTACGATGCGCGGCGCAAGGTCGCGCAGAAGGAAGAATTACGGGTCGAGGCGAGCCGCGAGCGCGAGATTGCCGAGCGGCTGAAGGACAAGGCGCGAATTGCGCTTGATGCGCACAGGGAAGCAAGGCTGGCGGCGCTGCCGCGCTATCGCCGAATGCAGGCGCGAGACGGGGAATGAGGGGGGACGACCAGATGCTGATCGATACGCAATTTTCGGCTGCAGCGGCCCAGCGCGGCGGTGCGCGGGATAGTGCTGCGGCGGTCAAGGATCGCAAGGGACCGGGCTTTGCGCCGGTGCTGATCGCGGCGCAGGCGGCCAATGATCGCACGGAGCAGGATGCCGACGCCAAGGATATGCCGGTAGAGCGCGAGAATAAGCCGCAAGAGGGTATAGCCGCGCCTGTCGTCGCGACGCTGCCCGTGCCGCCGCCTGACGGGGTTGTCGCGGCGGCTGTTGCGCTGGCGATGGCGGGGCAGGCGACGATCGTCGTCGATGCCAATGCCAGTGTCAATGCGAACGGCCTGTCGCACGCGGCCGCCATGCCGGCGATTGGTCCGGACGCGAACAATGCCCAACGGGCCGATGAAGGCGTAGCGCAAGCTCCGGCATTGCCGACAAGCGCCAAAGGCGGCGAAGCTCGCCAACCGGCAGCCGCGGGCGAGGCGACGGCCCTGTTGCGCATGATCGTTGCACATGCCGCGGGTAA
>CAXUEQ010000058.1:7449-12938 GCA_964250175.1 uncultured Sphingobium sp. | reverse complement strand
GGAGGCAAGGAGGGCGGAAAGGACGGATCGCCCTCGCGCGACGCCGCGCCGTTTGCCGATACCCTCGTCCCCGACGATCAGAGCCGCGATACGCCCTTTGCGATGCCAATACAGGCGCGGTCGATGGCGACGGATCAGGTGCCGGTGGCAGGGATCGCAACGGATGTTGGCGCGACGCTGGGCCAGCAGGCGATCGACATGAGCGCGGGCAGCCAATGGATCGACGGGCTGGCGAAGGAAATCGCCACGATGTCGGCCGGAACGGGGCAGGGCAGTTTTCGCCTGTTACCCGAGCATCTGGGACCGATGCGGGTCGATATCCGCTCCGGTGCGGAAGGCTCTCTGGTGACATTGACGGTCGAGACCAAGGCGGCGGAAGAGGCGCTGGTCAAGGACAAGGGGGGGCTGCAGCATGATGTGCAACTCTCCACCATGCGGATCATCGACGTGAAGGTCGAACGAGTCGCCGCGACGCCGCGAAGTGATGGCGGCCTGGAACAGAATATGAGCGGCGGCCAGAACCCCTATGCGCAGCAAAACACCGGTTTGCAGCAGCAAATGGCCGGAGAAAATGCAGGCCATGGCCGCCAGGCGCATAAACTTGTTAACGATGACGCCGTATCTAGCAGGACAGAGCCGGACGGCGGGGGCGACACCGGTGCGACCGCCGAGAGCCGTCGCGCCCGCTACGCCTGAACTTCCGGGCACATGCGTGCCGGTTTGCGCGACACTGAATTTGGGGATCGAAATCGATGAGCGAAGAGGCAAAAGCCAAGAAAAAGGGCGGCAAGGGCAAGATGATCGTCATCAGCCTGGTGCTGGTCCTGCTTGGCGGCATCGGCACGGCCGGTGGCCTCTATGCCGCAGGCGTGTTCAGCCATGCGCCCAAGGGTCCCATCGAAGATCCCAACAAGCCTGTGCTGGTCCTGCTGGGCGAAAATCCCGATGACGTCGCGGCCGCGCATGGCGGCGGCGAGGGCAAGGAAGGCCATGGCGCGGCCACGGCGGCTTCGGCCGAACCGGGCAAGGGGCATCATGGCCCTGCCAAGGGTGTCGATTTGCCGACGCCCGCCGACCCGTCGCGCTATCAGGCGACCTATATTCCGATCAGCGCGCCGTTTACGTCGAACATGGTCGACAGCGACGCCTTCGCGCAGATTTCGATCGCGGCATCGACCTATTATGACGGCCGCGTGGCGACCGCGATGAAGACGCACGAGCTGGCGATCCGCTCCGCGATCCTGATGATGCTCGCCGAGCAACAGGAAGTGTCGCTTTCGACGCCGCAGGGCAAGGAAGCGCTCCAGGCCAGATTAAAGACGGTTATCAACACGATATTGAAGCAAAAGACCGGTTATGGCGGTGTTGATAACATTTATTTTACCAATTTCGTTATTCAATAGGGCTGTCCGAACCCAGGTCAGTTCCCCTGGGTCCGCGGACGGGGGACTGATAGAATATGGATGATGTTCAACCTTTTGCATTCGGGCGCGGGGAGACCCAGGCGCCCGTCATGCTGTCTGGCCTCGACCGGCTGGGCGAGAAGCTCGCGCGCCGGTTGCGCGCGATCCTGGAACCGATTTCGGGCGGCAAGCCGAGCGTCACGCTCCAGCCGATCGAGATCGTCGATTTCGGTGCCTGGGCGGACACTGTGCCACGCTTTTCCTCGATCGGCACCTATCGACTGCTGCCGCTGAAGGGCAACACGCTGCTGCGCATCGACGCGGGGCTGGTCTCTACGCTGGTCGATTGCTTCTATGGCGGCACCGGCACACGGGCGGCGCCCGCACGCGGCGAATTCACGCCGACCGAGGATCGGCTGATCGCACGCCTGTCCGACGCCTTCATCGCCCGGCTGGTCGAATGCTGGGCCGACACGCTGATGCTGGACCCGACGCTGATCGTGCGGGAGACCGGCATCGGCTTCGGCGCAGGTGCGCAGCCCAGCGACCAGATGGTGGTGCAGCGCTTCTCGATCGATCTGATCCGCGACGAAGCCTGGCCGATGGAGCTTGTGTTCCCGCTGTCGGCGTTGCGCGCGGTCGAGGCGCTGACCGGGTCCAAGGTGCATGACGACGGCAATCGGGTCGATCCGGTGTGGCAGGCGCGGATCGCGCGGCAGATGGCAAATATCCGCCTGCCCGCGCGCACCGTGCTGGCCCGCCCCAGCCTGTCGCTGAACGCATTGATGCAGTTGAAGGCCGGGGACGTGATCCCGGTCCAGATCGCCCGCAGCCTGCCGCTGATCGTGGGCGACCGCATCGTCGCCCACGGCTCCATCGGCGAACAGGAAGGCCGGGCGGCTTTCATGATAGAAAAACTCAAGCAAGGTAACGACCAATGAGCGACATGAGCGAAGCGCCAAAGATCGAGGGCGCGAAGTTTGCCGGTATCGACGGCTATGCCGGCAACCGCCAGTTCCGCCTGCTCGCCGACATTCCCGTGCGATTGTCGGTAGAGGTCGGTTCGACTTCGCTGAAACTGGCCGAAGTCATGGACCTGGCAGAGGGCAGCATCGTCGAATTGGACCGGGCGGCTGACGAATTGCTTGACATCATGGTTAATGGTGCGCTCATCGCCAGGGGTGAGGTGGTGACGGTCAACGGGCGCTACGGCATCCGCATCGTCGATGTCGCCACCACGGAAACGCGGATGGCCGGCGTCGAACGACGGGGCTGATCGCCCGATCGACCGGGGGCTGAATGTTCTTATATATCGTTCAGATGATCGTCATGCTGCTGCTGGTCAGCGGGATGGCGGTCGGCACATTATGGCTATGGCGCAAATATCAGCCCGGCATGATGGGCCGGGGCGCCGAGCGGTCGCTGAAAATCATCGAGGCCCTGCCGATGGGCGCGTTCGGCAAGCTCGCCGTGGTCGAGTTCGAAGGCCGGCGGCTGCTCCTCGCAGTGACGCGGGGGCGGATCGAGAAGCTGGCCGAAGGTGGGCTGGTGGAGCGCGAGAGCCTTATCGAACCTATGTCGCCGCCGCCATCCTCTTCCCCTCCAGGCGCGCCGCTACCGCCGCCGACCGCCCAAAGCATCGCCGAGAGGTTCGGTCGTGGACGGTCGTAATTCACGATTTTTGTTCGTCATCCCCGCCTGCGCGGGAATGACGAAGCTTTTGATAGCGCTGCTCGCTCTCTTCTTCGCCCTTTTCCTCGCACATCCTGCCTTTGCGCAGGCTGCGCCCGCCACCGGCCCGGTGCAAAGCAGCGGCGCGCTGACCAAGGCGCTGTCCGATGTTTCGGGCGATGGCCGCCCGCTGTCGCTGAGCCTGCAAATCCTCATCCTGATGAGCCTGTTGACGGTGCTGCCGTCGCTAGTGCTGATGATGACCAGCTTCACCCGCATCATCATCGTGTTGTCGCTGCTGCGGCAGGCGCTGGGATTGCAGCAGACGCCGCCTAATCAGGTGCTGGTCGGCCTGGCGCTGTTCCTCTCCATGTTCGTGATGCGGCCTGCCATCGACCAGATCAACGCGACCGCTTTCGCGCCCTATGGCAGCGGCCAGATATCGATCGAGGAAGCGGTAGGACGCGGCGGCAAGGTGCTGCACGGCTTCATGGCCAAGCAGACGCGCGAGACCGACCTCAAGCTGTTTTCCGGCCTTGCCAAGGCCCCCGCTTTCCGCACGCCCGCCGATGTGCCGTTCACGATCCTGTTGCCGGCCTTCGTCACCAGCGAGTTGAAGACCGCGTTCCAGATCGGTTTCATGATCTTCCTGCCCTTTCTCATCATCGATCTGGTGGTCGCGTCCACGCTGATGGCGCTGGGCATGATGATGCTGTCGCCGACGATCATATCGATGCCGTTCAAGCTGCTGCTGTTCGTGCTGGTCGATGGCTGGGCGCTGACCATGGGGTCGCTGGCGGGATCGTTTGCGACGTGAGCAATTACCTCTCATCCGCTCAGGGCGAACGGGTCCGCAATTGGCCGGCTCATGGATAATGCCGATTTCTTCATGGGGATCGCGCAGCAAGCGCTGTGGATCACGGCGCTGGCGGCCGCACCGATCATTCTGCCCGCGCTGATCGCGGGCGTGCTGATCGGCATGGTGCAGGCCGCTACCTCGATCAACGAGGCAACGGTCAGCTTCGTGCCGAAGCTCATCATCGTCGGCACGATGCTGGCGCTGTTCGGCGGGTCGATCCTGATGCTGATCGCCGATTTCATGCGCGAGATATTCCAGCGCATTCCGGATATTCTCCAATGATCGCAACGGTTCGATGATCGCGCCGGGCTTTGTCGGCATAGAGGCCCAGATGTGGGTGCTGCTGATCGCGATGATCCGGCCGGGCGCGGCGTTCCTGGCCGCGCCGGTGTTCGGCTCCAATGCGGTGCCGCTGCAATTGCGGCTGATCCTGTCGGCGGCGCTTGGCCTGGCCGCGCTTAACAGTGTCACGATCACGCTGCCCGCGGGCGGCATCGCCAGCTTTGCCGGAATCGCGATGGTGATGGGCGAAGTGCTGGCCGGGCTGGCCATGGGGTTCGCGGTGCAGATCGGCTATGCCTCCGCCTTCGTCGCGGGGGAATCGATCGGCAACACCATGGGCCTTGGCTTCGCCGCGATGATCGACCCGCAGTCGGGCCAGTCAACCCAGGCGGTCGGCACTTTCCTGTCGATCCTCGCCACCTTCCTGCTGCTCGGTATGGACGGGCATCTGATGCTCATCAGCTATGTCGTGCAAAGTTATCAGGCGCTGCCGCCGGGTGGGCCGATGCTGTCCAACGATGCGATCCATGGCCTTGTCATGTTCGGCGGGTCGCTGCTGGGCGCGGGGCTGACGATCGCGCTGCCGGTGGGTTTCTCGCTGGTGCTGATTCAGCTTGTGATGGCGATGCTGGCGCGCTCCGCGCCCGCGCTCAACCTGTTCTCGGTCGGGATGCCGGTCGCGCTGATGGTCGGGCTATCGCTGCTGGCGATCACCGCGCCGATCATGGGGCGGGGACTGATGGGTTCGCTGAAAGCGGGGCTGGAGCAGGCGGCGCTGATTTCGGAGGGACGCTGACATGGCTGAGGGCCGGGGCGGCGAAAAGACCGAGAAACCGACAGCCAAAAAGCTGAGCGAAGCGCGGGCGAACGGCGACATCCTGCAATCGCGCGAGCTGGCGACGGCGATGGTGGTAATGGCGGGCGTCGGCGGCATCGCGATGACCGGCCCGGCGCTGTTTGGCGCGCTGCGCGAGATGCTGGTCCGTGCACTGACTTTCAGTCGAGGCGACATCACCGACTTCGCGCCGGCGGCGCGCAGCGCATCCCTGCTGGAAGGGTTGGTGATCCCTGTCGGCGGCATATTGCTCCTGACCGTTCTGGCCGCGGTCGCCGCGCCGGCAATCCTGGGTTCGCTCGGCTTTCGGACGACCGCGTTCATGCCCAAGGCGTCGAAGCTCAATCCGATGAAAGGGCTTGCCCGCATCTTCGGCCCGCAGGGACTGATCGAACTGGGCAAGAGCCTGGCGAAGATCGTGCTGATGGGGGCGATCGGC
>CAXUEQ010000058.1:0-7439 GCA_964250175.1 uncultured Sphingobium sp. | reverse complement strand
TGGGACAAGCTGACCGCGATCGTCGGACTGGGCCAGGCAGGGCTGGAACCGGCGCTGTTCGAGTTGGGCGGGCTGTTCATGCTGACCTGCGTCGCGATGGCGGGCGCGCTGTTTCTGGTCGCGGGCATCGACGTCCCGATGCAGATGATCCAGCGCGGCAAACGGCTGGCCATGTCCAAGCAGGAAATCAAGGACGAGCATAAGGAAGCCGACGGCAACCCGGAAATCAAACAGCACATCCGGCAGAAGCAGTTCGCGATGATGAACCAGTCCACCCGCAAGGCGGTGGGCGAGGCGAGCGTCATCATCACCAACCCGACGCATTTCGCGATCGCGCTGCGCTACAAGCCTGGTCAGGACATGGCGCCGATCGTGGTGGCGCGCGGGCGCGACGCGATCGCGGCGGCGATCCGCGAACTGGGCGACACGGCGCAAGTACCCATCCTGCACTATCCCGAACTGGCCCGCGCCATTTATTTCACGTCGCGTAACGGACAGGTGGTGGACGAGAAGCTCTATATGGCGGTCGCCACCGTCCTTGCCTTCGTCTTTCGCATCGAAAACCGGATGGCGACCGAGATGGACCGGCCATTTATCGACGTTCCGGCCGATCTGCGCTTCGACGCGGACGGCAAAAAAATAATGAACTAAACTTTAGTCAAGTCCATCCGTATTCTCTTCATGGGGACGCATTAGGATGTGCGTCATGAACGACTATTTTTCACGTGGCGAAATACCGCCGATCGATCGTGTGCCGGTTCGGCCGGTCGTTGCCGTGCCTGCCGTTCAACCGGCGGCGCAGGCTGGAACCGATCTGGATCCGGCGTTGCGACAGGCGCGCGCGCAATTGAAAGAGGGTTCGGGCGAAGGGGCCGACCTGTCTTCGACGAGCGAAGAGCAACTCGCCAGCGCCGCCGAATATGCCCGCGTTCATGCGCGTATCGCCGATATCATCGCCGACCTGCGATCCGGGAGGCCCGGCCAGAACGAAGCGACGGCCCAAGCCAACGAGCAGGCGATCACGTCGCTGCTTCCTTCGCCGATCGTCATCATTCCCCTGCCGCCCGCCAGTAGGGACATGGTCGAACATGCGGTGCGGGTGGCCAAGGACATGGCCGACCAGGCCGCCTATGCCCATGCCGCGCAAGCGCATCTGAAGATGGGCACGGTCGATCAGATATTGACGACCGAAGGCTGAAGCGGGCGCACCGGGACAAGCGGAAAAATTCCTTCGCTCCGCGTGAACATTCTCTAAAAGTTTTGCCGTTACCGCCGTTCTTTCAATCTAGCAGGCGCATTGGCCCAGCAGGCCATCGCGCCGAGAGGACGACGAAACCATGACGACCGCCGTTAGCAGCAGCATTGCCAACACGCTTGGCATCGGATCCGGCCTGGATACGGCGGGCATCGTCGAGAAGCTGGTCGCTGCTGTGCGCGCGCCCAAGGAAGGCGCGATCACCGCGCGGCAAACCACCAACAACACCCGCATTTCCGCGCTTGCCTCCGCCACCAGCTCGCTCACCACCTTTTCCAAGGCGCTGACCGACCTGCTGAGCGGCACCGGCTATTCCGGCACCCCCCAATCGAACGACACGAGCATCGCCGCTGTCAGCCTGCTGCCTGGCGGCGTGCCGAGCGGCCTCCCCGCGCAGATCGAGGTCAAGCGCCTTGCTACGGCGCAGAGTTTCGAATCGCCTATGCTCGCGGCCAAAGCCAGCGCCGTCGGCCTCGGTACGCTGACGCTGGCGACCGGCACCAAAAGTGCCACGATCGAAATCACCTCTGCGAACAACACGTTGCAGGGGCTGGCCGACGCGATCAACGGCAAGGGCCTGGGCGTCAACGCGGCGATCGTCACCGACAATAACGGCGCGCGGCTGGTGCTGAAGGGTCAGACGGGCGAGGCCAATATTTTCACGCTGACCGCCGGCACCGCCGATACCGACCTACAGCGCTTCGCCACGGCGAACATGACGCCGAAGGGCGTGGCGCAGGACAGCCTGATCGCGATCGACGGCATCGAGATGAAGAACAGTTCGAACACGATCGATACCGCGATTCCCTATGTCCGCATCGACCTGAACAAAGCCGCGCCCGGCACGACGGTCACGCTGGCGAGCAGCGAGCCGACGACGAGCGTGCGCGACCTGGTCACCGAGTTCGTCAGCGCTTATAACACGCTCAAGACGGCGTTGAATGGCGCGACGGCTGCCGGCACCGACTCAAGCAATGCGGGCGCACTGGCCGGCGATTCGGGCGTGCGCGAGATGGTGCGCCAGCTCTCGCGCCTGACCTCCACCCAATTGATTTCGACCGGTGACTACAAGACGCTCGCCGACATCGGCGTCTCTACCAATCGGGACGGCACGCTGAAAGTCGATACCGACCGGCTGGACAAGGTAATTGCAGCCGATCCGACGCAGATCACGCAGATGCTCAACCCGGCGGTGACCAGCACGGCCAATCCCGGTCTTGCGGGCGCAATGAAGACTGTCAGCGACGCCTTGCAGGCGACCAACGGTCCGCTCGACGCATCCAAAGCGAAATTCACGACGCTGCAGGCCGCCCTAGCCAAGCAGTTGGAACAGCTAAACAGCGACATGGACGATTATGAGGCACGCACGTCCTCGATCTTTTCCGCGATGGACACGCAGCTTGCGGGACTGAAGGCGACGCAAAGCTATCTGACACAGCAGATCGCCGCATGGAACAGCAGCGGCAATTAATACAATAAAGGGACGCAATCACGATGTTCTATAATCAGGGTTATGCCGGTGGACAGGGCCATGCTCGCCAGGCCTATGCAGGGCAGGGCGCGGCCAAGCGCTATGCTGCGGTTCATGCCGGCAGCCGTATCGAAGGCGCGACCCCGCACAGCCTGGTCAAGATCCTGTTCGACGAGCTGCTGTTCGCGTTCGACGCTGCCATATTGGCCGAGAATCACGCCGACCGCGCAAAGGCATCGGACAAGCAGGCGCGCGCCATGTCGATCCTGCACGCACTCGAATCGAGCCTGGATTTCGAAAAGGGCGGCGACATCGCCAAGGGCCTGACGCAAATCTATCGCGAAGCGCGCCGGCTGCTGCTGGCCGGATCGCGCATGCGCGACACGGCACCGGTCGAAAAGGCGCGGGCGATGATCGCCGAGATTGCCGAGGCGTGGGACCAGATCGGTTGAACCGATCCTGCTGACCGGGTGCCGCATCGTCATGTTTGGGAATGGCCGGTCAACAGCGCAAGCCACGCGCTGTTGACGCTGCGCCACGCGCGCCTGTATAGGCGCTTCTCGCAAAGGGCGGCCCGGCGGGGGCCGCCTTTTTGCGTTTTGACGCATAGCGCAAAGCCAGGAAGGGAAGGTTTCATGTCGATTACGCCGCTCATGCCCGTTTATCCCCGGTGCGATGTGCGTCCGGTCCGAGGCGAGGGCTGTTACCTGATCGGCGAACGCGGCGAGCGCTATCTGGATTTCGCCAGCGGCATCGCGGTCAATATCCTGGGCCACGGCCATCCCAAGCTGGTAAGCGCGATCGCTGAGCAGGCGGCAACGCTGATACATGTGTCGAACCTTTACGGATCGCCACAGGGCGAAGCCTTCGCGCAGCGGATCGTCGACAATAGTTTCGCCGATACCCTGTTCTTCACCAATTCGGGCGCGGAAGCGGTCGAGTGCGCGATCAAGACCGCGCGCCGTTTTCATTACGCCCACGGTAATGCTCACAAGCATAAGATCATCACCTTTGCCAACGCCTTTCACGGGCGGACGCTGGGGACGATTTCGGCCACCAACCAGCCCAAGATGCGCGAGGGTTTCGAGCCGCTGCTGCCGGGTTTCGAAATCGTGGCGTTCAACGATCTGGAGGCGGCGGCAGCCGCGGTCGATGACAAGACCGCCGGTTTCCTGGTTGAAACGGTGCAGGGCGAGGGCGGCGTGACGCCGGCCAGCCAAGAGTTCCTCAAGGGTTTGCGTGCGATTTGCGACGAGAGGGGCCTGCTGCTCATCCTCGACGAAGTGCAATGTGGCTATGGCCGGACCGGCAGCTTTTTCGCGCATGAGCAATATGGGCTGAACCCCGATATCATGGCGGTGGCCAAGGGTATTGGCGGCGGCTTTCCGCTCGGCGCGTGCCTCGCGACCGAAGAAGCCGCCAAGGGCATGGTGATCGGCACCCATGGCTCCACTTATGGCGGCAATCCGTTGGCGATGGCGGCCGGGCAGGCGATTCTGGACGTGATTCTGGAGCCGGGCTTCTTCGAGGCTGTGACGGCGACCGGCAACCGGCTGCGCGCGGCGCTGGAGCAGTTGATCCCCAATCATGACAGGCTGTTCGAGGATGTGCGCGGCATGGGCCTGATGCTGGGCATCAAGTTGAAGGACAGCGCCGAGGCACGCGGCTTCGTCGCGCATCTGCGCGACAATCACGGGCTGCTGACGGTCGCTGCAGGACAGAATGTCGTGCGCATCCTGCCGCCGCTCGTGATCGAAGAAAGCCATATCGCCGAGTGTGTCGAACGGCTGTCCGCCGCCGCACGCAGCTTCGAAGTGTCCGAGGCTGCTTAGTTTATGCATCCAACCCGTTCGTGCTGAGTAGGGGCTGAGCGAAGTCGAAGACCCGTATCGAAGCATCCTTCGATACGCCATTTCGACAGGCTCAATGGCTACTCAAGACGACGGAAGTTGGAAGTTAAAGGTGACTTCCAATGCCAAGACATTTTCTGAACCTGTCCGATGCGGGCGGCGATGCGATCGCCGCGATGATCGCGGACGCCATCGACCGCAAGGCTGCGCGGCTCGGCTGGCCCAAAGGCAAGGCGGACGCAGACGCGCCGCTCGCCGGCCATGTGCTCGCGATGATCTTCGAGAAAAACAGCACGCGCACCCGCGTGTCCTTCGACATGGCGATCCGTCAATTGGGGGGCACTTCGCTGATCCTGGACAGCGGCACGACGCAGCTTGGACGCGGCGAGACGATAGCCGATACAGCGCGCGTGTTGAGCGGTATGGTCGACGCGATCATGATCCGTACCGACGATCATGCCAAGATCGAGGAGATGGCGCATCATGCGACCATTCCCGTCATCAATGGCCTTACCGATTTGTCGCATCCCTGTCAGATCATGGCCGACCTGCTGACGGTGATCGAGCATGGCGTGGCTTTGCCCGGCAGCCAATGGGCGTGGCTGGGCGATGGCAATAATGTGCTGCATTCGATCGTCGAGGCGGCCGGGCTGATGCGTTTCGATGTGCGTATCGGCGTGCCCGAGGGCTATGATCCAGATCCGCTCTTTGCACGGGAGGCCGTCAGGCTGGGCGCCAATATCCGTCTGACACGCGACGCGATGGAAGCGGCGCGCGACGCCGATGTGATAGCCACCGATAGCTGGATATCGATGGGACAGGTCCATGCCGAGGAGAAGCTGGCGGCGATGATGCCCTATCAGGTCACACAGGCATTGATGGCCAACGCCAAGCCGGGCGCGAAATTCCTCCACTGCCTGCCTGCGCATCGCGGTGAGGAAGTGGTGGAATCAGTCATCGACGGGCCGCAGTCGCTGATCTGGGACGAAGCGGGCAATCGTCTCCACGCCCAGAAGTCGGTGCTGCTGTGGGCGCTTGGAAAGCTTTGAAGCGCACCTATATCGCCCGTCATGCCAGCGAAAGCTCGCTTCTCCCCTTCTGCCAAGCCAGAACAAGAGAGAGTCCAGCGTCTGTTGGATGACGGAGTGATAGTGTGAACATGCCTTATTTCGACATCGACACGGCCATCGGTTTCACCATCCCTTCGCGCCATGCGCGCGGGCGGATCGTGCGGCTTGGACCTGTGCTGGACGCGGTGCTGGCCGCGCATGCCTATCCGCCGCCCATCGAGCGGTTATTGGGGCAGGCGCTGGTGCTGGCGGCATTGCTTGGATCGACGCTCAAGCATGTCGACGGGCAATTGACCTTGCAGGCGCAGACCGAAAATGGCGTCGTGAAGCTGCTGGTCGCCGATTACAAGGGCGGCGCTGTGCGCGGTTATGTCGATTTCGATGCGGAGCGGCTGGCGGAACTGGGTCCCGATCCGACCCTGTTCGGATTGTTCGGCAAGGGCTATCTGGCCATCACCTTCGACCAGGCTGCGCCCCAGGGCAGGGGTGGGGTCGAGGATGGTCGCGCCGAACGCTATCAGGGTATCGTACCGCTGGAGGGAGACTCGCTCGGCAAGGCGGCGGAGCAATATTTCAGCCAGTCCGAACAGATACCCAGCTTCGTTCAGATCGCGACGCGACACGGCCTATCGGGGCAGGGTGGGGCCGGTGAAGGCTGTATGGCGACAGGCCTGTTGCTGCAGCATCTGCCTGAGGGAGAGGTAGGGCGCGAACGGTTGCATGTGCGACACGATCATCCTGAATGGGAGCATGTGCAGGTCCTGGCAGCGACAGTGAAGGATGAAGAACTGATCGACGGCACGCTTGCCTTGTCCGACATCGTCTGGCGGTTGTTCAACGAAGAGGGCGAGGTGCGGGTGCTGGCACCGATCGCGCTGGCCAAGGGCTGCCGCTGCGACCTCAATCATATCCGCGACGTGATCGGCCGCTTTCCAGCAGGCGAGCGCGTGGCGATGGCCGATGACGACGGGCTGATAAAAGTCGATTGCGCTTTTTGCTCGCGTATCTTTCCATTGTCGCTGGTCAGCTTTGCGAACTGACCTGCAAATCTTGTAACGCAAGGATTCACTAACAATATTTGTAATTGGGGCGAAACGATCCCGGCCTGCTATCAAAATGCCGTAATTTGACGGCATGGGCGAATGCGCAAGGGTCGTGATGCGTGAAAGCACCAGCCGATGACGGTGTGTCTTTCGATTTGTGGGATTGGGAACAGCGATGCGACGGACGTCTCTGCGCGCGATTGGCGCGGGTGCGATCATCATGGCCGGCTGCCTGCTCGTCTTCGACGGGCCGGGGATCGCCAAGCCGGCGCAGAATCAGGCGCAGGCCGTGACGCCAACCGCGGCAGCGAGCCTTGCTGCGCTTGACGGCATTGAGCGCGGCGAATGGACACTGACCGAACGCGGCGCGAAACAGCCCTATAAAAAGCTCTGCTTGGGCGATGCGCGTCAATTGTTGCAGGTTCGCCATGGTGGCGCGAGTTGCACGCGCTTCGTCGTGACCGACACGGACGCCAACGCCGTCATCACCTATGATTGCATTGGCGCGGGCAATGGCCGCACCGACCTGCGGGTGGAAACGCCCCGGCTTGTCCAGATATTGAGTCAAGGCATCGCCAGCGGCGCGCCGTTCGACATATCGCTCGAAGGGCGGCGAACCGGTATCTGCCACTAAAGCGTCGGATCATTCGTCGCGCATGGCTTGCGTCTGCGCTGCGAGGGGACTAGCGGAGAGCCATGCCTTCCCCCTCCAATGGCTTTGCCGTGGTCCTGCTCTCGGGCGGACTCGAT
>CAXUEQ010000057.1:6255-19351 GCA_964250175.1 uncultured Sphingobium sp. | reverse complement strand
TCACCGATTCGCGGCTGGGCGGGACGGTCAAGCAGACCGCCGTGCTGCATGTCGCACCCGAATCCGCCATCGGCGGACCGCTGCGGCTGGTGCGCACCGGCGACATCATCGCGCTGGACGTCCCCAATCGCACCTTGTCGGTCGAACTGTCCGACGCGTAACTGGCGCGGCGGGAAGCCGAGCTTGGGCCACCGATCCCCAAACGTCCCCCGGCGCGCGGCTATGCCAAGCTGGTCGTCAACAGCGTGACCCAGGCCAACAAGGGCTGCGACCTCGATTTCCTGGCACCGCCGCTCGAAACCAACGAAAGTGAAGCCGTTACCCATGACAGCTAATCCCTGGCCCAAGGGCCTCGTTACGGCGATCGTCACGCCGCTGCGCGACGACGAACTCGACACGACCGCGCTGGCCGCCCTGATCGACGACCAGATCGCCAGAGGCGCAAGCGGTCTGGTGGTCAGCGGCGGCACAGGCGAATATACCGCATTGTCCTATGACGAGCGCAGCCGCCTGATCCGCGAGGCGGTGCGGATCGCTGACGGGCGCGTGCCGATCATCGGCGCGACCGGCTGCCTGACGACGCGTGACGCGATCCGTCTGACACAGGATGCGCAGGCGGCGGGCGTCGCGGGCGTGCTGGTCGCATCCCCCTATGCCGAGCCGATCAACTGGCGCGAACGCGTCGCCTTCTACACCGCGCTCGATGCGGCGGTGTCATTGCCGATCATGATCTACAACACGCCGCCATCCGGCCTGCTGAATTTCGAGCAGATTCGTGAGCTGTCGGCCCTGCCCAATGTCAGCGCGGTCAAGGACAGTTCGGGCGATCCCGAGCTGATGGGCGACCTGACGACCTGGGCGAAACCCCTTGGTTTCGGGGTCTATGTCGGCAAGGACTCGTTGCTGTTCGAGGCGATCCTGAACGGTGCCACCGGTGCGGTATTCGGCGCGGCGAACTTCATTCCCGCCGAACTGTCGCGCCTGATCGCCACGCTTCAGGCCGATGGCGTGACCCCGGATGCGCGCGCGCTGTGGGACAGGATCAGGCCGTTGCTGCGGCTGATGGAGCAATCGCCCAATTATATTTCGCTGTGCAAGGCCGGGTGCAAGCTGCGCGGGATCGACGTCGGCATCAGCCGGCTGCCCTATCTGATGCCCGAATCGGACGAGGTGGAAAGCCTCGCCGCCAGCCTCCGGCTTCTGGGATGAGCATGTTGCGGAACCGGGCAGCGTGACAGCGCAAAGCGGCGAACTGCCCCGGCGGCTCGGCGTCCCGGCACTGATCCTCATCATCGTCGCGTTCAATGCGCCGATCGCGGCGATGGCCGGCTTTTCCCAATTGTCGATCGCGTTCGGCAACGGCATAGGCGCGCCGGTGTCGTTCCTCGTCGCCGGCGCGATCCTGATGATCTTTTCGGTCGGCTTTGTGGGCATGAGCCGGTTCATCGACAATCCGGGCGCCTTCTACCGGTTCATCATCGCCGGCATGGGACGGCCGCAGGGGCTGGCGGGCGCGTTTCTCGCCACCGCCGCCTATCTGCTGCTGTGCGCTGGCTCTTACCCTTATATGGGTTTGGTCGCGGTCGACTTCATGACCCGTCTGACCGGCGATCCCTTCTTTCCCTGGCAAGTCTGGTCGGGACTTTTTCTGATCATCATCACCGCACTCGGCCTGTTGCGGATCGACCTGTCGATGAAGGTGCTGGGCATGCTCGTCTGCCTGGAGATCGCGGTGGTCGCGATCTGGCAGGCGGCCGTGCTGATCGGGGGCGGGCCGGAAGGCTATTCGCTGGGGTCCTATACACCGGCGGCCTTCATGCACGGTTCGCCGGGCATGGGCACATTGCTCGCCATGCTGTGCATGATCGGGATCGAGGCGGGTGCCTGTTTCCGCGCCGAGGTGCGCGACCCGGACCGGGCGGTGGGCCGCGCGACCTATCTCGCCATCCTGTTTCTGGCGCTGTTCTACAGCATCGGCGTCTGGCTCTATATCGTCACGCAAGGCGCGTCGCATGCGGTGCACAGCGCCACGACCGATCCGGTCGGCTCCTTCTTCAACAGTGTGCAAACCTATCTTGGCGGCGTGTTCGTCCACCTCGTGTCGCTGGTGCTCGTCACCAGCCAGATGGCCGCGCTCAATTCGGTCCAAGGCTCCGCGTCGCGCTATCTCTATGCGCTTGGTCGCGACGGCGTGTTGCCGCGACCGCTGGCACGGGTCCATCCGCGACTGGAATCGCCGCATGTCGCGGTGCTGACCGCCGCCGGGATCAGTCTGACGATCCTTGCCGCCGTAATGATCTTCCGGATCGATCCGGTCGCGGCCTATGGCGCGCTGTCGGGCATGGGCATTTATTTCCTGTTGCCGCTGCTGATCGCCACCAGCGCCTCGGTCGTACTGTTTTACCAGGGCAATCGCCATATCCGGGCGAGCCGCTGGACGCGGGTGATCGCGCCGCTGCTGTCGATGGCGGCGCTCGGCATCCTGTTCGTGCTGACCTCGCTCAACCTCAAGCTGCTCGTCGCCAACCCGACGATGATCGCCATTTCCTTTGTCGCCGTGATCGCCGTGCCGGCGAGCGGCTGGATACTGGCGCTATTCTACCGCAAGAATCGGCCGACCGTCTACGCCACGATCGGCGGCAATCCCTGATCCCCAAAGGAGCATGACATGAGTGAAGATACCCACGCCGCGCATTTCAACGTGCACACGACCCATTTCGACCCGCTGCCCGAATTCGGCGGATCGAAGGCGATCCTGTATCACTCGCCCGACCGCAAGCGGCTCGCCGGCAGCTTTCGCGAATCCGGCACCCACCGCATGACGCTGCCGTTCGACGAATTCATCTATGTCGTCGCCGGCGGCACGAAGATCACGATCACCGGTGGCGAGACCTTCACATTGGGGGTCGGCGACACCTGCTATCTGAAGCAGGGCCAGGAAGTGCTGTTCGAAATGACCGACGATTTCCACGATGTCGCCGTGCTGATTTCCGACACGGCGATCGACGTCTGACACGGATGCCCGGCAGGTCCTGCCCGCGATGAAGATCACCAGCCTCGACATATTCGTCTACGAACTTGCCTACCGCCATGGCGCCTATGCGATGTCGAAAGGCCGCTCGCATACGCACCAGCAGGCGCTGGTCGTGCGGATCGGCACCGATGCGGGGATCGACGGTTGGGGTGAGACCTGCCCGATGGGCCGGGCGCACCTGACCGCCTTCTTCGAGGGCGAGCGGGAAGCCCTGGCGATCCTCGGCCCGGCGGTGATCGGGCTGGACCCGCGCGATACCGGCGTCGTGCAGGCGGCAATGGCGCGCGAAATCCTCGCCGGCATGGCGGCGAAGTCAGCGATCGACATCGCCTGCTGGGATATTTTCGGCAAGGCGGCGGGCGTCCCCGTCGCCACCCTGCTGGGCGGGCGGCAGCAGGACCGTTTTGCCGTGTGGGAGTCGATCCCGCTGCTGGACCCGGCGGCGATCGCCGGCCATGTGACGGCGGCGGTGGCGAACGGCATCGGCGTCTTTCAGATCAAGGTGGGCGGCGATCCCTATGCGGACGCCGCGCGCGTGGCGGCGGTGATGGCGGCGGTGCCGCCCGGCACACCGGTCGTTGCCGACGCCAATGGCGGCTGGAATATTCAAAACGCGCTGATCGCGGCGCGGGAAATGGCCGATCAGCGCATTTTTCTGGAACAGCCCTGCCTGCTGGCGCGCAATTGCGCCGAACTGCGCCGCCACACCGCTTTGCCGATGATCGTCGATGAGTGCGTCGGCACGATTGCCGATCTGATCCAGGCGCGGGAAACGATCGGCGCGGGGGGCGTGAACATCAAGCCGAGCCGACTGGGCGGGCTGACCCCTGCCCGGCTGATGCGCGACATGGCCACCGAACTGGGCATGATGGTGACGATCGACGACAGTTGGGGCGGCGCGCTGACGACGGCGGCGCTCAGCCACCTGGCGATCAGCACGAAGCCCGACGCGCTGCTGGCGACGACATTCTTTACCGAACTGACCGTGCCGATGATCGTCGCCGACGCATCGCGGCGGGGAGCGGACGGCTGCGGCACGGCATCGCGGGAGCCGGGGCTGGGCGTGACCGTCGACCTGGATCGGCTGGGCGACCCTATTCTCAGCTTTCGATGAGCATCGCCCGGATAGGAATATGGCTACAGAGATTAATTGCATAGCTGAATGCGAGAATGGGTCGATGTCAGTCCCCACAACGCAGGATAGCCTCGATTCAAACGCCGGTCCTGCTTGTCCCAAGCAGCGGCGACCCTTGGAGACCAGCCGATGACCAGTGTGCCGATAACCCGTGCGATCGCCAGCGCGACCTCCGACCGTATCGAACAGGCGCGTATCCGCGTCGGCAGCGCGGCGCTGGGCCATGTCATCGCCGGTGTCAGCGAAGCTGTCTCGGGCGGCGTTCCGATCGACGTTATCAATCCCGGCACGGGCGACGTCATTGCCCGCATTGCGAACGGAACGGCCGCCGATGTGGATCGCGCGGTCGACGCGGCGCGGACGGCCTTCCCCGCCTGGCGCGCCACGACACCTGCGGAACGCGCCAAAATATTGAACGCGGTCGCCGACGCGGTCGAGGCCCATGCCGAAGAACTGGCGACCCTCGAATCGCTGAACGCCGGCAAACCGGTGCTGGTCGCCCAGCCCGAGATCGACCTGATCGGTGATATCTTCCGCTTTCACGGCGGCGCGGCGCGGGCGCTACAGGCCCCAGCCACGCAGGAATATACCAGCGGCTATGTGTCGATGCTGCGGCGCGAACCGCTGGGCGTCATCGGGGCGATCACGCCATGGAACTATCCGCTGCTGACGGCGGTGTTCAAGATGGCGGGCGCGCTGGCGGCGGGCAACACGATGGTGCTGAAACCCTCCGAACTGACCCCGCTGACGACATTGCGGTTCATGGAAATCATCGCCGACATCCTGCCGCAGGGCGTCATCAACGTCGTGCTGGGCACCGGCGAGGTCATCGGATCGGCGATCTCGCGGCATCCCGGCATCGACATGGTGTCGCTGACCGGCAGCATCGCGAGTGGCCAACATGTGATGGCGGATGCCGCGCGCACGCTCAAGCCGACGCATCTCGAACTGGGCGGCAAGGCGCCCGTGATCATATTCGACGACGCCGATCTGGACGCGGTCGTTGCGGGGGTGCGCGCCGCCGGTTTCTGGAATACCGGTCAGGAATGCGGCGCGGCGACCCGCATCCTGTGCAGCGCGGCGCTTCGCGACGATCTGACGGCGCGGCTGGTAGAGGCCGTATCGACGATCAGCACGGGCGGCGTCACCGATGGCGACGACGTGGAAATGGGACCACTCATCAGCCAGCGCCATCTCGACATGGTTTCAGGCATGGTCGATCGTGCGCGGACCGACGGCGCGACGATCGCGCTGGGGGGCACACCTCTCGACCGGCGCGGTTTCTTTTACCCTCCAACGATCATAACCGGCGCGCCCCAGGACAGCGAGATCCTCACGCGGGAAATCTTCGGCCCGGTCGTCACGATCGAAACCTTCACCGACGAAGCCGATGCGATCCGTTTGGCCAATGCCGGGGATTACGGACTTTCGGCATCGGTCTGGACCGAAAATCTCGGTCGCGCGCTGCGGCTGTCCGATGCGCTCGATTTCGGCACGGTCTGGGTCAACGCCCATCTCGTGCTGGCGGCGGAAATGCCGTGGAGCGGCTTTGGCGCCTCGGGACATGGCCGGGAACTGTCGATCCTGTCCCTGGACGATTTCTCCCGCACCAAACATGTGATGATCGCCACCGGCACGGCGTGATCGCGCGCTGTTCATGCGGTAAGGTCGGCAAGCAGCCTTCTCGCGCCATTTGCCAGCAACCCGATATCTGTGCCGACCGAGATGAAATTCACCCCTTCGCGCATCCGCGTCCGCGCGTCTTCGGGTGAGAGGGCGAATATCCCGGCAGGCTTGCCGGCCGCCACAATACGCTTCAGGACGTGGGCAATGGCGGCCTGCACGTCCGGCGCGCGCGGATTGCCGAGATGTCCGAGCGAGCCTGCAAGGTCGGCGGGACCGATGAACAGCGCGTCGACACCCTCGACAGCGGCAATGGCGTCGATCGCCTCCAGCCCCGCGCGGCTTTCAATCTGCACGATGACACATATCTCTTCATGCGCGGACGCGAGATATTGGACATTCGCACCGAAGCCCGATGCCCGGCTGGTTGCGCTGGCCACACCCCGGATACCGATCGGCGGAAAGCGGGTCGCCGCCACGATCCGTTCGGCCTGCTCGGCGCTCTCGATCATCGGCACCAGAAGCGTCCTGAAACCCATATCGAGATACTGTTTGATGATGACGGGATCGCCGACCGGAACTCTGGCGATCGGCTCGACCGGAAAGGCGGATACCGCATGCAACTGCCCAAGGAGAGTCTGCAAGGTGTTGGGTGCGTGCTCTCCATCGAAGAGCAGCCAGTCGAAGCCCGCGCCTGCGGCGATCTCCGCCGTGTAGGGCGTGGCCAGAGCCTGCCAGAGGCCCAGCAGCGGGCGTCCACCATTCAGAGCGGTGCGAAATTTGCTCATACGAACCGGACCGAGATTGCGCCCAGCGCGCCATAATCGACATGGAAGCTGTCGCCGGCGCGGGCAAAGACCGGCGCGGTGAAGCTTCCGCCCAATATGATCTGTCCCGGCTCAAGCGATTCCCCGTGGGGCGCCAGCTTGTTGGCAAGCCAGGCCGGACCGTTGGCGGGATGATTGAGAACCGCCGCGGCCACGCCGGATTCCTCGATCACGCCATTACGATAGAGAAGCGCGCAGACCCAGCGCAGATCGATAGCATCGGGCTTGATCGGACGCCCGCCCAGGACGATGCCCGCATTCGCCGCATTGTCTGAAATCGTATCATAGACTTTGCGGGTGACGCCGGTCGCCTTGTCGATGCGCTCGATCCGCGCATCGATGATCTCGATCGCGGGCGTCACATAATCCGTTGCCGCCAGAACGTCGTAGATCGTGCAATCCGGACCCTTGAGCGGTTTGCCGAGAATGAAGGCCAGTTCCACCTCGACGCGGGGTTCGATGAAGCGGGACATGGGGATATCGGTGCCGTCGCGGAACAGCATATCGTCCAGCAAGGTGCCGAAATCGGGTTCGTCGACATTGGAGGAACGCTGCATCGCGCGGCTCGTCAGGCCGATCTTGTGACCGATCACCTTCCGGCCGCGGTCGCGCTTCTGCTTTACCCAGGCACGGCTTACGGCATAGCCGTCCTCCAATGTCATACCGGGATGCGCGAGCGAGAAGTGCGACACCTGTATGCGGTCCCGTTCCGCCGCGTCGAGCCGGTTCGCCAACTCCGAAATGATATTGGCGTCGAGAGCCATTAATCTACCTTCCGGAAACGCTGGTGAATATTGTTATGCTTGAAACTGCCGGACTCGTCCGCTTCCTCGACATAGAGCGAAAGCGCGAGATAGCGGCTGGCAAAAAGGGCCGCGAAATGGGCCTCGATCGCCTCGAACAGGCTGGTGAAAAACTGCGTCTTGAACGCAGCCGGCCGGCCCGCACCCATTTTGACCGTGATGTTGACGAAAGCGTCCTTTCCACTGTCGTCGGCGATCACATAGTCGCTCAGCTTGAGCGCACGGACACGGATCCCGCCCCAGGGAAAGACACCGTCGGAATCGCGCATCCTGGCCGCGATCAACTGGAGCAGGCCGTGAATATCAGCCTGTCCTTCCAGATTGTCGGTCCATTCGACGATCGCATGCGCCATTATGCGATCTCCATCGTGGCAACGGTACAGCCGACCGCCCAGATCGGGATCGGCGCATAATAATGGAGCCTTCCCTTGCCCCCCGCCGCAGCCGCAGCCGCGATGAAGGTGCGGATCTCGAATCCGCCCTGTCCCGCGTCAGCGTAGGTTTCAACGTCAGTATAAGCCAGCATCGCCTCGCGGTCGTTGGCGATCCATTTCGCCAAGAAATCGCGATCCCACTGTTCATTGATCCGCCCGCTGTCAGGGGTCGCCGGCCAGTGCGAAATGCCCCCGGTACCGACGATGGCGATACGTTCGGGAACGGCATCCGCAGCGCGCCTCATCGCCTCGCCGAACGCCCAGGCCCGCTTGAGCGGCGTCAGCGGCGGTCCCTGACAATTGATGTTCGCCGGGATGATCGTGAGTTCGTTGAGCGGATCGAGAAAGTGCAACGGCACCATGATGCCATGATCGAACTGCCATTCCTCGGCATAAGCGACATCGACGCTGTTCATCATCTCGACGATCAGCCGCCGGGACAGATCGGGGTTGCCGCGCACGGTCCGCGCGGGGATTTTAAGCCATGCGGGATCCTCTATGGGTCCGCGGTAGCTTTCGCCCATCCCGATCGCATAGGCTGGCATGTTATTCATGAAGAAATTGGCGAAATGCTCCGCCGCGATCACGATCAACGCGTCCGGTTTCGCGTCCGCAAGGGCCACACGCATATCGTGTAAAGCCCCATAAAAGCCATCGTGCAGATCCTTGGGCGCACGCTCTTCTCGTCCGGTGATACCCGGAGCGTGGCTGCAGACGCCGGAAAATACCAAAGTCATCCTGCCACTTTCTCGTCGGGCGATGTTGTCATAGTATAGATGCCGGCGCGAACAGGGCCATGTTCTTTCACGCCGTCGCGCATCCGCTGGAGATAATCGGACCATTCGATCCCGCATAACGCCGCGAAATGCATCAATATCTGGCCATTCACGCCAAGCACGTAAAGAAGGCCCACATCCGGCTTGAGCAGCGCGCCGCGTTCCTCTCGTGTCAGAGGCCAGCCCTCCATGAAAGCCTGGGGGTCCGCCTTGAATGCCGCTTTGGCCTCGTCCTCGCGGTTGAGGGTGAAAAGGAGCTTGCTCAGTTGATAGAGGCTCATGCTGCTGCCACCACATGATTGACCAGGCGGCCAACCTTTTCGATCTCCGACACGACTTCGTCACCGGGCTGGACGAAATGAACGCCATGCGGCGTACCGGTAAGGATCATGTCTCCTGGCAAAAGCGTCATGAACCCGGAAAGATATTCGATAAGGCCCGCCACATCGAGGATCATGTCGGCGGTCGAACCATATTGGACCTGGCGGCCGTTCACGCGTGTCGTCATCGCCAGCGACTGCGGATCACCGACATCGGCAGCATCCACGATCCACGGCCCGAGCGGCGTGGTGGCATCGCGATTTTTCACCCGCGCGTTGGGCCTGTAATAATTCTCCAGATATTCGCGAATGGCATAGTCGTTCGCGACCGTATAGCCCGCGACATGGGCGAGCGCATCGGCGCGCGGCACGCCTTTCGCAGGCTTGCCGATCACGGCCACCAGTTCGCATTCGGGGTGCATCTGGTTGGCGTCTGCCGGACGCGGCGTGGTCCCTTCATGACCGACCAGCGTCGCATGGCCCTTGAGGAAAATGAGCGGCGCAGCCTGCGCGTTCGCAAATCCCAGTTCCGCATTATGATCGGCATAGTTGAGGCCAAGCGCGAAGATCGTCGCGCCTGGCGTCACGGGTGGCAGCCAGTGTGCGCCCGCGGTTGCGACGACGCGCCCGTCAGGTAGCGCAAACCCTGCGCCTTCCTCTACGATGGTTGCCCATATCTCCCTGCCCTCATAGGCAATATGCGCGCGCCTCATGCTGCTTCCCGCTGTTCGAAATAGCTTTTCAACGTGCCAAGGCCGTTGCTCGTGACCACGATCTTCTGCCCTGCTTTCAAAACAGGGGCGTCTCCGGGCAGACCGACGAGCAGGACGTCGTCGGCGCGCAAGGTCATGAAGGCGGTAAGGTCGGTAACAAGGTGCTCGACCGATCGCGCGAGGCGCGACAGCGACCAGCGATGCACCTCGACCCCGTCGATGTGCGTTGCGATCTCGATATTGCCGAAAGTCGGCGGCGGGGATGCCCCCTCGCCCATCGGCAGAAAACCATCGCGGCACCGCTGGCTGATGGCAGGCCGGTAATAGCTGTCGTTGGGGACGGAAACGTCCAACGCGAGAAAGACCTGACCAATGGCACGCCAGACCGCTTCGGGCTTCGCCTTGGTCATGTCGGTCGCAAACTGGATGGCGAGGGTCGGTGCTGCGATGAGTTCGGAAATACCTGGCTGCGCCGGAATGACTGTGCCACCCATCGACACGCAACCGCGCGGTTTAATATATATGACAGGCGCGATCGGCGGTGCCTTGTAGGGCGCGTCGCAAAAGCTTTCGCGCAGATAAGCCAGCTCCGAAACATCATTCAGCACGACGCCATATACAGTGCCAAAGTTCATCACAGGTCCTTTTCCAGTCCTATGATCTTCTTAACATGATAATTTGTCAACTCTGTATGCCGTGCTAGGAGGCGTATATGGTGACACGTCGCATGCTCCCTTATCGCATCTCTTTGGCGGGCAGTTTGCTGGCGGCGAGAGAAGCCGTCATGGCTCCTATTCGCCCGATGTTGAGGGCTGCGGGCGTCACGGAGGCGCAATGGCGCGTCCTGCGTGTGCTGGCCGACGAAGACAGCGTGGACCCGTCTCGACTCGCGGAAGCGGCCATTCTCTATCAACCGAGCGTGACCCGGATTCTCAAGGAGCTGGTCGAGCGCGATCTGGTGGAGCGCAGGAGCGATCCAGCCGATGGACGCCGTGCCATCATCCTTCTCAAACCTGAAGGCCGCGCGCTGGTCGAACGGACCGCTGCCCATACTTTAACCGTCATCGATACGATCAGCGCGCGATTCGGCCCTGAAAGGGTGGCAAAACTGCGCAAGGAGCTTGCCGCATTTTCCGCCGCGATCAAGGACCTTGGCGAAACATCCGAAATCGACTCGCACGATGATGTTTAACCGGCGGTAAGACTTCAAACACCCAGCCGCGAAATCTTATGTGTGCCGTAAGAGATGGCGATATTTTTCGTCTCCATATAGAAGTCGAAACTCCAATCACCGCCGTCGCGGCCGATACCGCTCGACTTTACGCCGCCAAATGGCGCAGGCAGATGGCGCACATTATCGCTGTTGACCCACACCATCCCTGCCTCCAGCGCATTGGATACCCGCAGCGCCCGGCTAACGTCATTGGTCCACAGATAGCCGGCCAGGCCATAGTCGACATCGTTCGCCTTGGCGATCGCATCGGCCTCGTCATCGAAGGCAATGACGGTCAGAACAGGCCCGAAAATCTCTTCCTGTGCAATGCGCATCGACTGCCCGGCATCGGCAAACAAGGTTGGTTTGAAAAAATAGCCGCTACCCGCATTTTTAAGGCGCTCGCCACCAGCCGCGATCCGGGCGCCTTCATCCGTCGCGATTTGCATGTAGCTTTCGACCTTTGCCAGATGGCGCGGATGAATGAGCGGGCCGACCTCAGTCGCAGGATCGAAGGGATCGCCGACCTTTAGACGCTTCACGCGTTCCGCAGCCTTGGCGACGAAGCTGTCATAGATCGAACGCTGCACCAACAGGCGCGAAGAGGAAGTGCACCGTTGTCCGTTTAGCGAATATATCATGAAAATCGCCGCATCGAGCGCTCTGTCAAGATCCGCATCGTCAAAGACGATGACCGGATTCTTACCGCCCAGTTCGAAATGTACGCGCTTTAGGGTTTCGGAACCCTGCCGCATAATGGCCGAGCCGGTCTTCGATTCGCCGACGAATGCGACAGCCTTGATTCCGGGATGCTCCGTCAGACGTTTGCCGGTCGTTTCACCCAGGCCGTTCACGGCGTTGAACACGCCCGCCGGCAACCCCGCTTCGTGGGCAATCTCAATCAGAAGCCGCGCCGAATAAGGCGACCATTCGGCAGGCTTGTGCACGACCGTACAGCCTGCGGCCAAAGCCGGCGCTATCTTCCAAGTCGAAAGCATGAACGGCGTGTTCCACGGCGTGATGACTGCCACGGGACCGATCGGCTGACGCGTGGTGAAGTTGAGATGCTCCCCGGTGGGCAGCGAAACTCCATCCGCCGAAGACGGTGCGCGATCGGCGAAGAAGCGGAAATTCTCTGCGCCGCGCAGGGCGGCTTTCGCCATAAAGCGCCAGCATTGACCGGCATCGAGGCATTCCATGGCGGCGATATCGTCTGCCCGCTCGACGATCAGGTCGGCGATACGGTGCAGGATCTTCTTGCGTTGGTCGCCGCTGGTTGCGGCCCATGCGGGAAATGCGGCCTTGGCAGCCGCGACGGCATGATCAAGCTCCTGGGCCGTAGCGTCCATGGCTTGTCCCACTATGTCGCCGGTCGCCGGCTCGGTCACATCGAAAGCGATGCCCTCGCCCGCAACAGCCTGGCCATCGATAAAATGACCAAGCCGATTATTGCCGACGATCTCAAGCGCCCTGTCTCGATTGCTCATGGCCATATCTTCCGTTCCCAATCCTTTATATTTATCATGTTAAATATACAAGTGTTACAATGCCGTCCAGCCGCCGGATTTACGGTTGTCCGCGGTTCTGGCCTTGGATCAGAGTGATCAGGGAAACTGGCTGGGGCGGCAGGATTCGAACCTGCGCATGGCGGCATCAAAAGCCGCTGCCTTACCGCTTGGCGACGCCCCAGTGTGACCAGCCAGCCTATGCGCCGGTCAGGATCGGGCGCTGTATAGCCCTGGCCTCCCCGATTGCAAGCGTTGAGCGCCCCCCCTTAGCCCAGATGCGTCACCCAACCATGCGGATCGGGGGCGCTGCCGCGCTGTATGGATGTCAGGGCATCGTGCATCCGGCCGGTCAACTGGCCGGGACCACCGCTGCCGATCGTGAAATCGCCATCGGTCGTGCGGACAATGCCCACTGGAGTGACTACCGCGGCCGTGCCGCAAGCGAAAGTTTCGACCAGCCTGCCGCTCGCCGCGTCCGCACGCCACTGGTCGAAGCTATACAACTCTTCCCGCACGACAATGCCCTGGTCGCGGGCGAGGGACAGAATGGAGTCGCGGGTGATGCCGGGCAGGATCGTGCCGAGCGGCGGGGTCAGCATGGTGCCGTCATCGAACACGAAGAACAGGTTCATGCCACCCAATTCCTCGACCCAGCGATGCGCGGCAGCGTCGAGGAAGGCGACCTGATCGCAACCCTTTTCAATCGCCTG
>CAXUEQ010000057.1:0-6245 GCA_964250175.1 uncultured Sphingobium sp. | reverse complement strand
CATTGGTTTGCCATGTCCACAGACACCCCGCCACCAGCCTGGGCCTGCGCCTGCGCGACCAGGCTGGCGGCATAGTTGCCACCGCATTTGGCGGCACCGGTGCCGCCGGGCGCGGCGCGACTATAATCCTGCGATACCCAGATCGAGATCGCCTTGGCCCCGCCCTTGAAATAGGCGCCGACCGACGAGGCGATCACCATATAGAGATATTCCTTTGCCGGGCGGACGCCGAGAAAGGTTTCGCTGGCGAACATGAAGGGGCGAAGATAAAGCGCGCCGCCCTCGCCATGGGGAATCCACGCCCGGTCGATCTCGACCAATTGGCGGATGGACTCGATGAAATCCTCTTCCGGCAATTGCGGCATCGCCATTCGCGCCGCCGACTCGTTGAAACGGCGGGCGTTCGCTTCCGGACGGAACAGCGCGGTCGAACCGTCGGACAGGCGATAGGCTTTCATGCCTTCGAAGATTTCCTGGGCATAATGCAGGACGGCGGCGGCAGGATCGAGCTGGATCGGGCCGCGGGCGCGGACGGCGGCGTCGTGCCAGCCCTTCCCTTCGGTATAGCGGATCACGACCATATGATCGGTGAAGACCTTGCCGAAACCGGGGTCCACCAGCAGGGCATCGCGTTCGCTCGCGGGAAGCGGGGCGGCGTTCGCCTCGATCCTGAACTCAAGCCCGGCCATGTCGATCCTTCCGATGATGATAAGCCGACGTTGAACCCGACGTTCGGCTTTGGGTTGCGGATGTCTAGTCCTCCGGTCTATATACGTCAATATGGCTGTCCCATCATCCCCCCCGCTTACCCTCGCGCCGGGTGCGTCACCCCTTTTTCTGCGCGAGGACGAGATACGGCGCGGGGTCGAACTTCTCTATTTCGGCTATAGCAACCTGATCCGCGCGATCGACGACATGCTCAGCCCGCAGGGCCTGGGCCGCGCGCATCACCGGGCGCTTTACTTCACCTCGCGCCAGCCCGACCTGACCGTGTCGGAACTGCTGCGGCTGCTGGCGATCACCAAGCAATCGCTGGGCCGGGTGCTCAATGACCTGATCGCGCGCGGGCTGATCGAGACCCGGCCGGGCGCGCGCGACCGGCGGCAGAAATTGCTGCGGCTGACGGCGGCGGGCGAGGCGCTGGAAGCGGCGCTGTTCCAGGCGCTGCGCGAACGGATGTCGGCGGCCTACGCCCAGGCCGGGCAAGGGTCGGTCACCGGCTTCTGGCGGGTGCTGGAGGGGCTGATCCCGATCGAGGACCGGTCGATGGTCGCGGCGCTGCGCAGTGGCCTATGATGCAACCTAAACCGCGTCAGGACATTATCCCGTGACTGCATAGGCACAATGGAGCATGACATGCGCAAGACATTGATCATCGGCCTGGGCGCGATCGCCGCCATCGGCCTTTCCGCCTGTTCGGAAAAGACCGCGAACGCGGTCGAAAATAGCGGCAGCGCGATCGGCAACGACCTGGAGCGCGGCATCAACACTGCCGACGATCATATGCAATCAGGCCTGGATCATGCCGGCAATGCGCTTGAGCGGGTGGGCGACCGGATCGATGCGGAGACGGGGAACGCCGCCGTCAAGGCCGATCGGGCCGCCGACAAGGCGAAACTGAGCGTAGGCAACGCGCTGGAGCAGGCCGGCAGCGACCTGAAGAAATAAGTCTCTAGCCTGCTTTCGCTATCTCGTCGCCCCGGTCTCTGGCGGCGCGCAGGGTCTGCGTGAGAAGCGTGACGAGCGCGGCGTCGGCATCCAATATGTTCATCCCTTCGCGCGTCATCCCGCCGGGGCTGGCGACACGCTCGGCCAACAGGCCGGGCGGTTCGTTGGCGCAGGTGGCGAGCGTGGCCGCGCCCTGCACGGTGGCGAGAGCGAGGCGGGCGGCCTGATCGGCGGGCATTCCCAGCGCGGTGGCGGCCTGCGCCAGCGCGTCGATGAAGCGGTAGAGATAGGCCGGGCCGCAGCCCGATAGCGCGGTGACGAGGTTGAACTGCGCTTCGTCGGCGATCCATTCAGTGAGGCCCAGCGGCCGGAGCAGTGCCTGGACGGTGCTGCGGGCGAGCGCGGCGGTCAATGCGTCACTGTAGAGCAGGCATATGCCCTGGCCCACGCCCACGGGCGTGTTGGGCATGACGCGAACGACGTTCGGGCTGGCGGGGAAAGCCGCGCGCAAGGCAGTGCTGGTCGTGCCGGCGAGGATCGAGAGGAGGATAGCGTCAGCGGGAAGCACGAGCCGGGTGGCGACCTCCGCGAGCTGATAGGGCTTTACACCGAGAATGGCCACGGTGCCGGACGGGAGCGTGGCGGGATAGGCGGTAGTGACGGTTATGCCGGGCCCCACGGCCTTGCCGCTGGGGCGGACGACGGTGACGGTCGCGGGGTCGAGACCGGTCGCCAGCCAGCGGGCTAGCATCTGGCCCGCTATGTTGCCGCAACCGACGAGGAGGAGATGAGGGGGGAAGATGTCTGTCACCTGTATTTCCATTTACCCTGTATTTCCATTTACCCTGTCGAACGAGGGGCCGTGTTTCTTCGATACCGGGTCAATGAAGAAAAGACAGTCCTTTGACAAGCTCAGGACGAAGGGATGAGAGGCGATCGATCGCCTCCGATCATGGCAAATCGCCATTCAGCCTTTCTTGTCATGCCGGGCCCGACCCGGCATCCCGCTTTTCTTCTTCAACGCAAACCGCAAGCGGACCCCGGATCACGTCGGGGTGACGGCAAGGATGGGCCAACATATTTTGAATTATGACGTTTCGACACAGGTCGCTAGAGGTCGAAATGGGGTATCGAAGGACATGCGTTTGAACGCGATGCTTCGATACGGGCCTTCGACAAGCTCAGTCCCTACTCAGCACGAACGGGGATTTCCAACTTAACGTCATCATGCTCTAACAGCGCCAACCCGTTACGCCTCGCCCCGCGTTTCGATCAGGCTGGCCGCGATGGCTTCGGCGGGGGTCTTGCCGCCCCACAGGACGAACTGGAACACCGGATAGAAGCGTTCGCATTCGTCGAGCGCGGTTTCGATCAGTATCTGCGCCTGGTCGAACGTCATCGTGTCGCCCGCGCCGAGCAGCGCGCCGTGGCGGAACAGGATGATTCCGCTGGACGACCACATTTCGAAATGGCCGAGCCAAAGCTGTTCGTTGATGAGACCGATGGTCTCGTAGAGCACGGCGCGCTTGTCGTCTGGCGCTTTTATGTCGGGAAGAGCAAGCAACTGGAGGACCTGATCCTCATCGCGCCAGATCGCCCGGATTTCATATTGCGCCCAACTGCCTTGCGTGGTCGCGGCGATCTCGTCATCGCCGGCATGTTCGTAGGACCAGCCATGCGCCTCGAAATAGGCGGCGAGCATGTCGATCGGCGCGGCTTCCTGGCTTTCATTTTCGAATTCGTCACTGTCCATCATGCCACACGCTTTGCTTCATGCCCCATTGTCGTGCCCGCCCTATCACCGCGATTGCGCAAAGGACAGGCATGGCCGGCCGCTGACGGCGGGGCTGTGCGGGAAACTGTGGACGGGCTGTGGATAAGTCGTCAGCCGGTCTGCGGCGGCTTCTGGGGCGGGACTTTCTTCGACGTCACCGTTTTCCGGAGGACGGCCGGTTCGGTTCCTTCGAGCGCGGCGATGCGCGCCTTCAGCAGTTCGACTTCCTCGCGCGCGGCGGCGGCGAGCGCCTTTACCGTATCGAATTCCTCGCGGCTGACGAAATCGAGGCCGCCGATCCAGGACTTCGCCCGCTCGCGCGCGGTCGATTCAAATTCGCGGCCAACGCCCGCGACCGTGCCGGCGGCGCCGTTCACCAATTTGGCCAGATCGTCGAAGAAGCGGTTTTCACTTTGCATGGGTCACCTGTGAAATTGCCGGTGCGTCGATGCACCAATATGAAGTCATATCTGGGTATGCAGCGCAGGCGCGACAAGGGTTCGCGCGTCGGGGTTGAGCACGCCGATCTGGTAGTTGAGCGCGGCGGCGAAAAGGAGCCAAGCCAGATAGGGCAGCATCAGCAGGGCAGCGACCGTGCGGATACGCGCGAACATCATGGTGGTGATAGTGGCCAGCACGAACATGATAGCCAGCAGGACCAGCGCGGCCTGCACCTGATGCTTTGCGAAGAAGAGCGGCGACCAGGCGAGGTTGCAGGCGAACTGGGCGAGGAAGAGCAGGATGGCAGGCCCACGCAAGCGCGCGCCGCGCGCGTGCAAGACCATCGAGAGAGCAAGGCCGATCAGGATGTAGAGCAAGGTCCAGGCGGCCGGGAAAACCCAGGCCGGGGGCATGAAGCCGGGCTTTACCAGCGCGGCGAACCAGCGGTTGCCATAGCCGCTATTGGCGATCTGGCCCGAGAGGAAGCCGAGGAAGACGATCGCCGGAACGACGACGAGCGCCCAGCGAAGATAGGAGGCGCGTAACTGACCCTTGGACGCAATCTGATTCATCGCTTCGCATTTCCCTGTCGGTCACGGGGCGGCGGCTGTGCCCGACGACCGAATCCAGCCGCTGCCCGATGGTTTGCGGGGAAAGTCTCCGCCCCGCAACCCGTGAATGGCGCAAGGCCGTTCGGGAACCGTCATGACGGGCGTGGGCGCAGCGCCGCCATCAGAAATTCCACATTTCCCTCCGGCCCGGTGATGGGGCTGGGGACGATGCCGGCGACGGTCCAGCCGCCCGCTTCCCCCGCGATTCCCTCGATCCAGCTTTGCACCTCTGCGCAGACGCGGGCGTGGACGGCGGGATCGCGGACGACGCCGCCCTTGCCCACCTCTTCGCGGCCCGCCTCGAACTGCGGCTTTATGAGCGCGATCAGGCGGGCGTCGGGGGCGGCGAAAGTCAGCGGGCGCGCCAGCACCTTGGCAAGGCCGATGAAGCTGGCATCGCAGACGAACAGGTCGATCGGTTCGGGAATATGGCCAGGCGTCAGGATGCGCGCGCTGGTCTGTTCATGCACGATGACGCGCGGGTCGCTGCGCAATTTCCAGGCGAGCTGGTTGGTGCCGCTGTCCACCGCATAGACTTTAGCCGCGCCCCTGGTCAGCAGCACATCGGTAAAGCCCCCGGTCGAGCTGCCGACGTCCATCGCCACCGCGCCGGTCACGTCCCATTGATAATGATCGAGCGCATGGGCGAGCTTGATGCCGCCGCGCGAGACCCAGGGATGGTCGCGGCCGCGCACGTCGAGCATCACGTCATCGGCGAGTTGCTGGCCCGCTTTCTCGATCTTGCGCGCCCCGGCATAGACGAGGCCGGCAAGGATCAGCGCCTGCGCGCGGGCGCGGCTTTCGACGAGGCCGCGATTGACGAGCATCTGGTCGGCGCGTTGCTTGGCCATGTCACCCGGCGAGGGCTGTAAGGGTCGCCGGGGTCAGCACCTGCGGCAAGGTCTTCGCCTCCGCACCGGGCGCGTAAAAGAGGTAGAGGGGGACGCCCGAGCGCCCCTGCGCCTCCAGAAAGCGGCCGATGGCGGGATCGGCATTGGTCCAGTCGCCGACCATGGTGACGATGCCCGCCTTGGCGAAGGCGGCGGCGACTTCGGGGCGACCGATCGATGCGGCTTCGTTCGCCTTGCACGTCAGGCACCAGTCGGCGGTGAAATAGAGGAAGACGGGTTTTTTCGCGGCGCGCAGTTCGGCGAGCTTGGTCTCGCTGAACGGGGTGGTGTCGGCGGCGGCGGTTTCGGTGGGCTTGGCGGCGTTGCCGGGGAGCGCGAAGACGCCACCGGCGGCGAGGACGAGCAACAGGACGGGCAGGATATAGCCGATGCCGCGCCCGTCTCTCTGGCGACTCCCGAGCCACCAGAGCAGGAGCGCGACGCCGAGCGCCGTGGCGAGGCCGATCGTCATGCCGCCGATGCCGCGCTGCTGGCCGAGCAGCCAGGCGAGCGCGAGGGCGGTGACGAACATCGGGACCGAGAGGATTTTCTGGAAACGCCCCATCCATGCGCCGGGGCGCGGCATGCGCGCGCGGATGGCGGGAACGAAGGCGATCAGCAGGAAGGGCAAGGCAAGACCGAAGCCAAGCCCCGCGAAAATCGCGAGCGCCGCGCCGAGCGGCAGGACCAGCGCCGCGCCCAAGGCCGCGCCCATGAACGGGCCGGTGCAGGGGGTAGCGACGAAAGCGACCAGCGCGCCGGTCCAGAAGCTGCCCGCGAGGCCGCCCTTGCCCGCCAGACTGCCGCCCGCGCCGACCGCGCGCAGTTCGAACAGGCCGGCAAGATTGAAGGCGATGGCGG
>CAXUEQ010000056.1:0-19614 GCA_964250175.1 uncultured Sphingobium sp. | reverse complement strand
CTGCGCCGCCGCTACAAGATACAGGACGTCATCCGCCGCCGTCAGGTGCTGCTGGTGCAGGTCGTCAAGGAGGAGCGCGGCAACAAGGGCGCGGCGCTGACCACCTATCTCTCGCTCGCCGGCCGCTATTGCGTGCTGATGCCCAACACCTCCCATGGCGGCGGCATTTCGCGCAAGATTTCCAACGCGGCCGACCGCAAGCGCCTGAAGTCGATCATCGCCGAAATGGCGCTGCCTTCGACCATGGGCTGCATCGTCCGCACCGCCGGACTGCAACGCACCAAGCCCGAGATAAAGCGCGACTTCGATTATCTTGCCCGCCTGTGGGACGAAATTCGCGAGAAGACGCTCAAGTCCGCCGCCCCGGCGCTGATCCACAATGACAGCGACCTCATCAAGCGGGCGATCCGCGATATCTACAACAAGGATATCGAAGAGGTCATCATCGAGGGCGAGGAAGGCTATCGCGCGGCGCGAGACTTCATGAAGCTGCTGATGCCCAGCCATGTGCGTCGGGTGAAAAGCTATGCCGACACCGTGTCGCTGTTCCAGCGCTACGGCGTCGAGGATCAGCTGGCGGCGATGTATCATCCGGTCGTGCAACTGAAATCGGGTGGCTATCTGGTCATCAACCCGACCGAGGCGCTGGTGTCGATCGACATCAACTCTGGCCGCTCGACGCGCGAACATGGCATCGAGCAGACGGCGGTCGCCACCAATTTGGAGGCTGCGCGCGAAATCGCCCGCCAGCTTCGCCTGCGTGACATGGCCGGTCTCGTCGTGATCGACTTCATCGACATGGAGATGAATTCGAACATCCGTAAGGTTGAAAAGGCGATGAAGGAATCGCTGCGCGACGATCGCGCGCGGATCCAGGTCGGGCGTATTTCCGGCTTCGGCCTGATGGAGATGAGCCGCCAGCGCCTGCGCACCGGCGTGCTGGAAGCCAGCACGCGCGAATGCCCGCATTGCGAGGGAACCGGCCTGGTCCGCACCGCCTCGTCGGCGGGTCTCAGCGCGCTGCGCATGCTGGAGGAGGAAGCCGCACGCGGTCGCGGCAGTCTCATCACGCTGCGCGCCAGCCAGGAAGCGGCCTTCTACGTCCTCAACAACAAGCGCCGCGAGCTGGATGAGATCGAGACCCGCTATGGCGTGACGATCGGCATCCTGCCCGATGGCGAAGTCGAGGGTGCGCGCATGTCGGTCGACGCCAGCGGGCCGCGCCCGACGCAGGTCGTCACCTTCGCGCCGATCGTCGAGGAAGAGGATGATTTCGACTATCCCGAAGAGGAGTATGAAGAGGAAGAAGAGGTCGTAGAGGCCGACGCTTCCGAGCGCCAGCCGCGCGGCGAACGTGCCGATCGAGGCGAGCGGGCGGAGGGCGAGGAGGGTAGCCGTCGCCGCAGTCGCAGCCGCCGCCGTCGCCGCCGTGGCGGACGCCACGAGGACGAAGCACCCGAAGGCGAATTGCGCACTGAGGAGGGCGAAGCATCAGAAGAGGGCGACGTCGAAGGCGAAGCGCTCGAAACAGGCGAGGCTGTCGATCAGGGTGCCGTCGCGGGCGAAACCACGGCCGAGGCGGAAACCCGCGGCCGCAGCCGTCGCGGCCGTCGCGGTGGCCGTCGCCGTCGCGGTGGCGAAGAGGGTAGCGAGAGCGCCCCCCTCGACGCAGCAGGCGAAGGGGAAGGCGAAGGCGAAGCCATCGTCGGTGCGATCGCAGCCGCCGCCGAAACCGCGCTCGCCCCGCTGGGCGCCGCCGCCGCCGATGTCGTCGGTGAGGCCGAAGCTCCCAAGACCCGCCGCCGTCCCCGCGCCCGCAAGGCAGCCGCGCCCGTGATCGAAGCGGTCGAATCGGCTGTGCCGGTCGCGGAAACGGCTATTACAGGCGATGGCGCAGAGGAAGCCCCCGTCGTCGAGAAGCCCAAGCGGACGCGCAAGAAAAAGGCCGATGCGCCAGCGTCTGCAGCAGCGGTCGAGGCGGCTGTGCCTGTCGCCGAAGCGCCTGCTGAAACGGCCGCCGAGGCCGCGCCCGCCAAGCCCAGGCGCACCCGCCGCAAGGCCGCCGCCGCAGACGATGGCATCGCCGTCGAAGCGCCCGCCGCCGAAGCGCCGATCGCCGAAGCGGCGCCCGCGCCGCGCCCCGCCGCCGACCTGCCGGTCGAGGGGGAAGGCGCGCTGGCGGATGGCGAAGGCGAGGCGGACGGTCCGCCGCGCCGCGGCTGGTGGCAGCGCACCTTTGGCGCGTGAACCGGCGGCTCGCTCCTAAATCCGTGCGGTCCTCGCCCTCTTCGGGGGCGGGGGCCGCACCGGATATTGTCCACCGATAGCAATGGCCCGCTTCGCCATTTCCCCCTTTCGCCTGATCGCCGCATTGCTTGTGTCGCTGGCCTTGCTCGCGCATCCGGCGGCGGCGCAATCGATATTGCGCGACGCCGAAACCGAAGCCTTTCTGAACGATCTGTCCGGACCGCTGGTGAAAGCGGCGAACCTCGATCCGCACAATGTGCAGGTGCTGCTGATCAACGATCCCGAAATCAACGCCTTTGTCGCGGGCGGCCAATATGTCTGGGTCAATAGCGGCCTGATCGCGGCGGCGGACAATGCCAACCAGGTGCAGGGCGTGGTCGCGCATGAACTCGGGCATATCGAGGGCGGGCATATCATCCGCTCGTCCGAAGGCGCAAAGTCCGCGACCAGCATCACCCTGCTCAGCCTCGTGCTGGGCGCGGCGGCGATGGCGGCGGGCGCGGGCGAAGCGGGCATGGGCATCATGGCGGCGGGCCAGCAGGCGGCGATGGGCAAATATCTCGCTTTCTCCCGCACGCAGGAAAGCTCGGCCGACGCCGCCGGCGCGCGCTACCTCAGCAAGGCCGGGATCAGCGGCAAGGGCAGCCTGGCTTTCTTCAAGAAGCTGCAGAATCAGGAATATCGCCTCGCGATCCCGCAGGACGACAGCTATGGCCGTACCCACCCGCTGTCGGGCGAGCGCATCGCCGTGCTGCGCGACGTCTATGAACCCGATCCCGCCTGGAATCACGAAACCGACCCGGCGTTCGAACTGCGGTTCCAGCGGGTCAAGGCGAAGCTTTATGGCTTCGTATCCGAACCGGCCGACACGCTGCGCCGCTACCCGGAAAGCGATCAGAGCGTGCCGGCCCATTATGCCCGCGCCTATGCCTGGCACAAGAGCGCCTATCCCGACCGGGCGCAGGAGGAGATCGCCGCGCTGTTGCGGGCGGTGCCGCACGACCCCTATTTTCTGGAGCTGGAGGGTCAGGTGCTGCTGGAAAGCGGCAAGCCGGTCCTGGCGCTCCCGGCGCTGCGCGAAGCGGTGGCGCGATCGAACAACGCGCCGATGATCGCCGCCCTGCTGGGCCATGCCCTGATCGCGACCGAGGACGACGCCAATTTCGCGGAGGCCGAGACCGTGCTGCGCAAGGCTGTCGCGCGCGACCATGACAATCCTGATGCCTGGTATCAACTGGGCGTCGTCTATGAGCGGCGTGGCGATCTGCCGCGCGCCGCACTCGCCACCGCCGAACGCTATCAGATGACGGGCAACAACCAGATGGCGCTGCGCAGTGCCGACGGCGCGATGCAGGGCCTGAAGGAAGGCACGATCGACTATCTTCGTGCGCAGGATATCGCCATGGTCGCCCGCGCGGGAATCGAAGGCGCGCGGAAAAAGAAACGATGATAGAATTGCAACCCGGCTTTCGCGCCGCGCTCTCCAACGGGAAGATTCAGATGATCCTTGGCGGAACCGCCTTTGTCGCCGCCGCCGCGCTCGGTGCGCTCGCGGTCCAGTCCGCCACGCCGGCGGCAAAGGTCGCCGCCGCCGATCGCGCCGCGATCGAAACGGTGGTGCGTGATTATATCCTCGCCCATCCTGAAATCATTCCCGAAGCCATCGAACGGTTACAGGCACGGCGCACCGGCGACGCGATCGACGCCAAACGGTCAAAGATCGAAACGCCCTATGCCGGTGCTTGGGAAGGCGCGGAAAAGGGCGATGTCATACTGGTCGAATTTTTCGATTATGCCTGCGGCTATTGCCGCGCGTCGCTGCCCGACATCACCCGGCTGCTCGCGCAGGACAAGCGGCTGAAGGTCGTCTATCGCGAACTGCCGATCCTGTCCGACGAAAGCGGTGCGGCGGCGAAGGTTTCGCTGCTCGCGGCGGAGCGGGGCCGCTATATGGCCTATCACCGGGCGCTCTATGCCGCCGGGCGCGTTACTCCCGACACGATCCTCGCGGCCGCCGCCGGCGCGGGCATCGATCGCGCCGCCGCGCAATCGGCGATGACCTCGCACGTCTATGATGCGGAGATCGACGGCAATCTGGCCCTTGCCAAGACGCTGCAGGCAAGCGGCACCCCGACTTTCGTCATCGGGGACAAGGTGCTGAACGGCGCGGTCGGCTATGATGCGCTGAAAGAAGCGGTCGACGCGGCGCGGGCGAAATAGCGCGTTCCTTTCCCGGTCAGGCGACCGGGCGCCATTCTTCCTCCGCGACCGGCGGAACATAATTGTCCTTGAAACCCTGCGCCACGACATACCATTCGCTGCTGCCCTTGCGGCTGGCCGGGGGCTTGGCGTGCTTCACGCTCGTGAAATGTTTTTTGAGGATGGCCAGCAGGTCGCCGTCGGTGCCGCCCGCGAAGACCTTGGCGACGAAATGGCCGCCGGGCTTCAGATTTTCGATCGCGAAATAGACCGCCGCCTCGACCAGTCCCATCGTGCGCAGATGGTCGGTCTGGGCGTGGCCGACCGTGTTGGCCGCCATGTCCGACAGGATGAGGTCGGGCTTGTCGCCCAGCGCCTCGCGCAACGCCGCCTGTGCCTGTTCGGTGGTGAAATCCATCTCGAACATTGTTACCCCCTCGATCGGGTCGGTCGGCAGCAGGTCGATGCCGACCACCTTCGCCTTGGGTGATAGTTTGCGCACCACCTGCGCCCAGCCGCCCGGCGCGACGCCCAGGTCGCATACCGCCCGCGCCGACTTCACCAACTGAAATTTCTCGTCCAGTTCGATCAGCTTGAACGCGGCGCGGCTGCGCCATCCCTGCGCCCTGGCGGCCTGCGCATAGGGGTCGTTCAATTGCCGCTGGAGCCAGCGCACCGATTGCGCGGTGCGCCCCTTGGCGGTCTTGACGCGCACGCGCCCCGCACCCGTTCCGCGCGTCATGCCGGCGGTCCCAACGGCTCGCCCCGTTCCATCAGCCCGCGCAATATGCCCTCGCGAATGCCGCGATCGGCCACGCCCAGCCGCTCGGCCGGCCAGATATCCAATATGCTTTCCAATATGGCGCAACCGGCGACCACCAGATCGGCGCGTTCGGTGCCGATGCAGGGCAGTTGCCGCCGTTCGTCGATCGACATGACGGACAGGCGCGTGGAAATGGCCCGCATCGAAGCGGATGGCACGATCAGCCCGTCGATCGCCTGCCGGTCGTAGCGGGGCAGGTCGAGATGGACGCTGGCGAGCGTTGTCACCGTGCCGGACGTGCCGAGCAGGCGAATGTTGGGCGGGCGGTCGGGCAGCCGTGCGGCAAAGCTGGCAAACGCTTCCGTCACCTGCGCGCGCATGGCGGTATAGGCCGCCAGCCGCGCCGTCGGATCGGCCGGGTCGAACGGCACGGCCTCGGTCAGCGAGACGACGCCCCAGGGCGCGCTCTGCCAGTCGAGAATATGCGGTGCCGGGCCGTGGGTCTCGACCAGCACCAGCTCGGTCGATCCGCCACCTATGTCGAAGATCAGCGCCGGCCCTTCGCCCGGTTCGAGCAACGCATGGCAGCCGAGCACCGCGAGCCGCGCCTCTTCCTGCGCGGTGATGATATCGAGCGCGATGCCGGTTTCGCGATAGACGCGGTCGATGAAGGCGGGGCCGTTAACGGCGCGGCGGCAGGCTTCGGTCGCGACCGATCGCGCCAGCGTGACATGGCGGCGGCGCAGCTTGTCGGCGCAGATGGTGAGCGCCGCGAGCGCACGATCGATCGCCGCATCGCTGATGCGCCCGCTGGCGGCCAGGCCCTCGCCCAGACGCACGATGCGCGAAAAGGCGTCGACGACGATGAACCCGCCTGCCGACGGCTTGGCGATGAGCAATCGGCAATTGTTGGTGCCAAGGTCGATCGCGGCATAGGATTTCCGGCTTGGCCAGCGGCCCGCGCTGTCCCGCTGCCCTTCCTTCTTGCCGTCCGATCGATTCAGCGCGTCATGCGCCAGGGAGACCGCGCCGGGCGCGGTGGATGCGGATGCCGCAGGGGCGCGCTCCGCCCTCTGGCCGGGGTGGACGGCATACTGCGGCGATGGGCGGCTGTGCTGCGCCATGGCCGATACTCACTTTATATTCTGCCGGAAAAGCGAAGATCGCTCCGGTGCTTGACGGTCAAGGTAGGCGGAACGCGGGAAGAGCGCAAGTTTCGCCCGGATGGGCCTTGCGAAACACAGGCGGGCTGCCGCACCCCGGCATTGACACGTCCAGTCGGCCCCCCTATTTGCCCTCCTCCGGCGGACGCTTGGCGTGCGCCCGATGCCCGATCGTCTAAAGGTAAGACAGCGGACTCTGACTCCGCTAATCGAGGTTCGAATCCTCGTCGGGCATCCAGTATCTCACGACCATTTTGCGACGACCGGCATCCTGTTGCTTTTGAGTCACTTTCGCCTGCGCCAGCGCCGGAACGCGCTTACTCCGCCAATTCCCGCGAACAGCACTATCCCGATCCCCGCCGCTGCGCTTCCCAGCGCCCAGGCGCCCGCCATGATGAGGCCGGTCAGGAAATCGACGATGATAAGGGTAAGATGGATCATAAGGGGGCAGCGCCAAGACCGCGCGCTTTGTTCCGCTCCCTCATTCCGGCTCTTTCATTCCGGGCCTTCATTTCCGAGCGCTTTGGCTTCCTGATATTTCAGTTCGAGAAAGCGGCTGTGCGTCGCCAGGCTGTCGAGGTCGCCGCTTGCAAGCTGTTCGGTCATCCGCGCGATCTCGCCGTCGATCACCGAAAGCCCCTCGACCAGTTGGGTTTCCGGTACGCGCCCGTTGCGTTTCTCGCGCCGCATGGGCGCGGGAATGCTCTGATAGCCGGTCAGCAGTTCGGGCAGATGATCGGACAGGAGGCGCCGCACTTCGAGCGCGGCGGGTTCCCGCGGGTTCAACCGTTCAAGCTGCGGGCCGAGCGTATCGAGCCGCACGCCGATCGAATCGATCAGTTGCATGGCGGGCGGGGGCAGCGCCTTGCGCTGGCTCTCCAGCCAGATTTCGGTCTGTTGCGGCAGGGTCTTGAGATCGGCCTCCGCCAGGCTCGCCGCCTTTACCGGTCGCCCGGTCGGCAACAGCCCGACCACCAACACCGCCGCGACGATCAGCGCCAGCACGATCATCACGCCATTGACGCCCAGCGGGAGGAACCAGCCCGCGACGCTCGCGCCGATCAAGATCGCGAACACCGCGCCAACTATCAGCCCAAGCTTGCGCAGCATCGCCGCGGTGCGCCGCGCCCGTGCGCGCGCCGACAGGCCGCGATAGCGGTCGCGCGACCTGTCGAGTATCTCGGACGAGCGGGCAATCTGGCGATCGACGTCGGTCATTGGCGCTTATGCCTCGATCGCGCTTAACAGCGGGTTGGCCGCCGCGCCGCTTACCTGCGCCTGTGCCTGCCCCTCGGCGCGGGCGATATAGCCCTTCGACTTCTCGACCTCGTTCGACAGCGTGCCGACCGTCGTCTTCATCGACTCCAGCGCCTTCGCCTTGAACGTGTCTATGCTGTCCATCGTGTCGTAGATATTCTGGAAAGCGCGCTGCAGCGTCTCGATCGGGATCGTGCTCGACGCCGCCTGCTCGTGGATCTGCGCGGTCTGCGTCTTCAGCATCTCGCCGGTCGAATCGATCATGTTCGCGGTCGTCACGTTCAGTGCCGTGATCTGTTCGAGAACCAGCTTTTGCCCGACCAGCGCCTGCGCCACCGTCACCGCCGTGCGCAAAGCCGCGACCGTGGTCGTGCTGGCGCGATCGACGCCCTTCACCAGCTCGACATTATTCTTCTTCACCAGGTCCAGCGCCAGATAGCCCTGCACCGTCACCGCCATCTGGGTCAGCAAATCCTGGCTGCGCTGGCGGACGTAGAAGAGCGCGGTCTCGCGGATCGCCTTCGCCTTGGCCGGGTCGGTCGCGTCCAGCTCCAGCGCCTTGGCCTCCAGCCGCGCGTCCATCGTCTTGCTGATATGGACCATCTGCTCCAGCCGGCCCATCGCCGCCCACATATTCTGCCGCTCGACATCGATCGCGGCATTGTCCTTTATCAGCGTGTCCTTGCCGCTGGCGAGCGACCCCAGGATGCCGTTGATATGGCTCTGCGCGCTTTTGTAGCTGTCGAAATAGTTGCGCATCCGGTTGCCGAACGGGAGGATGCCGAACAGCTTGCGCGGCGCGGTCAGGTTGCCGCGCCGGCCCGGATCGAGATCCTCGACCGTGCGGCGGAGCTGGGCCAGGTCCGCGCCGACGCTGTTGTCATTGTTCATCGCCCGCACCGGCCGGTCGAGGAAGCGGTTGCTGTGGCCGGCCGCGTCGGCGATTTCCTTGCGTCCCATGTTGGTCAGTTGATCGACCCGCATGCCGAATTCGGGACTGTTGGCGTCCTGCGCCACCAGATCCGCGACGAAGGCGTCGACCTTCTCCTCCAGCTTGCTGCGCTGCCCCGCGTCGAGCGGCACCAGCCCCGCCGCCCGTTCGCGTGCCACCGCTGGCACCGGATCGGGCGCGGTCAGGATAATCGGGCTGTCGGTAGCGGTCGTCGTGGCGGTAGAAGGGGTCGTGGCCATGTTCACTCCTTATGGTGTTATATTAGTATAAAACACCATGGGTTCAAGCGCGCAGGATGCGATATAGGCGCTGCCCCGTCCAGACCAAAGCGTGGCGACCCTTGCCGCACCGCGTCATTTCCTGTAGGGGCGCGCCCAACGCTGGTCCGGCATCATGCCGACCTGGCAACTCCTGTCCCGAAGGGTACTCATGTCTCTGCGTAATATCGCCATCATCGCGCACGTCGATCATGGCAAGACGACCCTGGTCGATCAGTTGTTCCGTCAGTCCGGCACCTTCCGCGACAATCAGCGCGTCGAAGAGCGGGCGATGGACAGCAATGATCTCGAAAAAGAACGCGGCATCACCATCCTCGCCAAGCCGACCTCGGTCGACTGGACCCCGCCCGGCGAGACCGAGAGCATCCGCATCAACATTGTCGACACGCCGGGCCACGCCGACTTCGGCGGTGAGGTCGAGCGCATCCTCTCGATGGTCGACGGCGTGATCCTGCTGGTCGATTCGTCGGAAGGCGCGATGCCGCAGACCAAGTTCGTGACCGGCAAGGCGCTGGCCCTGGGCCTGCGCCCGATCGTCGTCGTCAACAAGGTCGATCGCCCCGACGAGCGCATCCAGGAAGTGCTGGACGAAGTGTTCGACCTGTTCGTCAGCCTCGAAGCCAGCGACGAGCAGCTCGACTTCCCCGTCCTCTACGCTTCGGGCCGCAACGGCTATGCCAGCGACGATCCGCAGGCGCGCTCGGGCACGCTGACGCCGATGTTCCAGAAGATCGTCGAGCATGTTCCGCCACCGGCGCTGGACGTCGACGCGCCCTTCACCTTCCTGGTGACGTTGCTCGATCGCGACAATTTCCTCGGTCGCGTCCTTACCGGCCGCGTGACCTCGGGCCGGCTCAAGGTCAATCAGGCGATCCACGCGCTCGACATGGACGGCAAGGTGATCGAGACCGGCCGCGCGTCGAAGATCATGTCCTTCCGCGGCCTCGACCGTGTGCCGGTCGACGAAGCGCAGGCGGGCGACATCATCAGCCTCGCCGGCCTGTCGGTCGCCACCGTTGCCAACACCATCTGCGACATCTCGGTCACCGTGCCGATCCAGGCGCAGCCGATCGATCCGCCCACGCTGTCGATGCGCTTCGCGGTCAATGATTCGCCGATGGCGGGCCGCGAAGGCACCAAGGTGACGAGCCGCATGATCCGCGACCGGCTGGAGCGCGAAGGCGAATCCAACGTCGCGGTCAAGGTGACCGAGAGCGCCGACAAGGACAGTTTCGAAGTCGCCGGCCGTGGCGAATTGCAGCTTGGCGTGCTGATCGAGACGATGCGCCGCGAAGGCTTCGAGCTGAGCATCAGCCGCCCGCGCGTGCTGTTCGGCACTGACGAGGACGGCAACCGGACCGAGCCTTACGAGACCGTGATGATCGACGTCGATGACGAATTTTCCGGAACGGTCGTGGAAAAGATGAACATCCGCAAGGCCGAGATGACCGACATGCGTCCCTCCGGCGGCGGCAAGACCCGCATCACCTTCTCCGCGCCCTCGCGCGGCCTGATCGGCTATCATGGCGAATTCCTGTCCGACACGCGCGGCACCGGCATCATGAACCGCCTGTTCGAGAAATATGGCCCGCACAAGGGCAAGATCGAGGGCCGCAAGAATGGCGTTCTCATCTCGAACGGCGCGGGCGAGGCCAATGCCTATGCACTCGGCCCGCTCGAAGAGCGCGGCATCCTGATGGTCGGCGTGGGCGAGGCGCTCTATGAAGGCATGATCATCGGCGAGAACGCCAAGCCCGACGATCTCGAAGTCAACCCGATGAAGAGCAAGGCGCTGACCAACTTCCGCGCCAGCGGCAAGGACGACGCCGTCCGCCTGACCCCGCCATGGAAGATGACGCTGGAACAGGCGATCGCCTATATCGACGATGACGAACTGGTCGAGGTGACCCCCAAGACGATCCGCCTGCGCAAGCGCTGGCTCGACCCCAACGAACGCAAGCGCCAGTCGCGATCGAAGGCGGCCTAGCTGTTAATGCCTCCCCGCGCTTGCTCGGGGAGGGGGACCATCCAAAGGATGGTGGAGGGGCAGGCGCCAAGAGCGTCAGCCCCTTTTTTCTAAAGGATAGCGCCGATGGCCGATCTCTATCTCAAGGCGCTGGAATCCGAACGGCGCAAGCTCTGGGCGGAATGCCGGCTAAAGGGTCTCCCCGTCGGCACGCCGGAACGCAACCGCATCCTGGAACTCGATGCGTCAATCGCCGCGCACAAGGGGAAGAAGACGGCGAAGTAGCGCGCATCGCAACGCGCCGCCCATAATAGCAGCCTGTGCTGGCTTGAAGAAAAACGACAACCCGTCACCAACCTCTCGTCATTCCCGCGCAGGCGGGAACCCGTCTATCCCTCGATCGAAACAAGCGAAGATACGTCTATAGGGTTAGGTTGGCGGAAGCGAAGCATGATCCCGCCAGCGCCGTCCCCAGCCTGTCGATCATCGATCGCTGGCGGGAGAAGGGCTGGTCGGGACGAGAACGCCTTTAGCTACTTGCCGCCGAACGTGAACCGCAGGCCGAGCGAAAGCGTGCTTTCGTCGTAGCGCAGGTAGCGGACATAGCTCGCGCGTTCGGCACCATCGCGCGCGGAACTGAAATCCTGCCGGAACGGCTTGCGCGTCAGGTTCGTCCAGTCGAAAAATACCGTGGCGTTGCGCAGCAGATTATATTGCAGCGACAAATCCAGCCGGTCGGCAGGATGCGCCGTTTCGATATACAGATCGTTGCCGCGATTTTGGATCGAGGCACCGAAAGAGGAGCGGCCGTTATAGGTCAGGCGCACCGAGGCGGGACCGTTCTCGTAGATACCGACGAGGTTATAGTTCCATTTGGATACCCCGTTCAGTTGGTCATAATAGGGCTGATAGGAAACCCCGCCGGACCCGTTATTCTGCTGAAGCTTGAAGTCGAGATAGGTCAGGTTGAGCTGAACGCCGAAGCTTTTGGTCCATTCGGGCAGCCCAAGCGCATCGAGGAACACCTGCGTCTGGGCTTCGACACCGGTAATGCGGCCCTTTTGCGAATTGACCGGTCCGTTGATCTGCACGACGCCCAGTACCGGATCGGTGAAGCGCGCGGTCGAGTTGATGATGAATTTGTCGAGATCGCGGTGGAAAACGGCCAACGCCGCAAAACCTGCCCGCGAAAAATAATATTCCAGGCTGGCGTCATAATTCCAGGACGTGAACGGCTGCAGATAGGGATTGCCGCCGCCGGCGCCATAAGGCGCGCCGTCAGTCCCGACGCCGCCAGAGGGTGGGGCACCGAAAGTGATGGGACCAAGCTGACTGAATTCCGGCCGCGTCACGGTCTTCGACGCCGCCAGCCGAAGCTGAAGACCAGAATCGATATGGAACACGACATTGGCATTGGGCAGCCAGTCGGTGTTGGAGCGTTCGATGTTGACCGTCGAGCCGCCTGCGGGGACGTTCGGCAGGCTGAGTTTTGCATGTTGCACACGCAGACCTAGGGTGCCGGTTACGACGTCGCCAAAGCCGAAATTGACCTGACCATAGCCGGCCAGCGTCCGCTCCTGCGCATAAAAAAGCTGGGGCGAGACCGCAGGGCCGCCAGCGGTTGCGGCATAGGCCCGGCAGCCGTTGCCGGGATCGGTCGGCAGGATAAGTGGACATTGGTTGATGATGAACTGGCGAAATTCCGTGATGTTGCCCTGGATGCTCTCATAGGTGGGCGACGCGAAATTATAGGTCGGCTGGAAACCATAACCGTTGAATACGTCGAATTTCAGCGGCAGCGCGGTCTGGTTGATGCCCAGCGGCAAGAGGAAGGCATAGCGATTGCCGTAATTGCGCCTGGCGTTGCGGTCTTCGTAGCGCGCACCGACCTGAATATTTTTCAGGGGCGAATCGTCGAAATCATATTCCGCATCGGCACGGGCCTGCCAGCTTCGTCCGGCGGAGCGCTGATTCTCTTCGAACAGCCCCTGAAACCGCTGTCCGGCCGGGTCGGCGAAATTCACTCCGGTGATGTCGAATGTCGGTTTCGTCGTATCGAAATTGACGGTCGGCGTTCCGTTGAACACGCGGTCGACCGACTCGGTGTTGCCGCGGAACGTGCTCAATGTTCGCGCAACGTCGATATTGAGTTTGAACCGGTCTGACGTGATGCGCGTTCCGCCCGCCACCTGAAATGTGTCGGTGCGGTTGAACGTCCCGCCCTGGAAAGAAAAGAGATTGCCCGACGAACCAGTGACCGTGCCGCTGTCGACAAGGTTCGTGCCGGGGCGGAATTTGAGATTGGAATAGGAGGTCCCGCCATAGAGCGGCACTTCGAGCAACCGGTCGTCAATCTTGTTGATAAAACCTTGGTAAAGCCCTTCGGCATAAATCTCGACATTGGGGCTTGGCTTCCACTGCAACTGCACGTTGGCCGACGGGCGGCCGCGCGAGCCGGAGCGGTAGAACAGCCGCTGTATATCCGGCAAACGCACGGACTGGCCGTTGATCGTGGGCGACGCGATGAAATCGGTGTTGGAAACCTCGGCGTCGAGATAGCGCATATCCTGCCACGATCCCTGGACGAGCACGCCGATCTCACCAATGCCCGTGTCGAACCGTTCGGTCGCGAGCAGGTTGACGTTCGGCTTCACCTGTTTGCCCTGACGCGTATAAAGCCCCCATACGGACCCGGAAACCTAGCCCTCGGAAAAATCCAGCGGCTTGCGCGAGCGGACGTTGACGATGCCTGCGATGCCCGGAGAGACCAGATCGGCGGTCGACGTCTTGAAAACTTCCAGCGCCGCGATGTTCGATGACGGGAAGTCCTGAAGCGCCACGACGCGCGTCTCGGCCGTAAAGATTTCGCGGCCATTATAAGTCGTCGTGAAGAAGGGCAGGCCACGCACGAGGACGTTCTGGGCCTCGCCGCCCTGGCGATAGACCTGGACGCCCGGTATGCGCGCCGCAGTTTGCGCCGTGTTCAGATCGGGCAGCTTGCCGATATCTTCGGCCACGATCGCGTCCACCACTTGCGGAGCGACCTGTTTCAGCCGCTGCGCACTTGCAAGCGACGCGCGAATGCCTGTTACGACGATGGAATCGCTGGCGCTGTCATCGGCCTGCGCCGCAGGCGCTGCGGGCGGTGCCGGGGCCGTCGATTGCGCAAGCGCGGGGGCCGATCCGGCAAGGATCAGCATCGACGTCGAACATAATATGATTGATTTCAGGCGCATTGCCATCTCCCCGTCCTGATGAATGGCCATTTGCCGGCCTTGCGCGACGTATAGCCGGCGGACGTGGGGATTCAAGTGATTTATCTTATTATTATGATCGATAAAATGAGAAGGGTTCGATTTTCAAAGCGCTGTCGCGATTTACGGCAGGATTTTTGCCTGTGTTCCGCGAGCGAACCGGCACTGATGGTGCAAACTGTCCTACTGGATCTTGCCGCATTATGATGCGTGCGGCTCTGTGGACCGTCGAACAGACCTTCACAGGAGCTGCGCAACAATATTGCTTGAATTGGCATCAATATCTTAAAATGTGCAGGAAATGTGCGAAGCCAAGCCTGTTCAAGTCCTACGCCAGCCCCAGCATGATCCCGGCAAGCGCCGCGCTCATCAGGTTGGCCAGACTCCCCGCGACCAGCGCCTTCAGCCCCAGCCTGGCGATCATCGGCCGCTGGTTGGGGGCAAGGTTGCCGGTCACCGCCATCTGGATCGCGATCGAGCTGAAATTGGCGAACCCGCACAACGCAAAGGTGATGATCGCGATCGTCGCGGGGGACAGGCTGCCCTGCACCGCGCCGAGCTGGATATAGGCGACGAACTCGTTCAGCACGACCTTCGTCCCGAACAGCCCGCCCGCCACCTGCGCTTCGTGCCAGGGGATGTTGAGCAGATACATGACCGGCTGGAAGACATAGCCGATCAGTTGCTGAAAGCTGAGGTCGGGCAGGCCGAACCACCCGCCGATCCCGGCCAGCATCCCGTTGGCCAGTGCGACCAGCGCGACGAAGGCCAGCACCATCGCGCCGACCGCGACCGCCAGCTTGACGCCGGTCTGCGCGCCCTGGCTCGCCGCCTGGATGATGTTGGCGGGGCGCTCCTCGTCATGGCTGCCCTCGGGCAGGATCACCGGGTTGATATGCGGGTCGCCGGGATTGTCGGGCATCATGATCTTGGCCATCAGCAGGCCACCGGGCGCGGCCATGAAACTTGCGGCCAGCAGATAGTCTATCTTGATCCCCATGGAGGCATAGGCGGCCAGGATCGTGCCCGCGACCCCGGCCATGCCGCTGGTCATCACCGCGAACAATTGCGGCGGCGTCAGCCCGGCCAGATAGGGACGGATCACCAGCGGGCTTTCGCTCTGGCCGACGAAGATATTGGCGGCGGCGCACAGCGACTCCACCTTCGACACGCCGATCACTTTCTCGATAGCACCGCCGACCCAACGCACGATAAACTGCATGATGCCCAGATAATAAAGGATCGAGACGAGGCTGGCGAAGAAGATGATGACCGGCAGCGCGGCGATCGCGAAGCTCGCTCCGCCAATCTCCGGCCTGGCGAGCGGACCGAAGATGAAGTCGGTCCCCGCCTGCGCATAGCCGAGCAGGTTGGCGACGCCGTGCGACATGCCCGCGATCACCGCCTTGCCCGCCGGCACGTAGAGCACCAGCAGCGCGATCCCCGCCTGCAACGCAAAGGCCGATCCCACCACGCGCAAGCGGATGGCGCGGCGGTTGGAGGAAAAGGCGATAGCGATGGCGAGGATCAGGGCGATGCCGGCAAGGCCGATCAGCAATCTGGTCATGCGGTGCTTTCAAATGGGGCGAGGAAAGTCGATCGGGTATAGGCACAGCGAATGGCGCTTCGCCAGCGGATTAAGCACGGGCGCTGCCCCTTGCGATCGCGCGAAAAGCCGATAAGCCTTGGCAATGACCGAACCATCGCATGCACCCGGCGCGCTCATCAGCCGATCCCTGTTCGTTTTTTCCGTCCTTTATGGCGGGATGGTCTGCATCGCCGGCGTGCTGGGCGTGAAGCAGGTGGCGCTCGGCCCGCTCGCGGTCGAAGCGGGCATCTTCGCCTTCCTGCTGCTGGTGATCCTGTCGAGCGCGGTCGCCGAACTGCATGGACAGAAGATGGCGACGTCACTGGTGCGGCTGGGTTTCGTGCCGTTGCTTATGTCCGCCGCGCTGATCCGGCTGGTGATTGTGCTGCCGCATGATCCGGGCATGTATCCCCCTGCGATCGACGCCTTTCCGATCGTGGTGGGGCAGGGCGCGCGGATGATGCTGGCGGGGCTGATCTCCTATGGCATATCGCAGTCGCTCAACGTGCTGATCTTTGCCCGGCTGAGCCAAGGGGAGGGCAAGCGCGTCTGGCTGCGCGGCATGATCGCCAGCATTATATCGCAGGTGATCGACACGCTGCTGTTCATCACCATCTCCTTTTATGGCGAACGCGACATCTGGGGTCTGATGGGTGGTCAGATGCTGACGAAGGTCGTGCTGTCGATCATCCTGGTGCCGCCGTTGATCACCGCGTTCGTAACGCTGGGCCGGCGACTGGACCGTTAACTTGCGATAGAGGCCGGTTGCGCCTATCGCGCGCGCATGACCAGCAAGTGTGATCCCGAACCTGCCCTGCTCGCCAAGGCCGAAACGCTGACCGAGGCGCTGCCCTATATGCAGCGCTATACCGGCAAGACCTTCGTCGTCAAATATGGCGGCCATGCGATGGGCGATCCGGAACTGGCGCGCGATTTCGCCGAGGATGTCGTGCTGATGAAGGCCGTGGGGATCAATCCGGTCGTCGTGCATGGCGGCGGGCCGCAGATCGGCGCGATGCTGAAGAAACTGGGCGTCGAAAGCAGCTTTGTCGACGGACTGCGCGTCACCGATGCGGAGACCGCCAAGGTCGCCGAGATGGTGCTGTCGGGCGCGATCAACAAGGAACTGGTCAACTGGATCGGTCAGGCGGGCGGCAAGGCGGTCGGCATTTCTGGCAAGGACGGCAATTTCGTCACCGCGACCAAGGTACGGCGTACCCGCAAGGATCCCGATAGCAATATCGAGCAGGCGGTCGACCTGGGCTTCGTGGGCGAACCTTCGCGGGTAGATCGCGCAATCCTCGACACGATCAGCAATGCTGGAATGATCCCCGTGATCGCGCCGATCGGCGTGGGCGCCGATGGGCAGACCTATAATATCAACGCCGATACGATGGCGGGCGCTGTCGCTTCTGCGCTGGGCGCGGCGCGCCTGTTCCTGCTCACTGATGTGCCGGGCGTGCTGGACAAGCAAGGCGAGTTGCTGACCGACCTTGATCCCGCGAAGATCGTCGGGCTTCAGGCCGATGGCACGATTTCGGGCGGGATGATCCCAAAGCTGGAGACCTGCCTCAACGCCGTGCAGGGTGGGGTGGACGCTGCCGTCATCCTCGATGGTCGTGTGCCGCATGCGATGCTGCTGGAAATCTTTACCAAACGGGGCGCAGGGACACTGATTCGCCTGTAATCGCCATTACGCGGGCCTGCTTGTGCACGGCGCCCTGTCTCGGTTAAAACCCGTCAAATATCCTAATCGGAGATCCGGCTTTGCCCGAAATTATAACAGCCATTTTCCAGGTGCTCTTCATCCTGCTCAACGTGGTGTGGTGGATCATCATCATTCAGGCTATCATGTCCTGGCTGATCGCGTTCAACGTCATCAATACCTATAGCGATCTGGTGCGCACGATCATGACGGCGCTCGACCGGATGACCCAACCGCTTTATCGTCCGATTCGTCGCTTCATGCCCGATTTGGGTGCGTTGGACCTGACGCCGATGGTCGTGTTGCTGGGCGTGATCATCCTGCAGCGCGCGATCTTGCCGGCGATTTATGGCCTACTGATGCGCGCCGCCATCTGAGCATATGGTTGTAACCAAGGATGGACGGACAATGACGGCCAGGATCGATATTACGGGCAGACTGATCGACGGCAAGGCGTTCGCGGCGACGTTGCGCGCGCGTGTGGCCGATGGCGTTGCTGCTTTCGTCGCCACCGCCGCGCGCAAGCCCGGCCTGGCCGTAGTGCTGGTCGGTGAAGACCCGGCGAGCGCGGTCTATGTCCGGTCGAAGGGCAAGATGACGACCGAAGTCGGCATGGAGAGTTTCGAATATAAGCGCCCTGCGTCGATTGGGCAGGAAGATCTGCTCGACCTGATCGAGGAACTGAATGGCGACGATCGGGTCGACGGCATTCTCGTCCAGTTGCCGCTCCCCGCGCATATTGACGAAGCGGCCGTGATCGCCGCGATCGACCCCGATAAGGATGTCGACGGCTTTCACGTTGTCAATGCCGGGCGTCTGGCGACCGGCGCGGCCGGGGCAGTGCCTTGCACCCCGCTCGGCTGTATCATGCTGCTGAAGGAAGAGCTTGGCGATCTGTCGGGACTGGAAGCGGTCGTGGTCGGCCGTTCCAATATCGTCGGCAAGCCGATGGCGCAGTTACTGCTTGCCGAGAATTGCACGGTCACGATCGCGCACAGCCGGACGCGCGATCTTGCCTCGGTCGTGCATCGCGCCGATATCGTCGTTGCGGCTGTCGGGCGCCCCGAGATGATCAAAGGCGACTGGATTCGCCCCGGTGCGACCGTGATCGATGTCGGTATCAATCGTGTGCCCGCGCCGGAAGAGGGCAAGACAAAGCTGGTCGGCGACGTCGCTACAGCCGAAGCGCTTGGCCATGCCCGTGCCGTCACCCCGGTCCCCGGCGGTGTCGGGCCGATGACGATCGCGCTATTGCTGCGCAATACGCTGGTCGCAGCCTATGCCCGCATCGGACTGTCCGCGCCGGCGGGTCTGTGAAGCAACTGGGGGCACTCGCCCTAATCCTTCTGGCGGGGTCTGCACAGGCGCGCCCTCCTGAACGATTGTCGGCCAATCCCAGCGCGGTAATCGCTGCGGAGCTTGGCTTCAACCGGTTGGCGCAGGCAAAAGGGCAATGGACCGCCTTTCGCGCCACCGCCGCCAAGGGCGCGGTCCTGTTCGTGCCGCAACAGGTTGATGCGCTGAAATGGCTTGGCGGGCGCAAGGACCCGCCTATGTCGGTGAAGTGGCAACCGCACAGGGTCTTCATGTCCTGCGACGGCACGATCGGCGTCAGCACCGGCGCATGGCAAAGGCCTGACGGATCGACCGGCTATTTCACCACCGTATGGCGCCGCCAGAAGAAGGGCGACTTCAAATGGCTGCTCGATCATGGCGATGCGCTGGCGACGCCACGCCAGCCCGACGAGATGATCGCGGGGAAGATCGCCACCTGCCCGCGCGAACGACCCGGCCCCACACCCACGCCCGTCTCCGCGCCTACGCCGGGCACAGGGCAGTCGGACGATGACACGCTGCGCTGGCGCTGGACGGTGCAACCCGACCTGTCGCGGACATTGATCGTTTCGATGCGGCAGGGAGACGTAATGCAGGATGTTTTGGTCGATAGCGTCGGAGCGCCCAAGGGATGATGGAGCTTTATATTTCCGCTTTCATCACCCTGTTCGTGGTGATCGACCCGCCCGGCTGCGCGCCCATCTATGCCAGCATCACCGGCGCCGCGAGTGCAACGCAACGCCGGGCAATGGCGATCCGCGCGGTGTTCATCGCCGCCGGCATCCTGTTGCTCTTCGGCCTGTGGGGCAAGCAGTTGCTGGGCGTGCTGGGCATCAATCTCCACAGCTTCCGCATCGCGGGCGGCATCATGCTGTTCCTGATCGCGATGGACATGGTGTTCGAAAAG
>CAXUEQ010000055.1:0-19648 GCA_964250175.1 uncultured Sphingobium sp. | reverse complement strand
GCGCAGCATCAAGGGTGCGCAGCGCGGCGGTGCGATCGTCCAGCATCGGGCAGATGAGCATCTGATAAGCGATTGCAGGGCCGCCGCAGTCGCGCGCCATCAAGGCGACGTTCGCCGCCAGCGCGCCGCCGGCGCTCGGCCCCGTTACGGCGATGCGCGCCGGATCGACTCCCAGCTCATGGGCATTGTCGGCGACCCATTGCAAGGCCGCATAGCAATCTTCCACCGGACCGGGATGAACGGTTTCAGGCGCGAGCCGATAGTCCACTGAAACCACGATAGAGCCAACATCTTGCGCCAGCGTCGCGGCCAGCGCGTCATCCTCCTGCGCGCCGCCGACGGTAAAGCCGCCGCCATGGAAATGTAGGATAGCGGCTGTTAGCCCGACGAGGCCCGGCGGGGTATAGACGATCATCCCGACCGGCGGCGCATCGTTCAGGCCGGGCGCGGTGACATGCCGCCTGACGACCGCCGGGCAGGCGAGCGCTGGCGCGGACCCTTGTTCGAGGAACGACTTGATGCGCGCGCGACGGACCGACGCATCATGCTGCGCGGTAAAGTCGGCGCCCAGGCCGTTCACCAGCGCGTCCAGAACGGCGACCAGATCCGGGTCGACACGGCTGCGTATCGGCAAAATGCTTCTCCTAGGCTGCGTTACGGGCGATAACTGACTTGCAGCGCTACCGATCGACCCCGCTCCGGAAACGCACTTACGCTGCCCAGCGAGGCGGGGATGCTGGCGCGATACCCCGCCGTGCGCCTGTCGGTCAGGTTCTTGCCGATGACCGCCACCTCCCAGCGCCCGCCGGCAGGGGTGGCCCCTATGCGCAGATCGAATTTGGAATAGCCCTTCTGTTTGAACAATGGGTCGGCATTGGACTGCTGAAAATAGCTGGATGTGAAGGACCATGCCGGATCGAACTGGAGATTCCAGCCGCTGACCGGAACGCGAAGCGACACGCCGATGCTGCCGCTGAATTCCGGCGCGAAGCCGGTGCGCTTGCCCGAAAGATCGTTCGCGCAATTCGGCGTCAGCGACTGAAGAACCGTGCATGCCCCGTTGGGGAAGCGGCGATATTTCGAATCGAGATAGGCGACGTCCGCCGTCAGCGTCAGCATGTCCAGCGCGCGAAAGCTGGTGCTCAGCTCGACGCCTTGTGCACGGCTCGACGCCGCATTGGTGGTCAACGCGATGCCGACGCCGGACGGCAGGTTCACCAGCGAACTTTCCTGCCGGTCCCGAAAGTCGTTCCGGAACAGTGCGATGCTGAACGTGCCACGCCGGCCGGCAAATGCGCCCTTGGCGCCGATCTCGTAGGCGTCGACATGCTCCGGCCCGAACGTCTCAATCACGTTCAGTCCGCCGAAGCCGCCTGATTTGAAGCCCTTGGCATAGCTGGCATAGAGCATCAGGTCGCGGCCGGCATCATATTGAATACCCGCCGAAGGCATGAACTGGTCGTCGCGCCGCGTCGGATCGGCATAGCTGCCCAGGTCGCCGCCGACGAGGTTGACCAGCATGGCCTGCGTAACTGCGGGAGCCGGCACGAAATTGTCGAGCGCGATGACCGGCGCGCCATAAGAGCCGAGTTGATAATCGCGCGACGCGCGGATGCTGACAGACGTATAGCGCAGCCCCGCATTGATCCGGAAGCCATCGAACGGCCGAACGGTGATCGCGCCGAAGGCGGATTTCGTTTCCTGCCGCTGGTTCGTGAAGGTCCCCAGTCCGATCCGCGTCGACGCATCATAGCCCAGCGGATTGGTCCCCGGCGGGGCGATGCTGGCGAATATGGCCCCAAGCGGCGCGAAGGCCAGACCCAGCAGATTATAGCCGTCGAGATGGGATTTTCTGTAATAGAGTCCGGCCAGAAATTCGACTGGCCGGTTCGCGGGCGATTGCACGCGCAGTTCCTGGCTGAACTGATTGAACCGTTCATAGGCGGGGACCAGCCCGGACCCAATCAGGTTCGGCCCGCTCGGCGCGGTCGGCACGAGGTTCTGGAGGAGCCTGTTGCGGCTCTCATAATAGCCGGTGATCGCGGAGAAGGTCAGTGCGCCCAGCGTCAGCGAATTGGTCAGGCCGATTTCGACATAATCGTTGTTCAGATAGCCCGGATAGATATTCGACTTGCCGTTTAGCCGGTCGTCGGTCGTTCCGCCCCCGGCCGCTAACGCCGAAAGGCAGGCCGTATTCGCAGCCGCCGGATAGGCGGGATCGGCTGGACAGTTGAGTAGTTCGTTATCGAAAGCGGTGCCATCGCGCAGCCGGTCCGCTTCGACGCGCAGATCGGACCGGAAATTGGCCGTCGGCTCCCACCGCAGCGACAATCGCCCGGTCAGTTCCCGCACATGACCGCGTTTCCGCGTATAGGCATTATCGATATTGTCGTCCATGCCATAGAAGCGGACGGCGACGCGCGCGGACAGCGTGTCGGTAAGCGGCGCGGTCAATCCGCCTTCGAGATTGAATTCATTGTCCGTGCCGTAAAGCGCGGTAAGGTTCAGCGCAGACTTCTGGCTCGCTTTTCTGGTCGTGATGTTGAGCGCGCCAGCGATCGCGTTGGCACCGAAGAACGTCGTCTGCGGCCCTTTGAGAACCTCGATCTGCTCGATATCGAACAAGGCGGCGCGAACTGCACGCGAGCGTGGCCGATACAGGCCATCGACGAACGTGGCGACCGATTGCTCGAACCCCGGATTTGTTCCCGACCCGGTGCCGCGAATGTTGATGCTGTCCGCCGATTGCCCGGCCGCGATCTTGACGTTCGGCAGGCGGGACGAGATGTCCTGCAACGTCCGGATATTGCCGCGCTCCAGCGCCGCGCCGCTCACCACCGACACGGATACCGGTACATCCTGTAGCCGCTGCTCGCGCCGTTGCGCGGTCACGATGATTTCGCCGTCTCCCTCCGGCTGCGCCGGCGCGGCCTGTGCGGCGCTCTGTGCCATGGGGGCTGGCGGCGCGACCTGTGCCTGCGCGCCGACACTGCCCAGAACCATGAGGGGCGCGACCACGGCGCATCGCGTCGTCGTTGTCAACCAAATCCGATAGCGCACCTTTGACACCCATTTTCTCCCTGCCGCCGCTTTTTGCGCAGACGGTTAAATTATGAGGCTGAAAATATCGGCTGCACGGCAAGTGCCAATAGCGGGAACCACTCATAGCGCTGCTGTTCGCCGCTGCTGCTCCTGCACGTGCGGGTGAGTGGTTCCCGCTATTGGCCGCTCCGTTGCCTGACGTCTAAATCGGGCGTCACCAGTCAGGATATCCTCATGAATATTGCTTCCGTGATCGAACCTTCCGCGGATACCGCGATGACAGAGGCCGCCGCATGGCTCTCGTCTTTCTCGCAGTCCCTCGGCCGGGGGGAGGGCGAGGCCGTCGCCGCGTTGTTCGTCGACGATTGCTATTGGCGTGATCTCGTCGCTTTCAGTTGGACGCTGGTGACGGTCGAGGGCCGCGCGCAAATCGCTGACATGGCAAACAACGTCTGGCGGGCGGCCGCCGGGGCACGCTGGATGATCGATGGTCCCGTCGACGAGACGCAGGGCGTGGTTTCGGCCTGGTTCAATTTCGAGAACGACATCCTGCGCGGACGTGGCAACATCCGTCTGCGCGACGGCCGATGCTGGACCCTGTTCACCACGCTCGTGGAACTGAAGGGTTTCGAGGAACGCAGAGGCCGCAGGCGGATCAAGGGTGCCGATCACAAGCCGCAACAGGGCGCTGTGCACTGGCCCGAATTGCGCGACCGCGAGCAGGCCGGATTCGGCGATACCAGCCAGCCCTACTGCCTGGTGATCGGCGGCGGCCAATCAGGCATCATGCTGGCGGCGCGGCTGCGCAAACTGGATGTGCCGACGCTGGTGATCGACCGCCACCCCGCGCCCGGCGATACCTGGCGCAGCCGCTACAAGTCGCTCTACCTGCACGATCCGGTATGGTTCAACCACCTGCCGGGTCTGCCTTTTCCCGACGACTGGCCCGTGTTCGCGAACGCGCACAAGATGGCCGACTGGATCGAAGCCTACACCAAGGTCATGGAAGTCAATTATTGGGGATCGACCTTGTGCCGGCGCGCCGTTTTCGACGAGGCCGCGCAGCGCTGGACCGTGACGGTCGAGCGCGAGGGCGAGATCGTCACGCTTCACCCTGCGCATGTCGTCATGGCCACCGGATTGCACGGCACCCCGCGCATTCCGAAGATCGACGGGGCGGAGCGGTTCCTGGGGGCGCAATATCACGCCGCCCAGTCGTTCGATCCCGAACGCTTCGCGGGAAAGACCTGTTTCGTGGTTGGCGCGAACAGCTCGGGCCACGACATCGCGGTCACGCTTTGGGAAAATAAGGCCGACGTCACGATGATCCAGCGCTCACCGACGATCGTCGTGCGCTCAGCGACCTTGATGGAGCAGGGACTCGGCGCGCTCTATTCCGAGGAGGCGGTGGAACGCGGGATGACCGTGGAAAAGGCCGACGAGATCGCCGCCTCGCTGCCGTTCGCGTTGCTGACGGAATTCCAGAAGCCGATGTATGAGCAAATCCGCCAAATCGACGCCGATTTCTACGATCGCCTGGCGCGCGCCGGCTTCAAATATGATTTCGGCGAGGACGGGACCGGTATCACCCTCGCTGCGCTGCGCGGGCGCGGTTTCTATATCGACGTGGGCGGCTCGGATCTGATCGCGGACGGCAAGATCGGGCTGGAAAGCAACGGTATCGCTTCCTTCACCGAAGATTCCATCATATTGTCCGATGGCCGTGAACTTCCCGCCGACCTCGTGGTCTATGCCACAGGCTATGCGCCGATCGCCGCTTCGCTGGCGGAGTTTTTGGACGAGGACGTGATCGCACGGATCGGAAGGGTCTGGGGTCTTGGTTCCGGCACGCCGGCCGATCCCGGCCCATGGGAAGGCGAACTGCGCGGTATGTGGAAGCCACTCGACCAGCCGAATCTGTGGATCATGGGCGGCAACTTCGCGCTTGGCCGATCGCATTCGCGCCTGCTGGCTCTTCAGATCAAGGCGCGCATGGAAGGGGTAAACGGCGCAGTGTATAAGAAGGCTTCCGTTGCCAAATAGTAGATACATTATTCCGTTGCGCGGCATTTCGCCCAAAATATCCGCGCTGTATCTTTGAAGGGTAGCGGGATATAAGCAGCCCCATGTTCTCGATGGAAACAATCGGCCAGCTTCTGTCCTGCGATGCCATCGGAGATGTCGCGCAATCGCTGCTGACGCCAATATCGCAGGAGATCGGGGCCAGCAGCAGCGTGCTGCTCCAAATTTCCCGGACGCAGCATCATGGCGACCATGTCGGTGCCTATGTGCATAACGGTCGCTGCCCGGAGGCTGCCCAAGCCTATGTCGACAAGGGCATATTCCGGCATGCGCCCAAGTTGCGCAGTGCGATTTCGCGGATCGGCGACGTGGGAAGCCGGGCGCAGCCGCAATTATCCTGCTTCGGCCTGCTGCCTTATGGCCGCGGCATGGACTGCTATCGCGATTTTCAGGAAAGCTTCGATATCGGCAGTGTGCTCGCCGTCGCGTTGCCGATCGCCTCGTTCCTCGATCCGTCGGTGATCTGCATCGCCTTTCACCGCCGCCGGCTGGAGGGTAATTTCAGCAATGCCGACTATGCGCGGCTGCAATCATTGTTATACGTCGTTCGCGCAGCTATCGCCAACATGGCGAATTCGGAAGCTCTCGCCATTGCCGGCGCCATGCCGGATATCGTCCTGCAGGATGAGCCTAATGTCGGATGGGTCGTATTGGACGACGATTTGTGCGTGCGCCAGGCAAGCCGGCGTGGCCTTGTCGATCTGGGTCTGTTGACTGCGGAAGGAACCGCGTCCGGTATGTCCGGAATATTAAGCGATTTGCGCGTTCAATTGCTGGAACGAGAACCTCGCTCGCCGGAAGCATGGGCGATCGACCGGGACAACATCATGGTGCAGGTGCGGCCATTCCGCGCGCCGGGCGGGCAAGACAGCTATCTGTTGATTACCGAGCGACCTGCTGTCCGCGAGCGGATGGCGATGGCGGCGCATGAGACCGCCCTGTCCGAACGCGAGACACAGGTTGCGACATTGGTGTGCGGCGGCCAATCCAATGCGTCGGTCGCCGGTTCGCTCGGCATCTCGCTGAGAACGGTCGAGAATCATTTGCGCTCGATCTACGACAAGCTCGGCATCCACTCCCGCACGCAATTGGTAAGCAGGCTGCTGACCACGCACTGAACATGCACCGGCATATCATCCGACGCCTTTTTTCGCCAGCGTGTGAGTAGTTCCCGCTATTGGCTGCTGCCTAGCCATTGATATCCTCTGCCCGACAGATTGCGAAAAACGCGCGCAAAGGTGGGGTGCAATGTCCAAGACGAACACGCGAGCCAAATCGACAATTCGGGTACGAACCCTATTATGCACCGGCGTGGCCGTTCTGGCCTGGACCGGAATGGCGCAGGCTGTGACTACTAGTCAGTCGGTCGAACCGCAAAATGCGGGCCTGTCTGCCTCCGCTTCGGATCGGACGGATAGGCTGGATAACGGGGACATCATCGTTACCGCGCAAAAACGCGAACAGCGTTTGCAGGACGTCCCTGTCTCGGTGTCAGTGGTCAGCGGCGCCGCGATCGAGCGCGCCAATCTTCGCACCCTGTCCGATATCACCGCGCGATTGCCAAACGTGCGGATCACGCCGGGTCAGTCGGTGGATTCGATCAATATCCGCGGAACCGGCTCGGGGTCCAATCCGGGCTTCGAACAGTCGGTTGCCACGTTCGTGGACGATGTCTACCGCCCTCGGTCGCGATCGATCCGCGCCGGGCTGTTCGACATCGAACAGATCGAGGTGCTCAAGGGTCCCCAAACCACTTTCTTCGGCGCGAACGCGATCGCCGGTGCGCTCAACATCACCACCCGCAAGCCCGGACGAAAGCTGGAGGCAAACGCATCGGCGCTCTACGGAACGAATAACGAATATTCGCTCGAAGGCGGCGTCAGCGCGCCCGTCACCGACACGCTGTCGGTGCGGATTGCGGCACGCGCCTATGGACTGGACGATTTCATCGACAATCGCTCCGCCGCCACACGGGGCCACTTGCGTGAATATACCGGCCGATTGTCGCTGCGCTGGGAACCGACGAGCAATTTCCGGTCGGATTTGCGCATCGACGGCGACCGCCTGCGCGACGGTACGGCATTCGACGCGGAATTGCTCAACTGCCCGCCCGACCCCGCTTATCCTACCGCATCGAGCGTCGCCTGCACGAACGCGCTTCAGCAGGGCGGGGGCAAGGCGGACGGACGGCTGGATGGCAAGTCGTCGATCGTTCCGGGTTTCGCCAACAACGACATGGCGGAAGTCGGCTGGACCAACGCGCTGACGACCGGCGCGCTGACGCTGACGGCGCTCACAGCCTACAGCTACACGCGTAGCGCGATCAGTCAGGACCTGATCCCATCCCCGCCGATCGGACCCGATCTTTTCGGATCGCTGCTCAATGCGACGAACGAGAAATATCGCCAGTTCAGCCAAGAATTGCGGCTTCAGTCGCGCGCGGGCGAACCGATCGAATTCACCGCCGGTCTTTATTATCAGCATTCGCGGCTTTCCGAATCCAATCTGGCCAGCTTCAAGTTCGCGCCCTATGTGCCGCCGCTTGGTGCGTTCGTGCCGTTCGGCGCGCTGGTGGCAGCGTTTTCGCCCCCCGGAGCGAACCCGCTCAACTACGGTCCGGCGACGCCGATCGCGGGGCTGGCGACGCTTGAGCAGCGCGAGAGCACGGCATCAGCCTTTGGCGCGGTGACGATAAGGCCGCTCGCCCACCTGCGCATCAATGCCGGGCTGCGTTATTCGTCCGTCACGAAGCGCGCTTCGCGCGTCAACCTGTCGGGCACCTATACCGGGGTGCAGGCACAACTGGACAATTTCCAGCCCGCGCCCGCCGCGACGCAGGCGGTCCTGGTCAACGTGCTGGGCGGCGATCTGGGCAATTTTCCGAACCCGAAGCGGCGCGACGAGAAACTGATGCCATCGGCTGGCGTACAATATGACGTCGGACGCGAACTGATGCTGTATGCAACCTATGCCAACGGCTTCAAGGCAGGCGGCTATGGCGGGCTGAACGTGCTTGAAGTGTTCGGGCCGGAGACGGTCGATGCCTTTGAGATCGGCGCGAAGGGATCGGCGTTCGGCCGCCTGCTCACCTATTCCGCAGCGCTGTTCCGCAGCGAATATAAGGATTTGCAGGAAGCCACGATCGTCTATCTGCCGTCCGGGTCGGTCGCTTCCATCACGAAGAACGCGGCGTCGAGCCGCTCCCAGGGGGTCGAGGCGAGTATGACCCTGCGGCCAAGCCGCGCAATCTCCTTCACCGCTGACCTGGCCTATCTCGACGCCCGTTACCGCAGTTTTCCGAACGGCGCCTGCACCGTGCTGGCGACGCTGACCGCGCCCAACTGCGCACAGGATATTTCGGGCAAGCGACGGCCGTTCGCGCCGAAGTTCAGCGGCAATATCGGCCTGTCGCTGCTGGCACCCGTGGCAGACTGGCAGGTCAGGGTCGATCCGACGCTCTATTTCACTTCGAAATATTTCCAGCAGTCCAACAGCGATTCGCTGTTCGTCCAGAAGGGCTATGCCAAGGCCGATCTTCGAGTCAGCGCCGGACCGGCGGATGGCCGGTGGGAGTTGGGCGTCATAGCCAAAAATCTCGGCAATGTCCGCACCGCGAGCTTGCGAACCGGCGTGCCCGCCTCGCCGGGCACGGTCATCGCCTTTCCCGAACGGGATCGTTCGGTCGCGATCCAGTTCACCATCAAGCGCTAAGCGGGCCCGACCCGATCAGCAGAACCACAGGAGTTATGAAATGAGTGACATGAACAGGCGCAATTTCGCGAAATCCGCGGCACTGGCGGCAACCGGCGTGGCCTTGACGGCGGCAACCGCACCATCCGGGCGAGCGGCCCCCGCACCCGATCCCAAGCTCAGCATGCGACCGACCGAGCCGAAGGGCACGCCTTTCCGCATCGGCATGCTGATCTTCGACGACATGACGCATCTGGACGTCGTCGGACCGCATCACCTCCTGGTCCGTCCGCCTAATGCAAAGGTCCATCTGATCGCAAACACGCTGGACCCGATCACGACCGACGCCGGATCGCGCGTCCTGGCCGATACGCTGCTGCGCGACGCGCCGCCCCTGGACATGATCTTCGTCCCCGGCGGCGGCGTCAATCAGGTGATGCGCGACCCTGAAGTGCTCGATTTCCTGCGCGAACGGGCGCCCAAGGCCAAGTTCGTCACTGCGGTGTGCACCGGAACGCTCGTGCTCGGTGCAGCGGGGCTGATGCGTGGCAAGCGCGCTGCGACGCACTGGACGACGATGGACATTCTGCCGCTGCTGGACATCATTCCGGTCCATGAGCGGGTGGTGATCGACGGCAACCGTATCACCGGCGGCGGTGTGACCGCCGGCATCGACTTCGGTTTGACTGTGCTCGACCATATTTGGGGACGGCAGTTGGCGGAAGGGGTCCAGCTCGCCAGCGAATATGATCCCGCGCCGCCCTTCAATGCCGGTTCCCCGCGTACCGCGCCCAAGGAAACGGTCGAGATGGTCCTGGCCATGACCCAGGCGATCCGGGCTGACATGGCGGTCGCCGCCAGAGACGCCGCGAAGCGTTTTAGCTGAGGCCTCGTCGCCCTGCGTCCAACCTCTTCTGAAAGAAATAGGATCATCATGACCAAGCTGACGAAAATCAATCCCGATACACTCGCCCCGCCGATGGAAAATCTGTTCGCGAATATCGTCGTCACGCCGCCCGGTGCGCGACTGGCCTTCATCGCCGGTCAGGTCGCAATCGACCGGCAGGGCAATGTCATTGGCGTGGGGAATCACGCCGAACAGGCAGTCCAGTGCTTCAAGAACATACGCGATGCACTGGCGGCGATCGATGCGAAACCCGATCAGGTCACACAGATGACGATCATCGTCGTCAATTATGAGGACGCCTTGCTTGAAGTCATCAACAAGGCGGGTGCGGACGTGTTCGGCGACGAATGGCCAGTCACGGCGACCACGTTGATCGGTGCGGCGGCGCTGGGCAATTCCGTTTTTCTGGTGGAGGTCAACGCGATCGTGGCGGTATAGCGCGATCGCGCCGCATCTCTTGCTATGGATTAACGGGGCTGAGCCGTCATACGGCGCGTAAAGTCGGCAAGGCTGCACAGCCCCGCTACGCCGCGCGCCGAACATCCGGGGATCGGTATGATGACGCGATAGGGCTTGATAGTGCCGGTAAGGGACATCAACCCCCTTATCTGCTCGATGGTCTGGGATCGATAGGAAGCCCGAACGAACAGAGCGCCGCGGCTGTCGCTCAAACGCTCCAGCGCGATCGCGCCTCCGGGCGACGGATCATCGGCGGCAAGGCCCGGCACCTGCCAGTGCAAGCCGAGCAGGCCGCCCAGATTGGCGACATTGGTGTCATGGCCGACGACCACCGTAATCGCCGGGCCGGCATCGCCGCGCAAGGGATCGAGCAGCATCGGGCCGATCAGCGCCAGATTCGGCGCGGCGATAGCGAGAGGGCGAGCCAGGATATTGAACTCGACCGCATGAAAGCGTGACAGCGCCGCGATGTCGGCAGCCGTGGCCCGGCCCCAGCCGACATCCTTCATCGCCTTGCCGTCAGCATATTCGAGCAACAGAATCTGCGCGGCGGTCGACGCGCGATCGAGCGCGCCGGTCAGCTTTGGTCGTTTGTCCGGTCTGGCTGCGGTGACGCCCGATGGTTCGCGCGACACGCCGCAGACGATCGTCGCGCCGCCACACAGGATCCTGTCCAGCCGGTCGAGCAACGGGCGTGCGTCCTGCTCCACTCCGGCGATGCCCCGTGGGCCGGCGGCGGCGAGAACGGCTGCATCGGCAGCGCTCGGGTCAAGCACGGCCTTTCCCATGTCCAGCACATTGAACGCGGGATCGGGTTGACCCTGGGGCAGATGGACCGCTGCAATACGGCATCCCGGCGCAAATCCTTCGCCCCATGCCTGCGCCGTTGCGATCGTGCGCTGGTCGCTGTCGGCAATCACCCGTACTGCATCGGGCGCGGGACATTGTTTGGGAGGCAGCGTTTCGCGCATCGCCTGCCGGTCGGCCGCACCAACCAAGCGGATCGCTCGTGTGCCCCGCTGTGTCAGCCAGCCGGGTTGCACATCCCATGTCGGCCAGGGCTGGGCGGCGACGCCCACAGGCATTGCGGGTTCCTTGGTCGGCGGGCGAACGCCGTGCCGCATCAGCAGCACCACCCGCTCGACCTTCAGCCCGGTATCGCGTGCCGGTGCGGTGGGAGCGGGGGAGGACAGCGCCAGCGCGGCAAGGGCAGCGGTGGCGAGGTGGATGCGACCCATGCGATGTTCCCCGCTCATGTCAGAAATGCACCTGAACACCCGACCGCACCGTATAGTCATAGCGCTCGCGCTCGACCAACTGGTTCTTGGTGCCGACATAGCGGCGCCATGGCGCATCGGTCAGGTTGGTCGCGTCAATGAAGATCGTCGCCTGCGGAAAGATCTGGTAGCTGGCATGCACGTCGAGCTGGCCGTTCTTGTCGGTATATTGATCCAGCGCTGCCGTCGCTCCCAACGTGTCGAGATAGGGCGAGCGATAGGAATAAGCGACGCGCACCGCGAGACCATATTTTTCATAGAATATCTGTGCCGTACCGGTGTCTTTCGACTGCAGGAACAGCGGGATGTGACCGGTGCGCGACGTCGCGCCCACCACAGTGCCGGTGCCATGGCCGCTGACATGGGTATAGTTGGCCGACACGCCAAAACCGTCGAATGGCGAAGGCAGGAAGGTGAAACGGGTCTGGAAATTGACCTCGACACCCTTCACAACCGCGCTCTTGATGTTGAGCGGCTGGACGACATCGACGGCCGCGAAGGTCTGTCCGCCAAACGTGCCGGATGTGTTGACCTGCGTCTGAGTATAGATCGGGTTGTCAAGATGCTTGTAGAATAGCCCGGCCGACAGCAGGCCCTGGCCCGGCAGATAATATTCCGCGCCCAGGTCCAGATTGACCGCCTTATAGGGTTTGAGCGCCGGATTGCCCATCGTCACGGTAGGACGTGGCGATGTAGTCGTATCGACGGAGACATAGGAGGAAAGGTCGGGATAGTTGGGGCGGCCGATCGCAGTGGTCGCGGCGGCGCGGATCACGAAGTCCTTGCTGATATCGTAGCGCGCATTCACGCCCGGAAACCAGTCGGTATAGCTGCGGCTGCCGAAGCTGTTATAGTCCGCGTTCAGCGCCGTGGCGGCAGTGATCAGCTTCGCTTTGGTATCATCCTGCGTATGCTCGACGCGCACGCCTGGAATGATCGTCAGCCCCCCCGCCTTGAAGATCATCATGGCGTAAGCGGCGCTGATTTTCTCGCGGACGTCATAATCGTTGGCGAGGCTGTTGACGCGCGAGCCATTGGTATTGACCGCGATTGTGTTGGGGTGGGCCGCAGCATAGGCTTCCGCAGCGGCATAGTCGATGCGCGGGCCGAATGTGTAAGCGCCATCGTAGAAACTGGTGTCGCCGATATAGGCGGCGTTGGCGAGCGTGAAGCTCTTGTCGCTGCCGGCCGCATAGACCAGAATGTCACGGTTATTGACCTTGTGCCGGTCAAGATATTTGCCGCCGATCTTGATGCTGCTGTCGTCGCCGATCGCGATAGGGTGGCTATAGTCGACCTTGCCCTGCCACAGCGTTTCGACCGCTTGCCGCCGGTCATAATTGACCTGGTTGAAGGCATAGGCCGTGTTGGCCAGCGTCGCGGTCGGCGTGAAGAAATAGGGCGAACTGGACAGGTCGTAATTAACGGTCAATGCCGTGCTGCCGGTGCGGAACGTGTATTCGCTGCGCAGCGGATCGTCCTTTTCCGCGCGGCTCCATGCGCCGACCGCCGACAATGTGCCGCCGCCAATCTCGAAATCGCCGCCCAGTTGCAGCGACTTGGTGTTGTCGTCTTCGTCACGCTTGCGCACACGCACGATGCCGCGCGCCTTGAAGGTGCCGCTCGTCGCGGTCTGGTTGGTATAGCCTGACGGGCTGTCGATGATGAACTGGTCGCGGATCTCATGATCCTCGAACTTGGAATAGGTGCCGCGCAGATAGAGCTTCACCGCGTCGGTCGGGTGCCAGTCGAGCGCGCCGACGATACCGAGGCGTGTGCGGGTCAGATTATAGTCGCGCAGCGCATTGGTGTCAGGCACGACAAAGCCGTTCGCATTGGGCAGCTTCGTGGCCGGATCGATCGGTACGGTCCAGTTAGCCGACCCCTGGAAATTCTCCGACTCGATCGGACGCTTGGAATAATTGACCGACAGGACGGCTGCGAATTGCTCGTCCGCGCCGAAAATGCCGCCAATCTGCCCGTCGGCTTCCCAAGGGTGCTTTTTGTTCAGATGCGCTACGCCATAGGCTCCGCGCGCATCGAGGAAGAAAGGCTTGTTCCGGTCGAAGCCCGATACGGTCTTGATATTGACGTCGCCGCCGATCGCGTTGGCGTCTTGATCCGGACTGATCGATTTGCTGACGATCACCGCGCCGATCATGGCGGACGGAATGTCGTCCAGCTTCACCTGACGGCCGTCGGGTTCGGGCGCGGGCAGGTTGAGGCCGTTCAGCGATACATTGACCAGATTTGGGTTGATGCCGCGGATGATGACGTAACGGCCCTCACCTTGATCGTTCGCGATCGAGATACCGGGCAGACGCTTGACGGCTTCAGCGACATTTTGATCGGGCAGCTTGCCGACATCGTTGGCATACAGCGCTTCAACGATCGTATCCGATATTTTTTTGGTTTGCAGCGCGCGCCGCTCGGCGATTGCGGTGCCGGTCACCACGATATCATTACCACCATCGCTCTCCAGCGCGATTGCGAGGTCGCCAGCGGTCGCATTCACGGTCGTAGACGCATAGCCGACATAATCCACCGTCAGTTGCTGCGATCCGTCGGGGGCGTTAGCGATCGTGAAACTGCCGTCGCGATCGGTAGTCGCGGAAATACCTGTCCCCGCGATCCGCACCTGCGCGCCGGGGAGCGGAGTCTTGCGTGTCGCATCGACGACATGCCCGCGAAGGGTTTCCGCCATTGCACCGCAGTTCCAGATGCCCATCGCCGCGACAAGTGCAGCACTGGTGCAGCGCCCGAATAACCATGTCTTGTTTTTCACTTTATTTGTCCCCCATCGAAACATTGGGGCGGCCGTTAACAGCGATTTATGACCGATCGGCGACGGATGAATAATGTGTTCCAGCATTGCTGGATTTATTTCCATGCGATGACAGGTGACAGCCATTACTGGCATGCTAAGTTGATGATTGGGAGCTTGAAGCGAAAAGCCCAACCGGCGAGAGCGCAACGTAGTTGTCATGCAGTCCGTCTAGCGAGACAATGAAACATTCCCGAAGGCGAGTCGATGAACGCAACAATTGCCATGGGCCAACACAGCGCGCGCCCGGATTTGGATCAGGGGCTGGGCACCGCAGGCAAGATCGGCTTCGGGGCGGCAATCCTGGCCGCTATCGTCTATGTAGCCTATAGCGTGTATGCCGACGCCAGCGCAGTCGGCGTGCAGGCCACCGCGTATCTGCCCTTCATCCTGTTGTTCGTCGCACTGCTGATTGCGCTGGGTTTTGAATTCGTGAACGGCTTTCACGATACCGCAAACGCTGTCGCGACCGTGATCTACACCAATGCCATGCCTGCGAATGTCGCTGTCGTATGGTCCGGCTTCTTCAATTTCCTTGGTGTGCTCCTCTCTACCGGGGCGGTTGCTTTTGGTATCGTTTCGCTTCTGCCAGTGGAATTGATCCTTCAGGTCGGGTCGAACGCCGGCTTCGCAATGGTATTCGCACTTTTGATTGCGGCGATCCTGTGGAACTTGGCGACCTGGTGGCTGGGCATACCATCGTCCAGTTCGCATACGCTGATCGGATCAATCATTGGCGTAGGTGTCGCAAATGCGATGATACACGGCAAGAACGGCACATCGGGCGTCGACTGGGGCAAGGCGACGGAAATCGGGCAAGCACTGCTCATTTCCCCGCTGATCGGCTTTGGAGTTGCAGCGCTTCTCTTCATCGCGATGAAGATGCTGGTCCGCAAGCCAGAGCTTTATCAAGAGCCGAAAAATGGTGTCCCGCCGCCGCTGTGGATACGCGCCTTGCTGATCTTCACTTGCACCGGCGTCAGTTTCGCGCACGGATCGAACGACGGCCAGAAAGGCATGGGCCTCATCATGCTGATCCTCATTGGCACCGTTCCAACCGCTTATGCCCTCAATCGCGCCGTTCCGGTAAAATATACCGCAGAATTTCATACCAATTCGATTGCCGCCACGACCGCGCTGGGCCAGCGTCCGCCTGCAACCGAAACGCCGGTCGAAGCGCGCAAACGGATCACGGCCTATATTGCCGACAAACACTATTCGGCTGATACACTGCCCTTGCTGTCCGTCCTGATTTCCGATGTCGATCGCAAGGTCAGCGCCTATGGTTCGCTGGCGCAAGTGCCCGCCGCAGCGGTCGGCAATATCCGTAACGACATGTATCTTGCGTCCGAGGCGATCAAGCGGCTGGGCAAGGAAAAGTCCGCTGGATTGCCGGATGCCAGCATCCAGACTCTGACGACCTACAAGGGTTCGCTGGACGCGGGAACGCGCTTCATACCGACCTGGGTAAAGATCGCCGTGGCCTTTGCGTTGGGTCTTGGCACTATGGTCGGCTGGAAGCGCATTGTCGTGACCGTCGGGGAAAAAATCGGTAAAACGCACCTCACCTATGCGCAGGGCGTATCCGCCGAACTGGTGGCGATGGGCACGATCTTCGGTGCCGATCATCTGGGACTGCCGGTATCGACGACCCATGTCCTGTCATCCGGCGTTGCCGGCACGATGGCGGCGAACGGATCGGGACTGCAGATGAGCACGATTCGCAACATGCTGATGGCCTGGGTGTTGACTCTTCCTGTTTCGATCCTGCTCTCGGGCTTGCTCTACATGCTCTTCTCGCAGATATTCTAATCGGAGGGATCGGATACGGTTACCCTCCACACACCGCTATTCCAACCACCTGTTCCCCTGACTGGCACAGGACCTGGGTTGATATGGGGCGTCGATTTCACGGCTGAGGCATCGCAGCCCGTTCTTTCGTGCGACAGCCCGACCGAAGGCGAGTTTCGCTGGCTGCACCTGAACCTGGCCGACCATGGCACCCGCCGCTGGATCGAGGATATGGACGCATTGCCGGTCGCGGTGCGCGAATTGTTGCTGGCTTCCGATACGCATCAGCGCGCATTGGTTGATGGCACCATGGTCGGGTGCGTATTGCATGATTTCGAGCGCGATTTCGATATAGCGGATACGGCTCGGGTTGGCGCATTGCGCATCGCGCTCGGGCCCAGGATGATGCTGACGACCAGACTGCATCCCCTGCGTTCGGCGGATATTGCACGGAACCGGCTGGAACGCGGCGCTGGCCCCATCGGACCCGCTCAGGCCCTGGAATTGCTGGTCGGCGCGATCGCTGAGAATATCGCCGACATCAGCCGGACGCTCAGTGCCGATGTGCAGCGCGCCGAAGATGCTTTTCTGGATGCCCATCATCCGCCGACGGGGCGGGACCTGATCGCGATCCGACGGCGGCTGGCGCAACTTCATCGTTTGCTCGATGGCATGCGCGGTGTGTTCCAGCGGCTGGAAGAAGATGAGGACTTGGCCGACGCGCTGGTACCGACCGTCGAAAAGCTGGTGCAGCGGCTCCAGTCGCTCGATGCGGATATATTGGGCGTGCAGGGGCAGTTGCGGCTGTTGCGCGAGGAACTCGATATTCAGGAAGCCCAGCGGACGAACCAGAATCTCTACATCCTGTCGATCATCACGGCGCTGATGCTGCCCGCGACGTTGGTGACCGGGATATTCGGGATGAATACCGGCGGTTTGCCACTCGCAGAAGGGCCATGGGGGACGTTCCATGCGACGTTGCTGGCACTGGCAGCCGCCGGCGCGACCTATTTCCTGCTACGCTGGATGGGCTTCATGCGTCGATAGCGCCGGTCACGCCGCGCCGCTACTCAACATATCGTCCGCGAAAACCACTTGGTTGCGTCCGCGGGCCTTGGCTTCCAGCAGGGCTGCGTCGGCGCGCTCCAGAAGATGGGATGCCGATCCCCCGGCCGTCGCCACAGCCATGCCCACTGATATCGAGATATGTCCGAGTATCCGTCCGCGATGGGCGAGAGGGGCCTTATTCACCTGCACACGCAAAAGTTCGGCCATGGCCATCGCGTTTTCCCCCAGGTCGCCCGGCAGCAGGACCGTGAATTCTTCGCCGCCGAAGCGATATACCTGTCCGGTCGTTCCAACGGCATCAGTCATGATGCCAGCGACATGCTGCATCACGATATCTCCGGCATCATGACCGAACATGTCGTTGAACTGCTTGAAATGATCGATATCGATCATGAGGCAGGCCATCGACTCGCGCCGGTCCTGGCCATGCCGGTTGAGCGTCTCGTCAAGACAGCGACGATTGAGGAGGCCGGTCAGTCCGTCCCGGAGCGCCATATGCGTCAATTGCTCGCGCAGGCGCAGATTGGCGAGCGCCAGCCCGATATTCTCTGCCATTAATTCGATATAGAGGCGGGATGCATCGTCCAGTTGTTCGCAGCCTTCCCGTTCCTCGAAATAAAGCATGCCGATAGTATCGCCTTGCGCCGAGAGCGGAACGCATAGCGATGGCGCGGCGAACCGCTCGACATGGGGGCAGGAAATATCGCTATTGTTGCAATGGCTTGCATGCGGACGGCTACGGCGCAGGCCCCAGCATGCTGCCGGCGAGAAGGAATGGCCGTCGTTAAGGGGATCGAGCCAGCTTGCCACCAGCACCAGAGCCGAGCGCGAAGGATTGAGGACATAAAGTTGACCCGCAAGGTCCTGAAATGCCTGCGGAGCGAAACACGCCACCACGTTCGCCAGTTCATCCGTGGTCGCCGTCGCCTGCAACCGGTGCATCATCTGCAGGAGCAGATCCTTGACGCGCCGTTCGGCCGCTTGCTGGGCTTCCAGGCGGTTTCGTTCCAGCCCGTTATCGCGGAAAATATGGATCGCCTGTGTCATGTCGCCAATCTCGTCGCGGCGCCGGTCGGTCGGCACTTCAACCGTATAATCCTGCCTGGCGAGTCGCGTGACGATACCCGTCATCCGCATGAGCGGCATCGCGACGCGCCGCCGCAGCACGAAATAAAGGACGGCGAGAAACAACAAGGCCGTGAGCCCGAGCATGATGCGGGCGATAGCGTTGAACCCGTCGCTCTGCGCTTTCGCGGCACGCATACTGGCGCTCGTGCGCGCGCCGACGATCGCGCGGAAACGCCGCACCGGTTCCAGCACGGCCGTCTGAGCGCGCTCGTGATCGGGACCGAACAGGATCGCCTGCGCGTCTTCCCATCGACCGGCGGCCGCTTCGGCGAGAGCCGTATGTTCGATTGCGTCGAGTTCGTCTACATTGCCTTCAGCCTCGCGCAAAGCCTGGCGCTCGGAAGGGGCAAGATCATAGCCCTTCAGGCGAGTGATTGCGCGCTCCCGGCTTTGTTCCGCGCGTTCTTCCTGCCGGTAGGCCTGGAGGTGACGGGCCGATTGCCGCATCACATAGAGACGCGCCTCGTCCGAGCGTTTTTCCGCGCCCAGCGCCAGTTCTTCAGCAAGGTCGTCCAGCCCCAGATGCTGTTCCACGGCGATCCGCTCGGCCTGATCGGCCCGCTCGGACAGGATGAACGCCGCGCCGGAAAAGCCGGTGAAGAGCAATGTGGCGCCATAGGCCCAGTTGGTAATGGTGCTGATACGCATGGCTTCGATCAATCCTCGCCCCGGCGGCATGGCGGGTTCGAAAGGCGCAGCGGTGTCAGCGCTGCGACCGGTATCGGACGCGCCGGAGGATAGCCCTGACCTCCCACGCGGCACAGCTCAAGCAACGCCATGTGCTCCGTATTCCCAACGCCTGCCATCATGGCAATGGACGCGCGTTAAACATAAGATCGCGTTTAGATATCAATGTTTAACATTATGTTTGCAAGGCGGTTGGCCAAGGGACAAAGCAGGCCTATCGGTTGCGCGCACATGATATTCTCCGAGATCGATCATGATGAATAAGGAAGGCCGAAAGGACTATTGGAATGAAGCAGCCGCAGGCTTCGATCTGCTGATCGTAGAAGAGGATCCGCAGGCCGCCGCAACGCTGCAGCAACAGATGCGCACCCTTGGCCATCGGCCGGTCACGGTGGATGACGGGCGTAAGGCATTGGACGCGGTGGCAAGCCGAGCGTTCGATCTTATCATTCTTGAGCGGCGGCTTCCGGGCATAGATGGCATTGCCCTGCTGAACCGCCTGCGCCAGGCCAATGTGACCATTCCGATAGTGATGCTGAGCGTGCTTGGGCAGGCCGCGAACAAGATAGAGGGGCTGAATGCGGGCGCCGACGATTATTTGGTAAAGCCCGTCGATCCGGGCGAGCTTGATGCGCGCCTGCGCGCGCTGCGTCGTGCGCGGCGTTGGCTCGGTGAGGGCGACGACACGCTTCG
>CAXUEQ010000054.1:0-20675 GCA_964250175.1 uncultured Sphingobium sp. | reverse complement strand
AATACCACGGTCGTCGCGGTCCGCATCGACGGATCCTGCTATGTCGATCAATTCAACGCGCTGAGAGAGTTGTGAGCATGAAGGGGAAAAGAGTCGTCATCACGGGTGGCGCGCGATCGATCGGCCGCGCCTGCGCCGAGCGGTTCGCGGAGGAAGGGGCCAGCGTTGCGATCCTCGACGTCCTGACGGATCGCGGGATCGAGGCGGCGAAGGAAATCGCGCAAAACTATGGCGCCGATTGCCGGTTTTACGAGTGCGACGTCGGCCACAAGGCTGCGGTGGACGCGGCGATCGACCGGGTCATCGCGGATTTCGGCGGCATCGACATTCTTTTTTCAAACGCCGGCATCACCCGCAGGGCCGATTTTCTGGACCTGACAGAGGAGGATTTCGACGACGTCATCCGCATCAACCTCAAATCCATCTATCTTGTCGGGCAGAAAGTCGCCCGCCATATGGTGGATCGCGGGGAAGGCGGGGCGATCGTGAACATGTCCTCCTCTTCGGTGCGCATGACCATGCCGACGATCGCGCCCTATGCAGCCTCGAAGGGCGGTATTTCCGCCTTGACGACGGCCATGTCGCTCTCGCTGGCCAGACACGGCATTCGCGTCAACGCCGTCGGACCCGGCACGATCCACACGGAACTCAACAGGGACAATCTGTTGAAGGATGTCGAAAAACGAAACGAAATCCTGTCGCGCATTCCCTTGATGCGGTTTGGCGAGGGACGCGACGTGGCCAATGTGGTGCTGTTCCTGGCGAGCGATCAGGCCGGCTACATGACCGGGGAAACCGTCTATATCGACGGCGGCCGGTCAGGGCTTAATTATACGCTTCCCGTAGAGGAGAGGTAGGACCGTGGCCGCGACTTCCGATTATTCCGATCTCATCGTCTATCTCGACGGGGAATTCATACCCTGGAAAGATGCGAATATTCACGTCTTCTCCCCCGCGGTAAAATATGGCGCGGCGGTCTTCGAGGGGATCCGTGGCTATTGGAACGCGGACCGGGAGACCCTGTTTCTGTTCCGGCTGGAAGACCATATGCGACGGCTGGAACTGAGCCAGCGCATCATGCGGTTCAACCAGATCGTTCCGGCCGAAACGATGATGGACGCCACGGTCGAACTGATGCGGAAGAATGGGTTTCGCAGTTCCGTGCATATACGCCCGACCGTCTATGTCGATGGTTTCGGCGAAAGCTCGGCGCAGGAACCGCTGGGCAGCTTCATAACCGCCATTCGGCGCGGCACGCCGAAAAAGGTCGAGGATGGGTGCCGTGCGCAGATTTCCTCCTGGCAACGCATTTCCGACAATGTGATGCCCGCAAGAGCCAAGGCGAACGCCAATTACAACAACTCGCGCTATGCCGGAATTCAGGCACAAAAGGATGGCTATGATTCGGCCATTCTGCTCAACAGCCGCGGCAAGGTTTCGGAGGGGCAGGGCATGTGCCTGTTCCTGGTGCGCAACGGCGTGGCCGTCACGCCGTCGATCACCAGCGATATTCTGGAAAGCATCACCCGCGATACGGTCGTGCAGCTTCTGCGGGACCAGGGCGTGGCGGTAGAGGAACGCGATGTCGACCGGAGCGAATTTTTCGATGCTTCGGAAGCGTTTTTCTGTGGCACCGGCGTGGAGATCATGCCGCTGATCAATGTCGATGGCGATGCCATCGGCGCGGGTGTCCCAGGGGAACTCACGCGAAGCCTGCAAAGCCAATATTTCGATCTGGTGCATGGCCGTTCAAACAGTCATCCCGAATGGCTCACGGCTGTCTGAGCCAAAGGAAGTTCGCTGCATGGAAACCCGCTTCCTGACGACAGTCGAAGAGGTCATCGCCGCCATAGGTACGGAAATCGGCGTCAGCGACTGGCTTAAGGTCGAACAGTCCCGTGTGGATGCCTTTGCCAAAGTGGTTGACGACTTCCAATGGATCCATTGCGATCCGGCGCGCGCCGCGACGGAGTCTCCGTTCGGCGGAACGATCGCGCATGGCGCCCTGACATTATCGCTCGTTTCGACGCTGCGCGAACAGTTGCGCGGCGCGCGTATCGTGCTGAACGCCAGAATGGGCGTGCTTTACGGGTATAATAAAGTGCGGTTCGTTTCCCCCGTTCCGGTCGGATCCCAAATCCGCCTTCGGCAGACGCTGGCGGCTGCGCGTATGGTAGACGATGCCACGTTCGAGATGCTGTTCAGCGAAACCGTAGAAATCGACGGCCAGCCCCGCCCCGCGCTGATCGTGGAAGCGATCAACCGGAAATATATGTGAAGGGGCGGGGTTAAAACTGACCCGGTTTTTTCTGTTGGATTGAATCAGATGCGCCCCGGCGCAGGCTTGGACCTGGCCCCCGCCCGCGCCGGGGGACGATATAGTCATGAGAAATATGCTTTTAGGGCATGATGACTTTAAACGAACTCCGCTCGTCCCCCGCCTACGCGGGGGCAGGCTCAGAGTAACCCCTTCGACTGCCTGCCAAGGCAGGCGCTCAGGACAGGCATCGCGCGTGTCGAAATGGCCTATCGAAGGAGGGGTATGAACGCGATGCTTTGATGCCGCAGGGGGGCAGTCGAAGGGTTCAGTCTCTACTCAGCACGAACGGATAAGATCAACCCAAAGTCATTCCGCCCTAGGTCAGCAGATTTTGCGTCATCTGGTCAGCGGTGGCGTCGTTGCGCAGCCTGTAGCCGGTCTGCGACGCTTTCAGCGCATATTCGCACTGGTTGGCATGGTCCAGAGTCGCCTGGCGCGCCTCCTGCCCGTCGCCGCGCCTGATCGCGTCGACGATGCGCTGATGCTCGGCGGCCACCGTGGAGGGGCGCTCGCCCGCACCCTGATAGTCGAGCCGGACGATGACCTGGCGGATCATCGTGCTGAGAAAAATCAGCATCTGATTTTTTGTCGCCTTGGCGAGGATGACGTGAAATCTGTTCGCCTGGGTTTGGCAGACCACGGGGTCGCCGGCATTCGCCAACATCTCGTCGATCGATTGCTGAAGATTGAGAATATCGTCCGGGCTGTGACGCTCGGCCGCAAGCTGCGCGATGATCGGCTCGATGAATTTAAGGGTTTCGTGCACCTCGTCGATCGACGTATTCTGCAATCGCATCAATGTGGTGATCGCCGGGACGAACTTCAGCGGGTTGGGTTCGCAAATTTCCGCTCCGCCGTTGCGGCCCGACATCAGGCGGATCAATCCCTCGGCTTCAAGGGTCCGCAACGCTTCGCGAATGACGGCACGGCTGTACCCGAACTGTTCGATCAGCTCTTTTTCCTGCGGCAGCCGATCCCCGATTCCAAGCTTGCCGGAATCCACCGCCCCCCGGATTTGGGAGACGATCGCCTGGGAAGCCTTTCCCTGATTGACAGTTTCAAACATGTTCGGAGGCCCGTGTGGAATAGTGATATACAGCATCCGCACCCAAGCCGCTGTAATTGTTCATCATTTAAGCTCTTAATCAAGGATAAGCGGGTTACTGTTTGCCCCAATATCCATAACGCTTTGAAAAGTCCACGGTCCGTTGTGTGAGATCGCCGGCGATAGTGGCGCGTTTTTACCTATCATCCAGCCCGGTTCTGACAAGAAGGTCGCGCAGCGCCAGCGGTTTGACGGGCATTCTGCTCGTATCGGGGCCGGCGGGCCGGGTATCGTCGGGCCTATGGCGCCTGGCGAGCTGGGCAACCGCATATCCGCAGATACGGCCCTGGCATCGGCCCATACCGGCGCGTGTGCATTGTTTGACCACCCGCTGCGATCCGTTCCATAATTTGGCGAAATGATCGATTTCCGAACGCGGGACGGATTCGCAACGACAGACCAGCGTGTCGCTGGTCGTCATGTCGAAAAGTTTCGGGCTGAGGGCAAATGTCTTGAGCATATGATCGGTGAATTGCCGATTGGCCTTTTGCGCCCGCCGTGCGGCGCGCCATGCGCTTTGCGCTTTTCGGCCCAATGGCTCACCCAGATCCTCAAGGGCGCTGTAGGCCGCGAGCGTGCCTTCCGCACGGGCGACGCGATGACCGCCGACGCCAGCAATTTCACCGGCAATATATATGCCGGGAATCGAACTTTGCCCCCTTTCGTCCAACCAGACGAAATTGGATTGCTGGGTTTCGTTCCAGTAAAGATCGCATCCCAATAGCCTGGGAATTTGAAGATTCGGAACGAAGCCGAAACTCGTCAGAAGCGTGTCCGCCTCGACCCGGCGTCGCGTTCCGGGACGCTCCGCCATGGTCTCGTCCATTTCGGCGATGGTCACTTCGCGCAATGCCGTATCGCCATGCGCTTCCACGACGGTATGGCCAAAGGCGATCGACAGACCGAGACGGCGCATTTTGAGAAGATAACCCAGAGCCTCCCGAAATATCGCCAGATTTCTATAAGGCTGTGGCGCGAGAAGCGGCCACAAACGGCTGCGGGAAATTTCACAGATCGCCGGAATCTCCGCGCCTGCCGCAGCGAGCTGCGTCGCCACCGGGTAGAGAAACGGGCCGGTGCCGGCGACGACGATTGTCTTGCCCGGTAGAATGGCCTGGGATTTCAGAAGTGTCTGGGCCGCGCCCGCCGTCATCACGCCGGGCAAGGTCCACCCCGGAAACGGCACGACGCGCTCATGCGCGCCCGTCGCCACGATGATCGCCTTCGCCGTGATGCGGCCCGAATATCCATTTTGGGTATAAAGCAGCGAGCGCGGGCCATCCATGCCCCACACGGCGACATCGCAGCATATGCGTCCATGGGCGGGATCGATCGCATCGATCAGCGCGCGCCCCGCCACCTGCGACGGCCCCGCGACGGCAAGCGGCGCATGGTCCGCCAGCCTGCTCTGGCGGTAATATTGACCGCCCGGCCGCGCATTCTCATCGACGACCGTGACATCGACTCCGGACCGGCTGGCCAAAGCGGCGGCCGACAATCCGGCCGCTCCTGCTCCGATGACGAGGATATCGGTGCGCTCCGGTGGCCGCTGGTCAAGAGGCAAGGCGCGAATCCTTCGGCAAGAAATCCTGGGGGAAATCGGGCACGGTGATTTCCATGCCGGGTTTCGCGGCCGTCATGCACGCCCGCAAGAAGGAAGAGCCATCGGCTGTCACGAGACAATCATAACAGATGCCCATGCCGCAAAACTGTCCGCGTCCGGCGCCCGTTTCCACCGATGTGCGGAAAATATCGATACCGGACGCCATCAGGGCGCCGGCGACCGTTTCGCCGGCATAAGCGGGAATTAAGCGTCCATTGACGCAAATTTCAAAGGGCGCGCCGCGATCAATGTGCTTAATACGACGATCCACCGTCTTGACCTTCATTTCCAATACACTAGTATCCTACTTACCAGAAGGTCAGCGCCTGTCCAGTGAGCGTGATCTAAAAGCACATAGGAAGGCGACAGACGAACATGCTCGACAATAAGGTTGCCATCGTAACAGGCGGTGGTCGCGGTATCGGCGCAGGAATCGCCAAGGCGCTGGCTGCGGCCGGGGCCAGGGTAGTCGTCAACGATATCGGGGCATCGCTCGAAGGTGTCGGTCAGGACAATAGCCCCGCGGCGCAGGTCGTCCAGGACATCAAGGACGGCAGTGGCGAGGCCATCGCAAATAGTGATTCGATTACCGATTTCGATGGCGCGCGGCGGATGACCGAAGCGGCCATGGATAGTTTCGGCGGGCTGGACATCGTCGTGCATGCCGCCGGTATCCTCCGCGATCGCATGATATTCAACATGAGCGAAGCGGAATGGGATCCCGTCGTCGAAGTGCATCTCAAAGGCATGTTCAATCTTGTCCGTCATGCCACGCAGCGGATGCGGCAACAGAAATCCGGGCGCATCATCGCTCTGGCGTCGGGTTCGGCTTATGGCGACGCCGGACAGCCGAACTATTCCGCGGCCAAGGCGGGAATCATAGGCCTGACCTATTCGACGGCGCGCGCCATGGCCAAATATGGCGTTACCGCCAACGCGATCCTGCCGACGGGGACGACCCGTATGATCGATTCCAAGCCGGAATCCGCGAAAATCTTCGAGGAGACGGGCAAATGGCCCAGCGAACATGCGATCGGCACCCGGACCGATCCGAATAATGTCGCGCCGCTTGCCGTCTATCTCGCTTCCGATCGTGCCGCGCAGGTGAACGGTCAGGTATTCCATTCCTATGGTTTCGGCTATGCCGTGGTTAGCCAGCCGGAACTGGTGGCGCGGGTGGATGCGTCGCGGGCATGGACCCCGGATGAACTCGCCGATGCGTTCGACAGCCATATGGGCGCGGCCATTCCGGCGCTGCCCGACATGCCGTTCGGCCGCTGGGTCGACGACCTTGGTCCCGAAGCCTTCTCCGCCATCGCGCCGGATCGCCGCTTTTGGGCGAAAAAGGAGCATGGCTGATGGCCCGCAAGCGACAAAGCGCGATCGTCGGCGTGGCGGAATCCGATGCGATCGGCATTCTCCCCGGCAAATCCACGCTCCAGCTCCAGGCCGAGGCGGCGCTGAACGCACTGGACGATGCCGGATTACCGTTATCGAGCGTGGACGCGATTTTCACGGCGGGTTTCCGTCCGCCGGAAGTAGCGGAATATCTGGGCATCCAGCCACGTTACCTCGATGGCACGCATGTCGGCGGGTCGTCCTTCGTCATTCATCTAGGTCATGCCGTCGCTGCTATCGAGGCGGGCCTGTGCGAAGTCGCCCTGATCGTTCACGGCGAAAGCGGCCGGTCGCGCAACGGATTGCCGCCGGAACATAGCGATCCCCAGATGATGATCGGGCAATTTGAAATTCCGACCGGCATGCCGGGGGCCACGGGCGCCTATGCGATGGCGTGCAGCCGGCATATGCACCAATATGGAACGACAGAGGAACAACTGGCCGAAATCGCGGTGGCCGCACGCAAATGGGCGGCGATGAACCCGCGTGCGCTGAAGCGTGATCCGTTGACCATCGATGATGTGATGAACTCGCCGATGATAAGCTGGCCGTTCAAGCGAAACGATATCTGTCTCGTCACCGATGCAGCGGGCGCTGTCGTCGTCACCACGGCGGAACGGGCGCGCGACCTGAAACAGCCGCAGGTCGAGGTTTTGGGCTGGGGCGAATCCCACGATCACTGGCTCATCAGTCAGATGCCCGATTTCACCAGCGGCCCCGCCGTCATGTCCGGCGACAACGCCTTCGCCATGGCCCAGGTATCCCGCGCCGACATCGATGTCGCGCAGGTCTATGATTCCTACACCTATACGGTGCTGATGAGCCTCGAAGGCTTGGGTTTCTGCAAGAAGGGCGAGGGCGGCGATTTCGTCAGCGGCGGCCGGATCGCGCCGGGCGGCGATTTCGCACTGAACACGAGCGGCGGGGGCCTGTCCTATACCCATCCCGGCATGTTCGGCGTCTTTACGATCATCGAATGCACCCGCCAATTGCGAGGTGCCTATGCCGACCAGCCGGGGCGTCAGGTGCAGGGTGCCCAGTTGGGCCTGGTGCATGGAACCGGCGGACGGCTGTCAGCCACGGGCACCGCTATTCTGGGGAGAGTATGATCGTGGCAGAATCCAAACCCCTGCTCAAACCACTGCCAAAGCCGGATCCGCTGACCAAGCCCTATTGGGACGCGCTGCGTGAAGGGCGTCTCGAACTGCCTGTCTGCGATGCGTGCGGCCATCAGATTTTCTATCCGCGCGCGCATTGCCCAGCCTGCCATACGCGTGATGTGACATGGCGCGAAGCATCGGGCCGGGGCAAGGTTTATGCCCTGACCGTCGTGCACCGCCCGTCCAATAAAGCTTTTGTCGAGGAAGTTCCCTTCGTTGTCGCCATGGTCATGCTGGACGAGGGCGCGCGCATGATGGCGAACCTTGACGGCGTTGATCTCGCCGATCCGCTGGCCGCCATCGGCAGAAAAGTCGAAATCACTTTTAGCAAAGTCGATGACGATATCACCCTGCCCAGGTTCAGTATGGTCGATGGCTGATTTGCCACAAGCGGGGCATGATTCGCACAAGGCCCTTGTCACGTCACTGACGGCGACGCCATGGGATCTGGTCGTCGTCGGCGGCGGCAATGCGGCGTTATGCGCCGCGATCTCCGCGGCCGAACAGGGGCTTCGTGTGCTGATTCTGGAGTCAGCACCAAAAATCTACCGGGGCGGCAACAGCCGTCACACCCGGAATTTCCGTTGTATGCACGCAGACGACCTCGGCGTGTTGACGGGATGCTATGGCGAAGAGGAATATTTCGCGGATCTGCTGAAAGTGACCGGGGGCAAGACCGACCCCGATCTGGCGCGGCTGACGATCCGCGCCTCGGGAGAAGCCTATCGCTGGATGGAGAATCATGGCGTCCGCTTTCAACCGTCGCTCACCGGCACCCTGTCGCTGAGCCGCACCAACGCCTTTTTCCTGGGCGGCGGCAAGGCGCTGGTCAACGCCTATTACCGCACCGCCGAGGCGCTGGGCGTGGACATCGCCTATGATGTCCAGGTCACCCATATCGCGCTGGAGAATGCCAGGGCCACTTGCGTCGAAGCGCGTGTCGGCGAAACCGATGTTGCGATCCATACGAAGCGGGTGGTCGTCGCTTCAGGCGGTTTCCAGGCCGATCTCGACTGGCTTGCCGATGCCTGGGGACCGGCGGCGCGCAACTTTCTCATTCGCGGCACACCGTTCAATCGTGGGGTGGTGCTGCGCGATCTGCTGGATCAGGGAATCGTCTCGGTCGGTGACCCGACCCAGTGCCACGCCGTCGCGATCGATGGGCGCGCGCCCAAATTCGACGGCGGTATCGTGACCCGGCTGGATTGTGTGCCCTTCTCCGTCGTGGTCAACAAACATGCGCAGCGTTTCTACGACGAAGGTGAGGACGTCTGGCCCAAACGCTATGCGATCTGGGGACGTCTGGTGGCGGCTCAGCCCGAACAGGTCGGCTATGCGATCATCGACGCGCGCTCGCTCGATCTTTTCATGCCGTCCGTCTTCCCGCCGATCCAGTCGGAAACGATCGCAGGCCTGGCCGAAAAAATGGGTCTCTCGCCCGACGCACTGAGCACTACGATCGACGCCTATAACACCGCGTGTCAAGGCAACGCGCCATTCAAGCCAAATGAACTCGACGGGCTGTCGACCTATGGTCTGGAACCGGCGAAAACCAACTGGGCACGCCCGATTATCGAACCGCCCTTTTACGGTTATGAACTAAGGCCGGGCGTCACCTTCACTTATCTGGGGCTTAAAGTGGACGAAACCGCGCAGGTGCAGGGCGTGGATGGACCGATCAAAAATCTTTGGGCGGCGGGCGAGATCATGGCCGGTTCGATCCTGGGTCAGGGATATCTCGCCGGATTTGGAATGGCGATCGGGACCGTATTTGGCCGCATCGCCGGGCAAGAGGCCGCAAAATATGTCGGATGACTGGATTTCGGAAGCACGCCGCCAAGTCGAGATTTGCAATGCGTGTCGGTATTGCGAGGGATATTGCGCTGTCTTTCCCGCGATCAATCGCGAGCGATCATTTGCGGATGGCGACATCATGCAATTGGCCAATCTATGCCATAACTGCCGTGGTTGTTATTATGCCTGCCAATATATCGCGCCACATGAATTCGCCATAAACCTGCCACAGGCGCTCGCGGAAGTGCGACAAGAGAGCTGGAAGATTCATTCCTGGCCCACGCCGTTCGCGGCGGCCTTCGAGCGGTCAGGCGTGCTGATAGCAGGACTTTTGATACTATCCTTGTTCGCGTCGTTCATTCTGGCGGCGTGGATGCGCCCTGAATCGGGCGAGGGTTTTTATGCCTATATCGCGCATGGCATGATGGTCGCGATTTTTGCGCCCGCATTCCTGTTGCCGCTTTTGGCCATTGGCATATCGATGCAGCGCTATTGGCGCACGATCGGCGGAGGGAAAATCTCGCTTGCCGATGTCGCCGGGGCGGGCAACAGCGCCGGACGCCTGACCAATCTGTCCGGAGGACAGGGGCAGGGATGCAATTTCGAGGACGAGGACAGGTTCTCCAACGCTCGCCGCATATTCCATCAGGCCACGATGTATGGCTTTCTGTTATGTTTCGCGTCCACAAGCAGCGCAACGGTACTGCATTATGTCTTTGAGATGCGCGCGCCCTATACGCTCTTTAGCCTACCCAAATTGCTCGGACTTCCCGGCGGCCTGCTGCTGTGCGTCGGTACGGCCGGTCTGGCATGGCTGAAGTTGAAAGCCGATCCCGCGCTGGCGGTGGCCCGCGTCTGGAGCGGTGAAATGGCTTTCATTCTTCTGCTGTTTTTCGTCAGCGCGACGGGTCTCATCCTTTATGCCGCGTCCGGCGACAGCGTCGTGGCCCTGCTCCTGCCCTTGCACCTGTCGATGGTTTTGACCCTGTTTCTCCTCATCCCCTATTCCAAGATGGCGCACGGTTTTTACCGGTTCGCGGCGCTGCTGCGCGATGCGGCGGTGGCGCGCGAAGCCAGCACATCCAGCACGTCCGGATTACAGAAAAATCCCTCGTGAATATCGATAACCGGTATAGTTTTAAACAAATGTAGGGAGGGCGTCGTTGTGCCAGCATGCCGGAAACAAACCCTGCTTACGCTGTTGCCCGTCCTGCCGGCCATCCTGGCATTGGCAGGCTGCGGACAAGGCAAGACAGACGGTAAATATGGCGGAGGGACCGTCAGGGTAGCGGTGACCCCGATCACCCCGCCCTTCACCTATGCCAATCCGAAAAATCTCGATGAAATGACCGGCCTTGAAGTCGAACTCATCGAATCCGTAATGAAACGGGCCGGGCTGAGAGTGGAATGGACGATCGGCCGATGGTCCTCGCTGCTTCCGACGATCTTTTCCGGCGCTTCCGATGTCATGGTCGCCAACGTCAATTATCGCAAGGACCGCGCCAAGCGCGCCGATTTCGTCCTTTACATGGTGAGTGGTCAGGCGGTTGTCGTGCCGAAAGGCAATCCGAAAAAATTGCTGAGGGAGGACGATCTGTGTGGCATCAAATCGGCTGAGGTTATCGGCGGGTCGAGCTTCCTCGCCGTGCAAAAAATCAGCGCGAACTGCGTAGCCAAAGGCAAGCCCGCGGTGGATATAGAGGGCGCCGAAGATCAGGAGTCGGCTTTTCGCCAATTGGACAATAGCCGTGTCGATGCGGTCGTGGAAGGGGCGGCTTCCGCCAGCACACGGCTTGCCCGTGAAAGCGGAAAAGATTTCCAAAGCGCCTTTACGATTGTGAGCGACATCCCGACCGGAGCCGTCGTGCGCAAGGGCAATGAAGCGATGCTCAGGATATTATATGATGGCATCACTGCCATGCAAAAAGACGGATCGCTCGCCACTCTGTTCCGTAAATATGGTGTAGACCCGAAACTGATTATTCCTGCAGAAATTCGCAGGTAAAGATATTCGGTTGCGCTGGACTCGTTATCTGTGCGTAGCGTTGATGCCTGCGCTTGCGCCAAGAGGCGGTAGATTGCAGCTTTTCATTTGATAGTATAAGTTATACCAGTATACCTGTTACGCGGGAATGCGCGTTTGGCTGTTCCATGCGCAAAATGCTAACAAAGTCGTGCACAAAAAAGCTGGGGGAAGTGGATAGATGACTAGCGGCAAACCCCTTGAAGCCGTTTTTTCACCTGACAGCATCGCCATCGTCGGCGCATCCGAATCCTCTTTCTGGGTGCGCAACGCGGTCGCCAATCTCGACAGGATCGGATTTCAGGGGACGCTTTACCTCGTCAATCCGAAACGGACATCGCTCTTTGGGCGCGATTGCGTTCCCACCCTGTCCAGCATCGCCGGCAAGGTCGATCTTGCCTATATCGCGACGAAGGGCGAAGTGGCGCTGGACATATTGGACGAAGCCGGTCGATGCGGCGTGAAGGCGGCGGTCATCGTGGCCGCAGGCTTCGGCGAGAGCGGCAATGACGACATCCAGCGGCGGCTGGAAATGTGCGCGGACCGCTATGGCATCGCGCTGATAGGGCCAAATTCCCCCGGCTTCCTTAGCATGAACGGCAAGGCAGCAGCTTATGGCCAGGCTATCCCGGCGGACCTGCGGCCCGGCAATGTCGGGATCGTGCTGCAAAGCGGGGCTTTGGGTTCGGCGGTGCTGAAATTCGCCGCCGTCCATAATATTGGCGTTTCGTCGCTGATATGCATGGGGAATGAGGCGCAATTGAACGCCGCCGACTTGCTGGAGCATTTGTTGGCGGACCCCGCGACGAAGGTCGTCGCCATGTTCCTGGAACAAATACGCGATGGCGCGCGGTTCCGGCGGCTTGCGGATGCCGCGCTGGCTGCGGGGAAGGCAATCGTCGTTCTGAAAGTGGGGCGCACGCCCGCCGGGCAGGAAGTCGCGCTGGCGCATACTGGCGCCGTGGCGGGAGACGATGCGGTGGTTGACGCGGTGTTCCGGCAACATGGCATTGCGCGCGTGCATAGTCTGGAGGAGTTGTTGCTGACCGCCGGCCTGTTCGCGCAGGACAGGCTGCCGCAGGGTAATCGCATGGCCGTCGTCACATCGTCGGGCGGCGCCTGCGACATCATTGCCGACCGGGCTTCGGATGAAGCCATCATCATGCCGCCCTTCTCGCGCGAAACGGTCGCGGCCCTGGATCGCTACCTCCCGCCTTATGCGACCGTTCGCAATCCACTCGACAGCGCCGCGGCGGATACGCTTCAGGACCCTACGACCAATGCGTCGCCGATGGACCTGATCGCCAAGCTGGTCGGCACGGATTCGGCCTATGATTTCGTCCTTTACATGGGTTTCAATATGATCCCCCGACAGCAGCCCGACGATGCCGCCGCCGCTGCGGAAATCGCGCTGCGCCTGGCCGATTTTGCGGAAATTCGCGACAATGCTCCGATCCCGATCCTGATGGTCAGCCAGACCTGTCTGGATTCCGGCGCATTCGCGCTCGAACTGTATCGCAAGAACCGGCTGTTCCTGCTTGGCGGGATAGAATTCGGCCTGAAGGCGATCGGACATGTGCTTGCATGGCAGAAAGCGCGCGACAGCCGGCGAATCCGGTCGTCGATATCATCCGAGACGGACGGCCGGCCTGTTGTTACTATTTTACCGGCTTGGTCGGAAAATGATGGCCGCGAGCTATTGAAACGCTTCGACGTTCCATTGGTCCCCGCCAGCCTGGTTCGAAGCGCCGACGACGCGGTGGCGGCGGCGGAGCAGCACGGATATCCCGCCGTGCTCAAAATATGTTCGGCCGATATTCCGCATAAAAGCGATGTCGGTGGCGTAGCCTTGTCCCTTCGCGATCCACAATCGGTCAGCCAAGCCTATGAAAGACTATCCAGGATCGCCGAGGAATATGGCCGATCGGGTAACCAAGGCGTGCTCGTAAGCCCGATGCTATCCGAAGGGGTGGACATGTATGTCGGCATAAAGAGCGATTCGACTTTCGGCCCGGTTCTGGTTGTGGGTTTGGGCGGGATCTGGATCGAAGCGATGAAAGACGTTTCGCTCAGGGCCTTGCCGGTCGATCGGGACACCATAGTCGAAATGCTGGACGAACTGGCCGGGCGCGCCCTTATTCAGGGCGGGCGGGGAAGTCGGCCCCTAGCCATAGATATATTTTGCGATGCGACCCTGAAGATAGCACAAGCGGCGGAAGCGCTGGGCGACGCGCTGCTTGTGCTGGAGACCAATCCCGTACGGATAACGGAGACAGGCGCCGATGTGCTCGATGTGCTCGTTGAATGCCGTGCTTTGGAGAAGCATCAAAACTAAGTGCCAGGACTCAAGGTGCCAGAATTGGGCGCCAGATAAAATATAAGAGAATGCCGGAACAGCGTTGGGAGCGTGAGAATGGAAGTCCTTGGTTATTTTTCAAGCGCCTACCTGCTCACAGGCTTGTGGATCGCTATCAAGATCACCTTTTTCGCGATGCTGTCCGGCCTTTTCCTGGGCTTGCTGGTCGCCTTGATGCGGATGTCGAGCAACAAGGCGGTCAGCCAGATTGCCTGGGCATATATCTGGATCATCCGAGGAACGCCGATCCTCCTCCAGTTGATCTTCATCTATGACGCATTGCCGCGCATGGGTTTGCGGCTTGATCCCTTTACCGCCGCTGTCATTGGTTTTGCGCTGAACGAAGCGGCTTTTGCCGCCGAGTTCATCAGGGGCGGGCTGTTGTCCGTAAAGCGCAATCAAACGGTTGCCGCTTCCGCCCTGGGTATGGGCCCAATCGTCACGATGTGGCGGATCGTCCTGCCGCAAGCCTTGCGCGCGATCACGCCGCAAATTTCCAACGCGACCATCTCGATGCTGAAGGGCACATCGCTCGCATCGGTCGTGTTCGTCAACGAACTGACCTTCCGCGCCCAGCAGATCGTGGCGACCAATTTCGATTTCTTCACGGTGTTCATCGCGGCGGCGGCGCTGTATCTGTGCGCCACGACCCTCGTCTCCTTTGGCCAGCTTTATATCGAGCGTCGCCTTGATCCGGAGCTGCGCAGCTTCAATAAAATGCCCTCTGTCTGGTCGCGCTGGGTAACGGGCGTGCGCACGCCCCTACCGCAGCAGGAAGCCGCCATAGTAGGGACCGCATCCGTTACGCCAGATCCGGGAAACCACGGGAAAAAGGCGCAGGAGGCAACCCCGCCGGACGATCATGTCATCATAAGAGCGCTGGCGTCGAGCCGCGCCGCCGACGTTACCGAGACGGCGGATAGGCCCTTCGTGGTTTGCAAGGGGGTGCGCAAATCCTATCATATTCGCGGCCGGGATGAACTGGAAGTGCTGAAAGGCGTGGATTTCGAAGTGCGCAGGGGCGAAGTCGTTGCGATCCTGGGTTCCAGCGGCTCGGGCAAAAGCACCTTGCTGCGGCTGATAAACCATCTTGAAGAATTGGACGGCGGCGAAATTCTCGTCGAGGGAAAGCATGTCGGCTACGAAATACGGGACGGCAAGTTGGTCCCTTTCAAGCGATTGGCGAAAGCCAGGGCGGATGCCAGGATCGGTATGGTGTTCCAGAGCTTCGATCTGTTCGATCACAAGACCGCACTGGAAAATATCATCGAGGCCCCGGTCCGGGTCTATGGCATGTCCAAAAAGGCGGCACGGGAGCGCGCCGAACAATTGCTGCAAGGCGTAGGACTGGCGGAGCATGCCGATCATCTGCCGATGCGCCTGTCCGGTGGCCAGCAACAGCGGGTCGCCATCGCCCGTGCTCTGGCGACTGAGCCCAAGCTCATGCTGTTCGACGAGCCTACCTCCGCGCTTGATCCCGAACTGGTCGGCGAAGTGCTTGCCGTGATGCGCAGCCTGGCCGAAGCGGGCATGACGATGATCGTCGTAACGCACGAAATCCGTTTCGCCAAAGACGTCGCCGACCGCGTGGTCTTCATGGATAAGGGCGTCATCGTGGAAGAAGGCCCGGCGGCCGAAGTGCTGACCAACCCCAAGGAAGAGCGCACGAGGCGGTTCTTGCGCATGGTGGAAGGCAAGGATTAACGACCAGACATGCGCCGCCGTCCCGCAATGTATCCGACGTAAGCGGGGACGCTGCGGTTCGGACTAAATCTTCATGGCGTTGGTGGCACCCTTCGCCTTAACCTCGGCGATGTCAGGCGATGCGCTGCATCGTTCCTTCGCGCTTGTCGCCAGTATCTTCTAGGCTGGTTTGCGCTCGGTCAGTACGGCGTGTTGGCCAGTCGCGCATGGATCGCCTTGCGCGCGAACGCGCTCTCGATCACGACATGGGCATTGGGCCAACCTTCGCCGATCAGCGCCTGCTCGACATCATGCACGGTATTGAAGCGGCCGCTTTCGGCCAGCGTATAGGCGCGCGCACGCGCGGCCTGTTCGCTACGGGTTGCGGTAACGATCATCGTTCCTCTCCTTCTTTTCGCTTCGTTCCGACATAGGCCTTTCGATGCGCAAGCGCAAAGGGCGCGGCGACCGATCGGGCGAAGAAACCGACGAAAAGCCGCTTTCCCTCACGCACGGCTTTCCCCTACACCGGAACGCATGACCGACTATGTCTCCCTGCTGCAGACCGACCGGGGTCAACCCGCGCGCACCATCGAACTGACCACGCCCGACCGGTTCCTCGACTGGTTGAACGCGCAACCCGAACGGCATCGTGCCGCGGTCGAGGCGCAGGGATTCAAGGGCAAGGCGCATGAATCTGCGACCCTGCCGGGCGACAGTCCGGGCGACTGGTCAGTTGTCGCGGGCGTCGCCGATAGGTCCGATCTGTCAAGCTGGTGCCTTGCCCGGCTGGCCGAAACCCTGCCGCCAGGCAGCTATCGTCTGGCCGAAGGACAGGCCGGTTCGGCCATGCTGGGATGGCTGACCGCGCAATATCGCTTCGATCGTTATCGCAAGCCGGAGGCGCAGCCCGGACCACGCGTTTTACTAACGCAGGAGGTGGCCCGGATCGAACCAACGGTTGCGCTGGCCGAGGCGGTCGCGCTGGTGCGCGATCTGGTCAACACGCCCGCCGCCGACATGGGACCGGCTGCGCTCGAGCGCCATGCGAAGGATATTGCAGCAACCTTTGGCGCGACCCTGGCGGTGACACAGGGCGATGCGCTGGCCACCGGCTATCCGATGATTCACGCCGTGGGCCGTGCCGCCGACCGCGCCTTTGCGCCTCGGCTGATCGAACTGACCTGGGGCGATCCCGCGCATCCGCGCGTCGCGCTGGTCGGCAAGGGCGTGTGCTTCGACAGCGGCGGCCTGGACATCAAGCCCGCGTCGGGCATGCGGCTGATGAAGAAGGATATGGGCGGCGCCGCGCATGTGCTGGCGCTGGCGCGGCTGGTGATGGCGAGCCGCCTGCCCGTCCGGCTGCATATGCTGGTTCCGGCGGTGGAAAATGCGATCAGCGGCAACGCCTTTCGTCCGGGCGACATATTGTCCAGCCGGGCGGGGATAAGCGTGGAGATCGGCAACACCGATGCGGAGGGACGGCTGGTGCTGGCCGACGCGCTGACACGGGCGCTGGAGGAAAAGCCCGCGCTGATACTGGATTTCGCGACACTGACGGGCGCGGCGCGGGTGGCGCTTGGTCCCGACCTGCCCGCCTTGTTCGCCAATGACGATAGGCTGGCCGACGATCTGCTCGCCGCCGGCACGGCAATCGACGATCCGCTGTGGCGGATGCCGTTATGGAGCGGCTATGTCGACATGCTGAAATCCGACATTGCCGACATCGACAATGCCGGCGAAGGCGGGATGGCGGGGGCGATCACCGCCGCGCTGTTCCTGCAGAAGTTCGTTCCCGACGGCACCGCCTGGGCGCATGTCGATACCTTCTCCTGGCGGCCCGCCGCCAAGCCGGGGCGGCCCAAGGGCGGGGAGGCGCTGGGGCTTCGTGCCGCCTTTGTCATGCTCCAGTCACGCTATGGCCGCGCCTGAAGCCATATCGTAAATAAATCATATCACAAATAAATGGCGGGATGGCATTGGCCGTTACGCAACCGCGCCCGCCGTTGCGCGTTGGGGGGACATGGATGCCCAAGTCACACAGAACGCTCACGTCGAGGATCGCGAATTGCCGCAGGGCAGGACGCTGAAATTCATCGGTCCATGGATGCATACTCTGGTGGATTATGTCCGCTCGGGTCAACCCGACCTCACCAATCGCCAGATGGCGTTGATGATGACGGTCTATATCCAGTCCGGACCCCATACAGTGCGGGGCTTGGCCGACGTCCTGAACGTCTCCAAACCCGTCATTACGCGCGCCCTTAACAAATTGTCGGCGCTGGGCTATCTGCGCCGCGAGCGCGATGTGGCCGACCGGCGGAACATATTCGTCGCCCAGACCACCAAAGGGGCGGATTTTCTTGACGGATTCAACGATTTCATCGCAGGAACGGCCCGCGATGAAAGGCAGCGCAGCAAAAACTCAGGTCGGGCTTCCTGATCGCACGCGATTCCGGCTACAGGGGCGGTCGGTCCTACTCGACACGCGTGTGCATGCCGTGCGCGGCGACCTGGCGGACATAGCGCTCGCTGGCACCTTTTTTTCCGCCCATTATGCGCGCGCCGTGCCGATGACCTGCGTGGCCCCCGGCACAGCGCTGAATGCGGGCAGCGCCGTCACGACGGAGGCTGTATCGCAGTTGTTGCGCGGCGAAACCTTCCATGCGCTCGACGTCACGATCAACTGGGCCTGGGGCTTTTGCGAGCATGACGGCTATGTCGGCTATATCCGGCGCGACGCGCTGGACGTGCGCGAAGCGCTGACCCACCGCATCGTTGCGCTGCGTGCGCCGATTTTTGCAGACGCCGACATCAAGTCGCCGGTCCGCGCCTATTGGCCGGCCGGCGCGCAGTTCGGCGCAACCGAAGAGGGCGATTTTCTCGGCTGTGCCGAAGGGTTCGTCCATCGCCGCCATGCGCAAGCCGTGGGGCATGTCGAAAGCGACTGGGTGGCGGTCGCTTCGCGCTATCTGGGCGCACCCTATGTCTGGGGCGGGCGTGGCCATGGCGGCGTCGATTGCTCGGGACTGGTGCAGATCGCGCTTGGCCGGTGCGGATTGTCCGTGCCACGCGATACCGACCTGCAGCGTGAGAGCGTGGGATCGCCGATTGCCGAGGACAGCGTCCTGCGGCGTGGCGACTTCATATTTTTCCCCGGCCATGTCGGTATCATGACCGACGAAAGCCATATCCTCCATGCCAACGCCCACTGGATGGCGACGGTGATCGAGCCGCTGTCCGATGTCATCGATCGACTGAAGGACAGTCATGACCGGCCGATCCTGACCCGGCGGCGGATCGGCTGATGGCGACGCATATTTTCATCGACGGCGGCGCTGGCACGACCGGCCTGCAAATTCGCGAACGCCTCTCAGGCCGGGCGGAACTGTCGCTGATCGCATTGTCCGAAGCCGACCGGAAAAACCCGCACGCGCGCCGCGCCGCGCTGAACGATGCCGATATCGTCATCCTGTGCCTGCCCGACGATGCTGCGCGGGAAGCCGTAGCGCTGCTCGACAATGATCGCACCCGCGTGATCGACGCATCGACCGCGCATCGCGTGGCAGCGGGCTGGGCTTATGGCTTTCCCGAAATCACTGGTCGCGGCACAGTGGCCGATGCGCGCTTCGTGTCCAACCCCGGCTGCTATGCGACCGGCTTTATCGCTCTGGTCGCACCGCTTGTGCGCGCCGGAGTGCTGCCGGCCGATGCCGCGCTCTCCTGCAACGCCGTCTCGGGCTATTCGGGCGGCGGCAAGAGCATGATCGCCGACTATGAAGGCGCGGGCGCCGCGCCCTCGGCCTGGCGCAGCTATGCGCTTGGCCTGACGCACAAGCATGTGCCGGAGATGCAGGCGCATGGCGGCCTGTCGGTCGCACCCTTGTTCGCGCCTGCGGTCGTGCCGCTCTATTCGGGTATGATCGTCGAGGTGCCGTTGCAGCTTGCCGCCCTGCCCCGCGCGGTCACGCCTGCCGACCTGCACAGGGCGCTGGCCGATCATTATGCCGGGTCGCCGATCATGTCGGTGGAGGCCGCGCCAGAGGATGGGCTGCTGCCGGTCGAAAGACTGGCCGGCAGCGACCGGATGGAATTGTTCGTGTTCGGCAATGACGACCGGCGCCAGGCGCGGCTGGTCGCGGTGCTCGACAATCTTGGCAAGGGCGCATCAGGCGCGGCGGTCCAGAATCTGAACCTGGTGGCCGGGCTGGACGAGACGGCAGGCCTGCGTCTTTAGAGCAGGATGGCTTTAGCTTACCCGTTCGTCCTGAGTAGCCATTGCGCTTGTCGAAATGGCGTATCGAAGGATCAGGCATATGAACGCGATGCTTCGATACTCAACACGAACAGGGTAGTCTATGTGAGCATCCTCCGACTATAAAACCGTGTTAGTGGATCGTGCCGAGCGGCGCTTCCATCGAGAGCATGACGATCAGACGCTCGATCTGACGCCAGCGGCAAAAATGGATATGATTGCCGACGTCGCGGCTGTGGTCCGCGCGCGCGGCGGCCTCATAGCCCGCATCATCGCCGAAACGCGCGATCAGTTCGGCCGCATCGTCATAGCTTTTGCGGTCCGATAGAAATGGCAGTTGCATAGAGGCTCCCCAACATGAACCGACCGGGGTTCAATCGCCGTGCCAGTTAAGGCGCGCAACCGGATTCCGTGGTTTTCCATGGTGAAGCTTCCGTTAGTCAGATGCCATATCGGCACATATGCCCTGAAACGGCACGGCTGGCGTCCCGTGATGAAGCATGGCAAGGAGCGGCGATGAACGGAAACACTCCCAAATCGGCGACCGGCGCAGGGGCCATCATCGCGCTGCTGACGCTGGTGGGCACAATCGGCGGCGGCTATATCTTTCGGCAGCCCAGCATCGGCCTTTTGGCGGGTTTCGGTCTGGGGTCGCTCATCGCGCTGATTTTATGGTGGCGCGAGCGCGCGCGCTGACTTGCGGGCGGCGCTGGCTCGGCATAGATCAGCGCCATGAAAAAATATCTCTGGCTGCTTTTGCTCATCGTCCTGCTGTTGATCGGCGGGATCGTCTGGCTTGCCCAGGGCGACACCGCGAAATTGAGCGATGCGCAGAGCGTCGGCCGCACCCCGACCATCACCACGCCGCGTCTGGAACTGATCCCGACGATCAATGTCGCCGATGTCGATCGCTGGAAGCCCGGCGAACATCCCGTCGCGGCCAAGGGGCTGAAGGTGGCGCGCTTCGCAGAGGGACTC
>CAXUEQ010000053.1:0-20836 GCA_964250175.1 uncultured Sphingobium sp. | reverse complement strand
ACAATCTGGTCTTCTACGTCCAATATGCCCATGCGCGCATCTGTTCGCTCGACCGGCGCGCAGCGGAGGCGGGAGTCGCGCTTCCGCTGCCCGATATGTCCCGGCTTGGGACGGCAGACCTGGAACTGGTAAAGCTCGCGGCCCAATTTCCCCGCATCGTCGAGAGCGCCGCACAAGCCCGCGAACCGCACAGAATCGCCTTCTATCTCAACGACCTGGCCGCCGCCTTCCATGGCTGGTGGAATATGGGCAACGACAAGCCGGAAGCCCGTGCAATCGTGGTTAACGATCCGGCAACCACGTCTGCAAGGCTTTTCTTGACCCGCGGAATCGGGCAGATCATCCGCAACGGCCTGTTCCTGATGGGGGTCGAGGCTCTCGAAGAGCTGAGTTGAGCGGAGAAGCAGCATGACGGACTATCCACGCGATAGCCTGAATCTTGAGGAAGAAGATCGCCTGCCCTGGCTGGAGCCTGCCGAGGGCGTGGACGATGACGAGGGCGTGTCGCCGCTCAAGCTGCTGGGTTTCATCATCGTCGGCCTGTTTCTGCTCGGTGCGATCGTCGGCGGCGTTTATTGGGTCCAGCACCGATCGGATGCAGGTCCGGCGGGCGAGGGGACGCTGATCGCCGCGCCCAAGGGCGACTATAAGATTGCGGCGACGGAGGCGGATGCGAAGAAATTCGCGGGCGAGGGCGACGCCAGCTTCGCGGCGAGCGAAGGTGTCGAGCGGGACGGCAAGATCGATCCCGCGCGCGTTCCCGAAGCGCCCGTGACCAGCGGTCCCGCACCGGTTCGATCGACCAAGACCCCGGCCGCCAAACCCGCCACGACCCTGAACGCCAAGGTGGCCGACGAGACGAAAGCGTCAACCGCCAAGACCGCCGCGCCGGTCACAGGAAAGGGCAGCGCGATGATCCAGCTAGGCGCCTATGGCAGCCAGGCGGTCGCCAATGACGCGTGGAAGCGCCTGTCCAAGCGCTTCGATTATCTCGCCGCGCTAGGCACCTCGGTCGAAACCGCGCAGGTCGGCGGCACCACCTTCTACCGCTTGCGCGCGCTCACCGGATCGGTGTCCCAGGCCAACCTGCTCTGCGGCAAGCTGAAGGTGGCGGGCGAAAGCTGCCTGGTGGTGAACTGACATGCGTTAATCCGTGAGAACTGGAATTTCGCCTTTCTTCAGACCGCAAGAAAATGAGGTATTCCCGCATTCCCTGGAATGACGATAAGAAGAACCCATGAAACCCGTCATCTTCGGTCTGTCCGGCCTCACGCTCACACAGGAAGAGCGCGCCTTTTTCGCCGATGCCGATCCGGCGGGTTATATCCTGTTCGGCCGCAACGTGGCGGACAAGGACCAGCTTCGCGCCCTGACCGACGATCTGCGTAGCCTGCACGGGCGTGACGACCTGCTCGTCATGATCGATCAGGAAGGCGGACGGGTCGCACGGATGCGGCCACCGATCTGGCCGGAATTTCCCGCAGGGGCCGCGTTCGACCGGCTCTACGACATCGCACCCATGAGCGCCATCGAAGCGGCGCGCAGCAATGCGCTGGCCATTGCCTTGACGCTTCGGGAATGCGGCATCACGGTCGACGCGCTTCCGCTGCTCGACGTGCGCCAGCCCGGCGCGAGCGACATCATGGGCGATCGGACGCTGGGCGCGGAGCCGATGCGCGTCGCCGCGCTGGGCCGCGCCGTGCTGGATGGGCTGCGCGCGGGTGGCGTGGTCGGCATCGTCAAGCATATCCCCGGCCATGGCCGCGCGCTGGTCGACAGCCATCTCGCGCTGCCGACCGTAAACGCCGATGCCGCGACGCTCGAACAGGACATCGCGCCCTTCCGCACGCTCGCCCATGCGCCGATGGCGATGACCGCGCATATCGTCTACACCGCCTGGGACGGCGCGCGCCCCGCCAGCCTGTCACCGGTGGTAATCGCCGACATCATTCGCGGCGCGATCGGTTTCGACGGGCTACTGATGTCGGACGATCTCGACATGAAGGCGCTGCAGGGCGATATTCCCGCGCTGGCGGCGGGCGTCGTGGCGGCGGGCTGCGATCTGGCGCTCAACTGCTGGGCGCGAATGGACGAGATGATCGCCATTTCCAAGATCCTGCCCGACATCGGCGCCGTTTCCCGCGCGCGGCTGGATCGGGCGATGGCTTTGGCCGAGGCGTCGACGGGCGATCTGGAAGCGGCGCTGGCGAAGCGGGACGCGTTGCTGGCGCTGCTTTGAGGGGAACGGCTTTCAAATGTCCCCCTAAAAAGGAGATTGATTGTGGATGATCTCTTCCTCTCCACCGATCGCCCGCAGACGGGGACCCTCACCGTTTCCTTCGATGCGTGGGAAGGACCGCTCGACCTGCTTCTCGGTCTTGCGCGCACCCAGAAAGTCGACTTGCGGGAGATTTCCATCCTGGCGCTGACCGAACAATATCTCGCCTTCATCGACGGCGCGCAGGCGTTGAAGCTGGAACTGGCGGCCGACTATCTCGTCATGGCCGCCTGGCTTGCCTATCTCAAATCCGGCCTGCTGCTCCCGCGCGAGGAGCAGCCCGATCCCTCGCCGGAGGAAATGGCATTGCGGCTGCAATTGCGGCTCCAGCGGCTCCATGCGATGCGCGACGCCGGCGCGCGACTGATGGCGCGGGACCGCATCGGTCGCGACGTGTTCGTCCGCCCCGCGCCCGAGGGGCTGCACATGGTTCGCAAGTCGGCGTGGGAGGCCGGGCTGTTCGACCTTATTCGCGCCTATGGGCAAATCCGGGCACGGACCCAGCCCGCCGTGCATGTCGTCGCCCGCCGCGCCGTCATGACTCTCGACGAGGCGATCGCGCGGGTCGGCGGGCTGGTGGGTGCGCGGCTAGACTGGACGCGCCTCGAATCCTTCCTGCCCGAAGGCCTGAGCGAACCTCTTGGCCGCTCCGCGCTCGCCAGCAGCTTCGTCGCCGCGCTCGAACTGGCGCGGCAGGGGCGGCTGGATATCCGGCAGGACGCGATCTTTGCCCCGCTCTATCTTCGCGCCGCGCAGGCAGACGCGCGATGAGCGCCGAGCCCGACGATTTCATCCGCGCGGTCGAAGCGACCCTGTTCGCTTCCGACACACCGCTGTCGCGTGCCGATCTGCGCGGTCATGTCGGCGATGGCGGCGACCTCGACGGAGCGCTCGTCCTCTTGCAGGCCGACTATGCCGGGCGCGGCGTCAACCTGGTCGGGCGGGGCGACCGCTGGCATTTCCAGACCGCGCCGGACCTGGCGCATATTCTGCGGCGCGAGCGGGAGGATAGCCGCAAACTCTCCCGCGCGGGCATGGAGACGCTCGCCATTATCGCTTATCATGAGCCGGTGAGCCGCGCTGAGATAGAAGCGATCCGCGGAGTTCAGGTCGGCAAGGGGACGCTCGACGTGCTGATGGAAGCGGGCTGGGTTCGCCCCGCCGGCCGCCGCGAAGTGCCGGGCCGGCCACTGACCTATGCTACGACACCCGAATTTCTGTCACATTTCGGCCTTAGCAGCCGGCGTGACCTTCCCGGTATCGACGATCTGCGCGCGGCCGGTCTGCTCGATCCGGTCGATCTGGCGCTGGAAGGTTTGATGGCGGATGAAGTCATGGTGGAAGACGAAGGCCAATCCGTTCTGGAAAAGGACGGGGAAGAGGCCTAGATAGGCGCGTATGTTCGTGGAGATTATGTGATGGGTTCCTTTTCGTTGATGCACTGGGTCATCGTGTTGCTGGTGGTCATGCTGCTGTTCGGCGGCGGCCGTATCTCCGGGCTGATGGGTGATGTCGCCAAGGGGATAAAGAGCTTCAAGAAGGGCATGGAAGACGATTCGGACGATATCCGTCCCGCGCGCCCTGCCGCGAAGATCGAGGGACAGCGCGCGCCCGATCCCGCGCCGGCGCCCACTGCGGCTGCCCCAAGCGCGGTTGGCGAAGACGGCAAGACGCTCTGACCCGCTTCGCTAGAGAGGCGTAGGCACAGCCCATGTTCGATATCGGTTCGTCCGAATTCCTGCTGATCGTGATCGTCGCGCTGGTCGTGATCGGGCCAAAGGATTTGCCGCGGGCGCTCTACAAGGTGGGACAGATTGTGGGCAAGGCGCGCGGCATGGCGCGCCATTTCCGCACCGGCATCGACGCCATGGTGCGCGAAGTCGAACTGGAAGAGCTTGAAAAAAAATGGTCCGCGCAGAACCAACGTATTCTTGACGAGCATCCCCAGACCGAGGCGTTGCCTGCGCCCGATGGACATGCCGAACTGGTGAACCCTTCGGAACCTGTCGCCTTGTCTGAGAGACCGATGGAACCGCTGCCGCCCGCCCAGCCGACCCAGAGCGCGTTTCCCGGCTTTCCCGATCCTGCCGGAGACAAGCCCAGAGACGGGACCAGGAACGAGACGGAAGCATGAGCGGAGATATCGACGACAGCAAGGCACCGTTGCTCGATCACCTGATCGAACTGCGCGGGCGGCTGCTCAAATGCGTTTATGCGCTGTTCGTGTGCGGCGCGGTGTGTTTCTATTTTTCGGACAAGCTGTTCGCCTTCCTGATCCAGCCGCTGCGCGAGGCATTCGGGCCGGGGCAGGGGTCGATCGTCTATACCAAGCTCTATGAGGCCTTTTTCGTCCAGGTGAAGATCGCGATATTCGGCGCTTTCTGCCTGTCCTTTCCGATCATCGCCAACCAGCTCTGGGCCTTCATCGCGCCCGGTCTCTATGCGAAAGAGAAGAAGGCGCTGCTGCCCTTCATCATCGCGACCCCAGTGTTATTCACCTGTGGCGCGGCGCTGGCCTATTATGTGGTGATGCCGACCGCCTTCCACTTCTTTCTGAAGTTTCAGGGCGATGCCGGTGGCCTCAATGTCCAGGCATTGCCCAGCGCGGATTCGTATCTGACGCTGGTGATGCAATTCATTCTTGCGTTCGGGATCAGCTTCCTGATGCCGGTGTTGCTGATGCTGCTCAACCGGGCGGGGTTCGTCAGCCGCGCGCAGCTTATCGGCCTGCGCCGCTACATGATCGTCGCGGCGTTCATTCTTGCGGCGGTGTTGACCCCGCCGGACGTCGTATCGCAACTGATGCTCGCGATCCCGCTGCTCTTTCTTTATGAATTCACGATCATCGCGATCTGGTTCACCGACCGGCGGCAAGCCAAGCAAGCGGCGCGCGAAGAGGCGGAAGAGGATAAAAAAACGGCCGGGGCTGACCCGGCCTGAGTGCCGGTTCGCCACGCGGGCGAACCGGAGAGAGTGCAATCAGTTAGCGGTCTTTTCCACAGCCTTGCCGGCGCTTTGCACGTCGCGGCCCGCACCCTTCACGGTGTTGCAGGCGCCCAGTACCAGGACAGAGGACAGCGCCAGCGCTGCGATGATTTTCTTCGACATGATTATCTCCTTGAACGGGGCCACGCAGGCATCAAGCCCTTCCGGCACGTCAGGATAACCCCGATCGACGCCGGGCGTTCCCTGAGGTTGAAACATGAAACAGCCCAGACCCATAAATAATTCAGGCCCGGAACGCAGTCGGGGGGAGATGCGTTCCGGGCCATATTGTTTGGATAGCAAGAGCGGGGGGGCAAAAGATTTGCTATCCGCTTGTCAGAATGCGCGAATGGAAAAGCGGTTCCCGCGCTTACAGAATTTCTCGATTTTTTTTCAGGCGGCGCAATGATTTCAAATCAGCGGACGTCCGGTGTTGCGATATTCGGGGCGGATCGTCGATTCCGGTAGCGTATCCGTTACGCCGCCTTGTGGTATCTGCGGTTGCGGCGTTGCGTTCGAAACCGGGATCATCGTCTTCATACCTGCAATATCCGGCAGGTTCGGGGCGAGCAGGCGCGGGGCTGGTCCCGACTGTATCTCCAGTCCGGTGTAGCGGGCGCTGAACGCCGACGGCAGGCCTGCCACGCCCTGCCAGCGATAGAAGATATGCGCGCCGATCACGGCGACCGGCTTCAAGGTCGACGACCAGGCGGGATGCACCGCCAGCGTGTGATAATGGGTGGCGAGGCCCACGGGCGCATAGACCGCCCCGCCCAGCGCCGCCATCGCGACTCGCCGGGCACGTTGCCAGGCGATCCGGTTGGGCGCCCGCGCCATTGCCCCGTCGCAGCCGAAGGTGAACTGGCATTTGATGTCGCCGCGCTCGGTGCCTTGATAGACGACGCCGCACACCGAATGGGGATAGCTGGGATGCCGCACCCGGTTTAGCACCACTTGCGCGACTGCCCGCTGGCCGTCATCCGGCTCGTTTCCCGCCTCATAATAGATGGCGGATGTCAGGCAGTTGAGCGCGCGATAATCATCCAGTGTGCTCACGCCGCGAAAGGCCCCCGCAAGCGCCGCCGGCCCGGCGTCCAGCTCATAGACATGCTCGCTGTTCCGGTTGGCGACGTCGGCTATGGGATCGAAAGCCCCCTCGGCGAAGAAGAAGGCCGATCCGGGGAATGTCTCTCCTGCGGCTTCGCTGCGCCCCGGCGCAGGTTCCGTCGCCCGCATCAGGTCGAGTGGTCCAAGCGGCATCGCTTCCAACAGGCGCGGGACGGCGAGCGCCAGCAGCAGGATCAGGATCCAGCCGCCGCGGCCCAATATCGCGCCGCGCCAATGCCTGCGGAGAAGAGCGCGATGCGTCATCGACGCGCCTATAACGCCATTTCCCTCGAATTTCCTTACCCGATTCAACGCTGTATCGGGTTGGGACAGTGTAGCTGGCAGAGATTAACGCGTATAAATCCCGGCTATCCGCCTGCGATCATTCACTTGCTGGCATTGCCGCGCGCGCTCGGCTATCGGTGCGCGATGTTCGTGACACAAGATACATTGGCGCTGATCGGCAATACCCCGCTCGTGCGTCTCGCCGGTCCATCCGAGGCGACCGGATGCGACATTTACGGAAAATGCGAATTCGCCAATCCCGGCGCGTCGGTAAAGGATCGCGCCGCGCTCTTCATCGTGCAGGACGCCGAGGAGCGGGGGCTGCTCAAGCCCGGCGGCATAATCGTGGAAGGGACGGCCGGCAATACCGGCATCGGTCTCGCGCTGGTCGCCAATGCCAAGGGCTACAAGACGATCATCGTCATGCCCGAGACGCAGAGCCGCGAAAAGATGGATACGCTGCGCGCGCTGGGCGCGGAACTGGTGACAGTGCCGGCCGCCGCCTATTCCAATCCCGGCCATTTCGTCCATACTTCTCGCCGTATCGCCGAAGAGACCGAAGGGGCAATCTGGGCCAATCAGTTCGACAATATCGCCAACCGCAAGTCGCATATCGTCGGGACGGCCGAAGAAATCTGGACGCAGATGGAGGGGCGGATCGACGGCTTCGCCTGCGCCGCAGGCACCGGGGGGACGATCGCCGGCGTCGGCATGGGGCTGAAGGCGAAGGACGAGGCCGTCACGATCGCGCTGAGCGATCCGTACGGCGCGGCGCTCTATAATTATTATGCGTATGGCGAACTGAAGGCCGAAGGGATATCGGTGGCGGAAGGGATCGGGCAGGGGCGCGTCACCGCCAATCTGGATGGCGCGCCGATCGACACGCAGTTTCGCATTTCCGACGCGGAGGGGTTGGAATGGGTGCGCCGGCTGTTGAGCGAAGAGGGGCTGTGCCTTGGCCTGTCGTCGGGCATCAACGTCGCGGGGGCCGTGGCGCTTGCGCGGCAACTGGGACCGGGCAAGCGGATCGCGACGATCCTGTGCGACACCGGCTTTCGCTATCTCTCCACGCTCTACAATCGCGAGTGGCTTGAGGCGAAGGGCTTGACCGTCTTCCCCTGGCTGGCGCAGACTACCGAGTGATGGCGCATCAGCACGAGGATATCCCTGTTGGCCGATAATCCGGGTAGGCAGGAAAACAGCAAGCGGCAGGAGATGCTGCACAGGGTCCAGATTGGCCTGACGGGTCTGGCGGGCGTCGTGCTGCTCGTGGGTCTGGCAAATGTCGTGATCGACAAGGCCCGGCTGGATGCGCGCTCGATGCCGCCACCGGTGGTGCCGACGATCGGGACGGACGCTGCCAATGCGTCCGGCGCACCGCGCGATCCCCTCGGCGAACTGGGCGTCGCGCCGTCCGCCGAACAGTCGGGGCAGGTCGTTCCCGACCTTCAGCCCGATCCCAAGCTACGCAGCCGTATGGATCGCGATCCGCAACCGCGCTGAGGCCGGTTCGGTCCGGGGAAAAACCGGGAAACGGTCGATCTCATGAGGGTAAAGCAAAAAAAGTGGTTCACGCCGCAGGCGATTATCCGTGGAAAAGAGAACAAGGGAAGAACAGATTTGCAGGAAACGATCAATAGTATGAGCTAAATGTAGATTTAGTTTGAATTCCCGACTTTTCCCAAGATTTCCCCTTTTCACCCAGTCTAACCCTTGGTAGTCATAGTGCTACTGGGGCTGTTTAAGCTTTGCGAATCCTGATGGAACTGAAGGTGGCGCGCGCCCGCTTTCGGCATCGGGAAAGCTCTGCCCCTTGAAAGGGGTGAGGCGTTTCTCTGGTGTCGGGCAACATTCTCTTCTCGGGTAACGCCTTCAGCGTCGCAGACGGCAAGGGCCGCTTCGTGCTTCCGCTCGACATGCGCAAGCTGATCCGCGAGGCCAGTAACGACAAGACCATCCTCATCACCAGCATCGATGAAAAGCGCGGTTGCGCAACCGGTTTCGGCATTTCTCACAAACAGGCGCTGGAGGACGAGATCGTCGAAAAATCACGTGCAGCCCTGACGCGTGGTGACGAATATGATGCCGATGCGGAGCGCGAGCGACTATTTGCGCCGATGGACGACGTGAATTTCGACGATGGCGGCCGCTTTTCGCTGTCGGAAGGGATCAAGGACGTCACCGGCATTACCGACATCGCCTTTTTCGTCGGCGTCAGCCGCCATATCCAGATATGGTCCCCCGAGCACTATCTGGCGAGCGAGGGCCGTCCCGAACTGATGAAAAACAAAGTGCGCCGGTTTCTTGCCGAGCGCGAAGGCGCCAGAAAGTGAGCGCGCAATCCCCCCACATCCCCGTCCTGCTCGACGAAGTGCTGAACGCGCTCGCCATCCGCCCCGGTGAAACGCATATCGACGGCACGTTCGGCGCGGGTGGCTACAGCCGGGCGATGGCGGCGCAAGGCGCGCGGGTGATCGCCTTCGATCGCGACCCTGATGCGATCGCCGAGGGGCAGGCCAATCTCACGACATGGGGTGTAGAGGCCGCTGGCATCGGCCTGATCGAGGGCGAATTTTCGCGCATGCGGGATTTTCTCGACGGCGCGGGCGTCGGTTCCGTCGCGGGCGTCGCGCTCGACATCGGCGTCTCATCGATGCAGCTCGACCGCGCCGACCGCGGTTTTTCCTTTCAGGCGGACGGCCCGCTCGACATGCGGATGAGCCAGTCGGGCATGAGCGCCGCCGATTTCGTGAACGAAGCGCCGGAGGAGGATATCGCCAATATCCTCTACCGCTATGGCGAAGAGCCGCGTTCGCGCCGGATCGCCCGCTTCATCGTAGAGGCGCGTCCGCTCGACCGCACCGGCGAACTGGCCAATGTCGTGCGTCGTGCGCTCGGCCACAAGCCGCATGACAAGAAGGACCCGGCGACCCGCGCTTTCCAGGCGATCCGCATTCACCTCAATCGTGAACTGGAGGAACTGGAACGCGGCCTGGAAGCCGCCGAAGCGGTGCTCCAGCCCGGCGGCCGCCTCGCGGTCGTCACCTTTCACAGCCTGGAAGACCGGATCGTCAAGCAATTCCTGCGCAACCGTAGCGGGGGCGAGGGCGCCGGTTCACGCCACCTGCCGGTAAGGGCGCAGGGACCGGCCGCGACCTTCGCCAAGCCCGCCAAGGCCGTTCGACCCGGCGCGCAGGAGCTTGCCCGCAATCCGCGCGCGCGCTCCGCCACGCTACGCAGCGCCGTCCGCACCGACGCGGTATCGAGATTTGCAGGGGAGGCAGGGGCATGATCGCGGTCAAGCGCCTTCAGAGCCTCTTCTGGGTCCTGCTCGTCACGCTCGGCGCGCTGGGCGCCTATATGGTGTCGCTGCGCGCCGCGACCGAGCGCAACGAACTGGCGCATGTCCGCGCGCAGATCGTCGCCACCCGCGCCGACATCCGTTATCTGGAAACCGAATTCGGCGCGCGCGCCAGCCTGCGCCAGCTCGAACGCTGGAATGCGGAAGACTTCCGCTATTCCACCCCGGTCGCCGCGCAATATCTGAACGGCGAACGCGCGCTCGCCAGCCTCGACGGCATGGAAGCCAACGGTCCCGCCTATGTCGCGCCGCCGGTCATGACCGCGATGGTCGAGACGGCCGGCGACCTGCCGTCCGCCGCCCAGCCAGTCCCGGCAAGTCCCGCCGGCAGCCAGATCCGCGCCGATATCGCCATCATCCGTTCCGCTCAGGCCGCTGATGATGTTGAGAAACTGGCCAAGCCCGCCAATGTGCCGAGCAAGGCGAAGATGGCGGCGATCGACGCGCCACGTCACCCCGCCGACAAGGCGCTGCCCGGCCCGGTCGCGCGCAATGCCGAACGGATGGCGATGCTCGATTCCAAATTGCTCGACGATCGCACACTGGTCGACCTGACCGCTGCAGCCGCGAGCGAGAAGAAAAAGGGCAGGCACTGATGGCGACGCTGGTTGTCCGCCCCGATCGCCCCCGTAGCGGCACCGACCGCATCAACCTGACCGCGCTGGCGCATCAACGGCTGATGCTGTTGCTCGTCCTGTTCATCCTCATCACCATGGTGATCGCCGGGCGTCTGGTGTGGATGGGCGTTTTTTCCGGTCGCGGCGGCACCCTGGCGGTGGCGGCAGGCACGCCGGCGCGCGCCGATATTGTCGATCGCAACGGGGTGCCGCTCGCGCGCACGATGGATGGCTATTCGATCGCAGTGCGGCCCGGAAAGCTGCTGGGCGACCGCGCAGAACTGGCGCGCAAGCTGGCCGAAATATTTCCCGAGGAGAACAGCGCTTATTATTACAAGCTGTTGACCGGCCGTGGCTGGGCCTATCTGCGCCGTCGCGCGCTGCCCGAGCAGGTGGCGGCGGTCAACGCGCTGGGCGAGCCGGGCATCGAATTCCCGCGCGAGAAGGAGCGGCTCTATCCGCAGCGCAGCCTGGCAGCGCATCTGCTGGGTTTCGCGCCGACCGATGGGCAGGGCGGCATGGGCGTCGAAGCCGCGTTCAACGACCGGCTGACCGATCCGGCGCTGCGCAACCAGCCTTTCATGCTGTCGATCGACATGCGGGTGCAGGCGGCGCTGGAAAGCGAACTTTATGCGCAGATGGTGTCGCAGCGCGCGCGTGGCGCGGCGGGCATCATCCTCGACGCCAATACCGGCGAAGTGCTCGCCATGTCGTCGCTGCCGGTGTTCGACCCGAATAAGCTGGGCAACAATATCGAGGCGCGCCGCAACGATGTTGTCCAGTCGCGCTACGAACTCGGATCGACCTTCAAGCCGCTGTCGATCGGCGCGGCGATGGACGCGGGCGTCGTCACATCGATGAGCAAGCGCTATGACGCGACCGCGCCGCTGCAGGTCGCGGGGTTCAAGATCAAGGACGACCATAGTCTCGGCCGCTGGGTCAACGTCCCCGAGACGCTGGTGCACAGCTCGAACATCGCGACCGCGCGGATCGCCGACCAGATGGGCGCGGCCCCGCTGCAGAAAATGTATCGCAGTCTGGAATTCGACCGCCGCCCCAGCATCGAGCTGAAGGAGCGGGCGGGAACGCTGTGGCCGGTCAACTGGGGCCGCATCACCACCATGACCACATCCTATGGCCATGGCATCGCGGTGACGCCGCTTCACCTTGCCAGCGCCTATGCCGCGTTGGTCAATGGCGGCATCTGGCGTCCGGCGACCGTGCGCCGCCTGCGCGAGGAGGAAGTGCCCAGGGGACGCCGCGTCTATACCGCCGCCACCAGCGCGCGAATGCGCCAGTTGTTGCGGATGATCGTCGCGGCGGGTACAGGCAGGAGCGCCGATGCCAAGGGCTATCGCGTCGGCGGCAAGACCGGTTCCGCCGAAAAACCGTTTCAGGGCGGCTATGCCCATCACTCGCTGGTGACGACCTTCGCCGCCGCCTTTCCGATGGATAATCCCCGCTATGTCGTGCTGGCGATGATGGACGAACCGCAGGGGACGCCGGAGACATTCGGGCTGCGCACCGCCGCCTGGACCGCCGCGCCGGTGGTCAAGCGCGTGATCGAACGCACCGGCCCGATGCTGGGCGTGCTGCCCGACGAACATCGCGACGTGGACATTTCCGAACTGATGCCGCTGTTGTGGAAAGCGCCGGGGGAGAGGCCCGAATGAAGCTGGGCGACCTGACGCCGCAGGGGGGCGACGCCACCGTCACCGGCTTTGCGATCGACCATCGCAAGGTTGCGCCCGGCACGATCTTCGGCGCCTTCGCCGGTACGCGTTTCAATGGCGAAGATTATATTGCCGCCGCCATCGCGGCGGGCGCCATTGCCATCGTCGCGCGTCCGCAGGCGAAGGTCGAAGGGGCGCTGCATCTGCGCGATGACGAACCGCGCCGTCTGCTCGCCGCGCTCGCCGCGCGCTTCTTCGCGCCCTTTCCGCAGACCGTCGTCGCCGTCACCGGCACCAACGGCAAGACATCCACCGCCGAGTTGACGCGCCAGCTCTGGCGGATGATGGGCGAAAAATCGGCGTCTATCGGCACATTGGGCGTCACCACGGCGGTCGATCAGGTCTCGACCGGCCTGACCACGCCCGATATCGTCACGTTTCTCTCCAACATGTCGGGGCTGCGCCGCGAAGGCATCACGCATGCCGCCTTCGAGGCGTCGAGCCATGGCCTCGCCCAGTTCCGCACCGAAGGACTGCCGGTCAGGGCGGCCGCCTTCACCAATCTTAGCCGCGACCATCTCGACTATCATGGCGACATGGACAGCTATTTCGACGCCAAGATGCGGCTGTTCGACGAAGTGGTCGCAGCGGATGGGACCGCAGTGATCTGGGCCGATGACGGCAAGTCTGCCGACGCCATCGCGCGCGCAAAGGCGCGCGGCCTGAAAATCATGACGGTCGGCACGCGGGGCGATGCGCTCAAGCTGACCGCGCGCACCCCGACGCAACTCGGCCAGGCTTTGGTCATCGAGGCGGGCGGCAAGACGTTCAAGGTCGCATTGCCGCTGATCGGGGCCTATCAGGCCGCCAACGCGCTGACCGCCGCCGGCCTTGTCATCGCCACCGGCGGCGACATCGCCAGGGTCATGGAATTGCTCGGCCGGGTCCAGCCGGTGCGCGGGCGGCTGGAGCGCGCGGTCATCACCCGCGCGGGCGCACCGGTCTATGTCGATTACGCTCATACACCCGATGGCCTGCGCGCGGCGATCGAGGCGCTGCGCCCGCATACGCGCGGGCGCCTGATTACCGTCTTTGGCGCGGGCGGCGACCGCGATACCGGCAAGCGCCCCCAGATGGGCGCGGTCGCGGTGGACCTGTCCGACCGCGTCATCGTGACCGACGACAATCCCCGTTCCGAAGAACCGGGTGCGATCCGTGCCGCGATCATGGCGGCGGCGCCGGGCGCGACCGAAATCGGTGGCCGCCGCGCCGCCATCGCCGCCGCCATCGCCGAGGCTGGCGCCGACGACATCGTCCTGCTGGCGGGCAAGGGCCATGAGCAGGGCCAGATCATCGGCGACCGGGTGCTGCCGTTCGATGACGTGACGGTCGCGCGGGAATGTGCGGAGTGAGTTTTCCGGCATATCAACGAGGCAGGGGGGCGAATTGAGATGATCCCTCTCTGGACATCCGAGGAAATCGCCGCAGCGGTGGATGGAACAGCGTCCGCCGCTTTTGCTGTTTCCGGCATTGCGTTCGACAGCCGCGAGGTGGGCGAGGGCGACCTGTTCATCGCGCTGAAGGGCGAAAGCACCGACGGCCATAAATTCGTCGACGGCGCGTTCGCACAGGGCGCGGCGGGCGCGATCGTCAGCGAAGCGGTCGCCTATCCGCATGTGCTGGTGGATGACACGATGGCCGCGCTTGAAGCGCTCGGCCGCGCGGCGCGCGCGCGCAGCAGGGCGAAGATTATCGGCGTCACCGGATCGGTCGGCAAGACCGGCACCAAGGAAGCGCTGTTCCATGCCTTGGACCGCGCCGCGCCCGGCCGCGTGCACCGCTCCCTGAAGAGCTATAATAATCATGTCGGCGTCCCGCTCAGCCTGGCGCGGATGCCGCGCGATGCGCAGTTCGGCATTTTCGAGATGGGCATGAACCATGCGGGCGAACTGTCCGCGCTGACGCAATGCGTGCGCCCCGATGTGGCGATCGTCACCGCCATCGCGCCGGCCCATATCGAATTTTTCGGGACGCAAGAGGCGATCGCGCAAGCCAAGGCGGAGATATTCGAGGGGCTGGGCGCGGGCGGCGTCGCGATCATCCCGGCCGACAGCCCCTACATCACCACGCTCCATGAAGGCGCGGCCCGCTACGCCACAAAAATATTGCGCTTCGGCTTGGGCGAAGACGCGGACATTCGCGCGCTCGAATCGGTCGATGCGACCGGGGGCGGAACCCTGGTCACCGCCAGGCTGCCCGATGCGGAACTCTGCTTCACTGTCGCTGCGCCCGGCGCGCACTGGGTCAGCAACGCGCTGGCCGTGCTTGGCGCGGTCGAGGCGGTGGGTGGCGATCTGGCGGCGGCGGGCTTGGCGCTCGCCGAAATGCCGGGCCTGCCCGGACGCGGCGCGCGCACGACCATCTCCGTGCAGGGTGGCGAGGCGTTGCTGATCGACGAAAGCTACAACGCCAATCCGCTGTCGATGACCGCGACTCTGCGCCAGTTGGGCAAGGAGCCACGCGAACGCCGCGTCGTCGTGCTGGGCGCGATGAAGGAGCTTGGCAGCGGTTCGGAGGCGCTTCACGCGGCTCTCGCCGATCCGGTTGCGGCGGCCCGTGTCGATTATGCGATCCTCGTTGGTCCTGAGATGAAAGCGCTGGGCGCGGCGCTTGATGGCCGCGTCGCTTTCGCGCATGTGCCGGATGCGGGGGCTGCGGCCGCGCTTCTCGCGCAGGAGATATGCGCGGGCGACGCAATATTGGTAAAGGGATCGAACAGTGTCGGACTGTCGCGCGTCGTCGCGGCGCTGGCCGGCGGAGAGAAGAACTGATGCTGTATTGGCTGGGACAGACGCTGGACTTTCACGGGCTGTTCAACCTCGTCCGCTATCTGAGTTTCCGTACCGGCGCGGCGATCGCGACCGCGCTGATGATCGGCCTCATCATCGGTCCGAAATTCATCGGCTGGTTGCGCATCCGGCAGGGCAAGGGCCAGCCGATCCGCGACGACGGCCCGCAAAGTCATCTCGCCAAGCGCGGCACACCGACCATGGGCGGGTTGATGATCCTGACCTCGGTGGTCTTGTCCGTGCTGCTGTGGATGAACATCAACAGCATCTATGTCTGGGCCTGCCTGTTCGTGACGATGGGCTTCGGCGCGATCGGCTTCATGGACGATTATGACAAGGTGACGAAGGCCAGTCATAAGGGGCTGTCGGGCAAATTCCGCTTGGGCCTCGAATTCCTGATCGCCGGTGTCGCCTCCTGGCTGATTGTCCAGCATAACGGCACCGCGCTCTACGTGCCTTTCTGGAACGGACCGGCGATCGACCTTGGTCCCTTCTACTTCCTCTTCGCCGCTTTCGTGATCGTGTCGTTCGGCAATGCGGTGAACCTGACCGATGGGCTGGACGGACTGGCGACCATGCCGGTCATCATCGCCTGCCTCGCCTTCATGCTCATCACCTATCTGGTTGGCCGCGCCGACTTCGCCCATTATCTGGGTATTCCGCATGTGCCGGGTGCAGGCGACCTGACGATCTTGTGCGGCGCGATCATCGGCGGTGGCCTCGCCTTTCTCTGGTTCAACGCGCCGCCGGCCGCCGTCTTCATGGGCGACACCGGCAGCCTTGCACTGGGCGGGGCGCTGGGCGTGATCGCGGTCAGCACCCATCATGAGATCGTCCTCGCCATCATCGGCGGCCTGTTCGTGGTCGAGGCGCTGTCGGTCATCATCCAGGTCTTCTTCTACAAGCGCACCGGCCGCCGCGTGTTCAAGATGGCGCCGATCCATCATCATTTCGAGCAGCTTGGCTGGGCCGAGCCGACCGTGGTGATCCGCTTCTGGATCATTGCTTTCGTGCTGGCATTGGCGGGTCTGGCGACGCTGAAGCTGCGATGATTGTTTCAGAGAGCTTTGCGGGAAAGACCTATGCTGTTCTGGGCCTTGCGCGCAGCGGTCTCGCGACCGTCGCTACGCTGGTCGCCAGCGGCGCGCGCGTCGTCGCCTGGGACACGCGCGAGGAAGCACAGGCGCTTGTCGCCGGCCAATGCGAGATCGCCGATCCGCTGACGATCGACCTTACCGGCTTTGATGGCGTGGTCGTTTCACCCGGCGTTCCCCTGAACCGCCATCCGATCGCGCAAAAAGCCAAGGATGCTGGCGTTCCCATCATCGGCGACATCGAGCTGTTCGCGCTCGCCCGCCCGACGCTGCCGCCGCACAAAGTCGTCGGCATCACCGGCACCAACGGCAAGTCGACCACCACCGCGCTGATCCACCATATCATCGCGCAGGCGGGCTATCCCGCGCGCATGGGCGGCAATATCGGCCTGCCTATTCTCGGCCAGGACCCGCTGGAGCCGAACCTGAAGGGCGTCGGCGTCTATGTGCTGGAGCTGTCAAGCTATCAGATCGACCTGACCTTCAGCCTCGACTGCGACGTCGCGGTGCTGCTCAACATCACGCCCGATCATCTGGATCGCTATGATGGGTTCGAAGGCTATGCCGCGTCGAAAGCGCGGCTGTTCGCGATGCGGTCGGCCGGGCACCCCGCCGTGATCGCGATCGAGGACGCGGCGAGCCGGGCGATTGCCGACACCCTTCGCGGAAATGACGTGGTGGAGGTTTCATCTTCAAGTATCACCCCCGACGTCCAAGCCAAATGGCCCGCCCTGCAAGGCCCGCATAACGCCCAGAACGCCGCCGTCGCCATCGCCGTGGCGCGGGCATTGGGATTGTCCGACGACGACACGCTTCCCGCGCTCGCCAGCTATGCCAGCCTCCCCCACCGCATGCAGCGCGTGGCGGAAGTGGATGGGGTGCTTTACGTCAACGACAGCAAGGCGACCAACGCGGCCTCCACCGCGCCGGCGCTCGCGGCCTATCCGCCGGTGGGTGGCAAGCCACGGATTCACTGGATTTTGGGCGGCATTGCCAAGACCGGCACGCTCGAAGAATGCCTGCCCTTCTACGCCAACGTCAAACATGCCTATACGATCGGTGAGTCCGGCCATATGTTCGCCGAACTGCTCAGCCCGCACATGGCGGTGGACGATAGCGAGATGTTATTGACCGCCGTTCGCCGCGCGGCGCGTGTGGCCGAGCCGGGCGATGTCGTGCTGCTTTCGCCCGCCTGCGCCTCTTTCGATCAATTCAGGGATTTCGAAGCACGCGGGGACGCCTTCGAAGCTGCCGTCAAGGCGGTTGGGGTGCGCGCGGTTGGATAGCATCGAGGGCGAACGGGATCCCAAGGGGGACAAGATGGAAAGCGGGGGGAAAGGCGCGTTAGGCGTGCGAGGCGGTTTCCGTCCGGGCAAGATCGTCACTCAGTTGCGCGGCCGCACCGTACCGCGCGAGCGGACGGCGCTCGCCATATGGTTCTGGGAAATCGACCGGGTGCTGCTGTCGCTGATCGTCGTGCTGATCGCGATCGGGCTGGTCGCGGTCGCCGCCGCATCGCCCGTCGCGGCGATCGACCGCTCGACCAGCGCGGTCGCGGTCAACCCGCTCATCTATTTCTATCGCCAGTTGATGTGGGTCGCGATCGGCCTGCCGTTCATGCTGGTCATCTCGATGCTCCCGCGCCAGCAGGCGCGCCGGCTGGCGCTGTTCCTCTGCGCCTTTTTCGTCGTCATGCTGCTGTTTGTGCCGTTGCTGGGCAACACGATCAACGGCGCGAAGCGCTGGATCGACCTGCCGGGAATCCGCTTCCAGCCTTCCGAGTTTCTGAAACCCGTCTTCGTCGTCAGCATCGCCTGGCTGCTGTCGCTGCGCGGCAAGGACGCCAGCCTGCCGGTGGTGCCGCTGAGCGGCCTTCTCACTTTCTTCATCGCCGGGCTGCTCATGAAACAGCCCGATTTCGGTCAGACCGTCATCTTCCTCGCCTGCTGGGCAGCTTTGCTGCTGCTTTCGGGCATTCCTTTCCGCTATATCGGCGCGCTGGGCGCGGCCGCGATGGGCGGGCTGGTGCTCGTCTATATGTTCTATGAAAATGGCCGCCAGCGTATCAACGATTTTCTCGGCTTGGGCGTCAACGCCGACACCGGACCGGACCAGACCGACCTTGCCCATCGCACCATCACAAATGGCGGTTTCACCGGTGTCGGACCGGGCGGTGGGCAGGCCAAATTCCATCTGCCCGAAGCGCATACCGACTATATTTTTTCGGTCATAGGCGAGGAATTCGGCCTGCTCGCCTGCATCGCGATCGGTCTCGTCTATCTGGCGATCATCGTGCGGGTGCTGCTGCGCTTGCTGGACGAGGAAGACAGCTTCACCATCCTCGCCGCCGCCGGCCTCGTCACCGAGTTCGGATTGCAGGCGATCATCAACATGGGCGTCAATGCGCAGATATTTCCGTCAAAGGGCATGACGCTGCCCTTTATCAGCTATGGCGGCTCCTCTATGATCGCGCTTTGCATCGGGGTCGGCCTGTTGCTGGCGTTCACGCGCCGCAATCCGTTCATGGACCGCAGCCCCTATGTCGTGAAATGGAGCGGCCGATGAGTATTTCCCGTCACTTCGTTCTCGCCGCGGGCGGGACCGGGGGGCATATGATCCCCGCTTATGCGGTGGCGCAGGAGCTGACCGCGCGCGGGCATCATGTCGCGCTGGTCACCGACGCGCGCGGCGCGAAGATACCCGGCATCTTCGAAGGGATGCAGGTCCATGTCCTGCCCGCCGGGCGCATGCAGGGCGGGCCGCTGGGCTGGCTGCGCGGTCTCAAGGGCATATGGACCGGGCGCGCGATGGCGCTGCGCCTCTATGAAACCTTTCAGCCGACCGCCATCGTCGGCTTTGGCGGCTATCCCGCGCTGCCCGCACTGCTGGCGGGTCTGAAGCAGGGCATTCCCACTGCCGTGCATGAACAAAATGCCGTGCTGGGCCGCGTCAATCGTCTGCTCGCAGGCCGGGTGAGCGCGATCGCCACCGCCTATCCGAAGGTCGAGCGGCTGGCGGCGAAATATGACGGCAAGGTGCATCTGGTCGGCAATCCGGTGCGGCCCGAGGTGCTGGCGCTGCGCGACGAGGAATTCCCCGCGCTGACCGACGAGAGCGTGTTCCGCCTGCTCGTCACCGGCGGCAGCCAAGGCGCGACGATCCTGTCGGGCGTCGTGCCCGATGGCCTCGCGCTGCTGCCGATCAGCCTGCGCCGCCGGTTGCAGGTGACGCAGCAATGCCGCGCGGAGGATATCGAGAGGGTGCGCGCCAGCTATGCCGAGATGGAGATTCCCGCCGACCTCGCCACCTATATCGGCGACATGCCGGAAAAGCTGTCCTGGGCGCATCTCGTGATCGCGCGGGCGGGGGCCTCCACGCTCGCCGAACTGACCACCGCCGGGCGGCCCGCGATCCTGGTGCCGCTGCCATCGGCGATGGACGATCATCAGACCGCCAATGTGCGCGAGATGGTGGAGGCGGGCGGCGCGCGGGCGATCCCGCAATCGCAATTCACCGCCGTCGAACTGGCCAAGCAGATGCAGAAGATGGCGCTGGAACCCGGCGCGCTGCAAAACGCCGCCCGGCGCGCCCGCGCCTGCGGCCGCCCCAACGCCGCGCGCGACATGGCGGACCTCCTCGAAAGCATAGGCCATGCCCCGATCATGAACGATCCCGTCAAACGGACCCCGGCACCAGCCAGCCTCAATCTGGCGGGAGTGCCGGCATGAAGGGCGTTGCGATCGATATCGGCACGATCCACTTCATCGGCATCGGTGGCATCGGCATGTCCGGCATTGCCGAGGTCATGCACAATCTGGGCTATAAGGTGCAGGGCAGCGACGTGGCCGAAGGCTATGTGATCGAGGGGCTGCGTAAGCGCGGCATCCCGGTCGCGATCGGCCACAAGGCGGAGAATCTGGGTGATGCGGCGGTGGTGGTGACATCCACCGCGATCAAGCGTGGCAATCCCGAAGTCGAGCTGGCGCTGGAAAACCGCGTGCCGGTCGTCCGCCGCGCCGAAATGCTTGCCGAGTTGATGCGTTTGAAATCCACCGTCGCGGTCGCCGGCACCCATGGCAAGACCACGACGACCTCGATGGTCGCCGCTTTGCTCGATGCCGGGGGCGTCGACCCGACCGTCATCAACGGCGGGATCATCAACAGCTATGGCTCCAACGCGCGTCTGGGCGCAAGCGACTGGATGGTGGTCGAAGCCGACGAGAGCGACGGCAGCTTCCTGCGGCTGGACGGCACCATCGCGGTCGTGACCAATATCGATCCCGAACATCTCGACCATTATGGCAGTTTCGACCGCGTAAAGGATGCGTTTGTCGACTTCATCGAAAATGTGCCTTTCTATGGCGCGGCGATCCTGTGCATCGACCATCCCGAAGTGCAGGCGATCCTGCCGCGCGTGCAGGACCGCCGCGTCGTCACCTATGGTTTCAGCGCGCAGGCCGATATTCGCGGCGACAATGTCGTCAGCTTCCCCGGCGGCAACCGCTTCGACGTGCAGGTGCGCGAGCGTGACGGCGCGACCCGCCGGATCGAGGGCATCGCAATGCCGATGCCGGGCCGCCACAATGT
>CAXUEQ010000052.1:5020-21036 GCA_964250175.1 uncultured Sphingobium sp. | reverse complement strand
GCAGATCGTCTTCGCGTTGGACGGCCCCACGCCGATATTCACCAGCGTGATGCCGCTGCGGTCGGGCGCGATCAGATGATAGGCGGGCATCTGGTGCCGCCGCCATGCGCTGTCGGCGATCATCCGTGCCGGATCGGCGGTCTCCGGCGTCACATAGACGCCGCCCGCCCCCGACAGGGCGGTAAAGCGGCTTCCCGGCCGCTTCAACTGGTCGCAGGCCCAGCCGACGAACTCGTCGACATAGCGGTGATAGTTGGTGAACAGGATATAATGCTGCACATGGTCGGCGGGTGTGCCGGTATAATGTTTGAGCCGCGCCAGCGAAAAATCGGTGCGCAATCCGTCGAACAGCGCCAGCGGCCGATCGCCGCCCGGATCGGGCAGGAACAGCCCGTCGGCGATCTCGTCGCCGATCTCGGCCAGTTCGGTCGCCGGGAAATATCGCGCCAGTTCGGCTGGCGGTACGCCGTCGATCGCGCTCATGTCCAGCCCGTCGAGCACATAGGGGAAAGGGATTTGCTGCGCGGACAGGCCGGTTTCCACCGTCACGCCATAATCCTGCACCAGCAGGTCGATCTGCTCGGCCAGATAGCCCGCGAACATTGCCGGACGGGTGATCGTGGTCACATAGCGCCCCGGATGCGACAGCCGTGCGAAGGACCGGCCCGGCGGCGGGGTGTCGCCCTCGCCTTTGTAAGTCACGCGCAGTTCGGGATAGCAGAAGCGCCGGTCCATCCGCGCTTGGGGTCCGGGCAGCGACCCGTCCCGCGCATAGGCCTGCATGGCCTCGCGCAGGACGCGAATGCTCGTCTGGTAAATATCGTCGAGCTGGGCGACGACAGCCTGGCCTATGCTTTCTGTCATCGCCTCCTGCTAACCCGTTTCGCGCGTCGGCGAAAGGTCGGGGGCGTAACAAAGGACCCGGCCTGTCGATTTATTCCCGCCGCGCGGCAATCCATGCTACAAGTCCTGCATCGTATCGTCTGACCCGACCTGGATGCGACAGAGAGCGGCTTGGCTCCCGGTTGATCTGGGATACATGCCATGACCATCATCTACATCACCAAAAGATTGCGGTGCGCGCAGGCGATGGCTGCCCAGGCGACCGATGACTGCGCCCGTATCCCGCATCTCGAAATGGTCCGGCGTTACAAGAGCCAGCTTGCGCGGCTGAACCGGTCGTCCGAAGCCGTCCAGCGACCGCTTCCGTTGTGCGCACCGCTTACCCGAATCGCTGCCCCCCGCCCGATAGCGGCGGCGCTGGCCGCCTGAATTTTTCAAAGGAAAACAGCATGGCCAAAAGCCAGAAAAAGACCAGCCGCGAAATCCGCAAGCCCAAGGCGGAAAAGCCCAAGAAACCCAATGCGTCCAATCCGACGCAAAAGCCGGGCGGCCTTGGCATCGTCACGCTGAAAAGCTGATTCGCGGTATGAGCAAAGCCATGGACAGCGAGGGGCGTCAGGACATCCGCGTCGGCGATCTGGTGTCCTGGGAAGGGGGCGACGCGCATGAAGTAGTGTCGGCCGATCATGCGCAGGGCGAACTGCCTGCGCTGATCCAGATACGCTGTGTCCGCGCCGCCACCGGCATGATCGGCGACGAAGGGTTCGAGGATGTGCCCTGGGCGCAGGTCGGCGACGTCAACTGGCTGGGGTCGGACGAAGTCGATCTGCTGACGCGCGGCGCGGCTACCGGCTGATCGAGAGGCGAAGCGCTTCTACGCGGACTGCTTCATATCTTGAATTGTTATGATTTTAATCTCCGTTCGTCCTGAGTAGCCATTGAGCTTGTCGAAATGGCATATCGAAGGATCACACGCAGCGCTGATGCTTCGATATGGGTCTTCGACAAGCTCAGCCCCTACTCAGCACGAACGGACGGGACTTCATCGCGCTGTAGAGCCTATCGTAGCAAGGTCCGCTACCCGTTTCCCCGTCACCCCGGACGTGATCCGGGGTCCCGCTTCTTCCGCGCTGGAAAAAGCGGGATGCCGGATCACGCCCGGCAAGACGAAGGCAGGCGAATGTCGTTACCTACAAATCAGCCGATCAAAGCTGATCGAGCAGATATTCCGCCGATGAGACCTTGAAATCGCCCGGCGCTTCGACATTCAGTTCTTCGACCACGCCGTCATTCACGATCATCGAAAAACGCTGGCCGCGTGTCCCCAGGCCGAATTTGCTGCCGTCCAGCTCCAGCCCTACGGCCTTTGCAAACGCGCCGTTGCCGTCGGCCAGCATCGTCACCACGCCGTCCGCGCCCGCCGACTTGCCCCAGGCGCCCATCACGAACACATCGTTCACGGCCGTGCAGACGATCGCGTCCACGCCCTTGGCTTTCAACGCCTCGGCCTTGTCGATGAATCCCGGCAGATGTTTGGCCGAACAGGTCGGCGTGAACGCTCCCGGCACGGAAAAGAGCGCGACTTTCTTACCCGCAAAGAAAGCGTCGCTCTCGACCTGCTGCGGGCCGCTCTCGGTCAGGGTCGCGAACGTCGTCTGCGGCAATGGGTCGCCTTTTGCGATGGTCATGGAACAGGCTCCTTACAGGGAATGATGCCCGCGACAGGTCGCGTCTGCGGATGGGCCTGTCAAGCGGGGAGGGCGATATATCTGTATCGCAGCCTGCTCCTCCGCCAGAGCCGTGCCAGGCTTGGCGCATTCCTGTCCGCCCGCTATATCCCCCCGATGGACCTCCCCGATTTTTATGCCGGGCAGATGCTGCTGGCCATGCCGGGCATCGGCGATCCCAATTTCGACCATAGCGCCATCCTGCTGTGCGCGCATGATGCTGGCGGCGCGATGGGTATCGACATGGGCGCGGAGGTCGAGGGGCTGGGGCTGCGCGCCTTGCTCGCAACCTTCGGCATCGACGGTTCCGCCATCCCCGACGATCCGGTGCTGCGTGGCGGGCCGGTCGAGCCGAGGCGCGGGTTCGTGCTGCACAGCCTCGACTGGGGCGGGCAGGACATGGTGCGGATCGACGACAAATGGGGCCTGTCCGGCACGCTGGACGTGCTCAAAGCGATCGCCGAACGGCGCGGGCCGCGCCGCTATCGCGTGGCGCTCGGCTATGCCGGATGGGGTCCGGGGCAACTCGAAGGGGAAATGACGCGCCATGGCTGGCTGATGACACCTGCGAATGCGCGGCTGCTCTTCGACACGCCGGCGGAACGCATATGGTCCGCCAGCTTCGCCGCGATCGGCGTCGATACGACGCTCCTGTCGAGCCGTGCCGGTTCGGCCTGATCCGCCCTCCGTTCCCCTCCTCGACATAAAGAAGTCTTTATGTAGCCATTGCTTCCGGAGGCATCGGTTGGTAAGGACCCTCAACCTCGTCGCTGCTCATAAGCTTCACCGGGGGCATCATTCCAGGAGAGTTGTTTTGGCCACCGCACCCGCCACCGCCGTTCAGGATTATGTCGTCGCCGACCTGTCGCTCGCCGACTTCGGCCGCGCCGAAATCAACATCGCCGAAACCGAAATGCCGGGTCTGATGGCCTTGCGCACCGAGTTCGGTGCGTCGCAACCGCTCAAGGGCGCGCGCATCACCGGCTCGCTCCACATGACGATCCAGACCGCCGTTCTGATCGAGACGCTGACCGCGCTGGGTGCGCAGGTGCGCTGGGCGACCTGCAACATCTATTCGACGCAGGATCATGCCGCCGCCGCGATCGCCGCGTCGGGCGTCCCCGTCTTCGCGATCAAGGGTGAGACGCTTCAGGAATATTGGGACTATGTCGAACGCATCTTCGATTGGCACAGCGACCCGTCGGGCGTCTGCAACCTGATTCTCGACGATGGCGGCGACGCGACCATGTTCGCGCTATGGGGCGCGCGGGTCGAGGCGGGCGAAGAACTGTTCACCCCCACCAATGAGGAAGAGGAGATATTCGTCGCCGTGCTCAAGCGCGTGCTGAAGGAACGCCCCGGCTTTCTGACCAAGACCGTAGCCGCGATCAAGGGCGTGTCGGAAGAGACCACCACCGGCGTCCACCGCCTTTACGAACTGGCGAAGAAGGGCAAGCTTCCCTTCCCTGCGATCAACGTCAACGACAGCGTCACCAAGTCGAAGTTCGATAATCTCTACGGTTGCAAGGAAAGCCTGGTCGACGCAATCCGTCGCGGCACCGACGTCATGCTTGCCGGCAAGACCGCCTGTGTCGCCGGCTTTGGTGATGTTGGCAAGGGGTCGGCCCAATCGCTCCGCAACGGCGGCGCGCGTGTGATGGTGACCGAAGTCGATCCGATCTGTGCGCTGCAGGCGGCAATGGAGGGCTTCGAGGTCGTGACGATGGAGGAAGCGGCTACCCGTGCCGATATCTTCGTCACCGCGACCGGCAATGCCGATGTCCTGACCGTCGATCATATGCGGGCGATGAAGCCGATGGCGATCGTCTGCAACATCGGCCATTTCGATAGTGAGATCCAGATTGCCGGCCTGCAGAATTTCAAATGGACCGAAGTGAAGCCTCAGGTCGATCTGGTCGAATTTCCGGACGGCAAGCAGATCATCGTCCTGTCGAAGGGCCGCCTGGTCAATCTGGGCAACGCCACCGGTCACCCAAGCTTCGTCATGTCAGCCAGCTTCACCAACCAGACGCTGGCGCAGATCGAACTGTGGACCAACACCGCCGCTTACAAGAATGACGTTTATGTGCTGCCCAAGCATCTCGATGAAAAGGTCGCCGCGCTCCACCTGGAGAAGCTGGGCGTCAAGCTGACGACGCTGAGCCAGAAGCAGGCCGACTATATCGGTGTGCCGGTGGAAGGTCCGTTCAAGCCCGATCATTATCGCTATTAAGCAGTAGTCAGGACTAACGAAAAGAGGCGCGCCGGGAAACCAGCGCGCCTCTTTTCATGTTTGGACATGGCGAGGATCGACACATAGCACCGTAATGCGCGATCCTGTGTATCACTCGCCTGCCGTTTAAAGGATTGCGATATACACTGCATTACATGCCGTAATCGGGAAAATTGGCTCCCTGAGTAGGATTCGAACCTACGGCCATTCGATTAACAGTCGAATGCTCTACCGCTGAGCTATCAGGGAGCAGCCCGGTTCTCACCGGGCAGGCCGCGCCTATAGCAGCGGGATTTGCCGGATGGCAAGGGTAAATGGCGGATATTCGCCGGGCCTTTTTCAGGCGATGAACTGTTCCGCCGCGATCCGGTCGTCCAGCGTATGTTCAGGGTCGAACAGCAATGTCAGCGGCGTCGCGCGGTCGATCTTCACCTCCACCGACGCCACGTCGCGCACTTCGCGCTGGTCGGCCACGGCGCTTACCGGACGCTTGACCGGATCGAGCACGGTGAAGCGGATCACGGTATTTTCCGGCAATATCGCCCCGCGCCAGCGTCGCGGACGAAACGGACTGATGGGGGTCAGCGCCAGCATCGCCGATCCGAGCGGCAGGATGGGGCCATGCGCCGACAGATTATAGGCGGTCGATCCCGCCGGGGTCGCCACCAGCACGCCGTCGCACACCAGTTCGGGCAGCACGACGCGGCCGTTCACGTCAACCTCCAGCTTGGCGGTCTGGCGCGTTTCGCGCAGCAGCGATACTTCGTTGATCGCCGGAATGGAAAATTGCTCGCCATCCACGGTTTCGACCGACATGCGCAGCGGGTTGACCTTGAAGGGTTTGGCCGCGTCCAGCCTTTGCTCCAGCCGCTCCAGTCGCCACTCGTTCATCAGAAAGCCGACCGTGCCCAGGTTCATGCCGAACACCGGCACGATCCTGTGTGATTCCAGCATCGCATGCAGCGTCTGCAGCATGAAGCCGTCGCCGCCCAGCGCAATCAGCATGTCGGCCTCTTGCGGCGCGACGAAATCATAGCTGATGCGCAGCCGCTCCTCCGCCGCCCGCGCCGCCGACGTGGGGGACGCGACGAGCGCGCGCTTTATCTCGCCGCTCATCCGCCGGTCACGCTCATGTGGCGGCGCGTCATTGCCGCCGCTGCACCGTTGCCGATCGCAAAATCGTGACGCAACGGCTTGGCCGCCAGCGCTTCGTCCAGCAACATGTCTACCGCCTGTGTGCCGCCGTCGCGAAAGGCGCGTTTCAGGTCGACATGATCTTCATGCCCCAGGCACATGAAAATCTTCCCCTCGCAGGTCAGCCGCATCCGGTTGCACCCGGCGCAGAAATTCTCGGTCAGCGGGGTTATCAACCCCAGTGTAACGCCCATCCCCTCCACCGCATGATAGCGCGCCGGCCCGCCGGTGCGGTGCGCGATCGGAGTCAGCCGGTGCACCGCATCGATCGCCTCCGCCACGCTGGTCAGCGGCAGGTAACGGTCCGCCCGGTCCTCGTCGATCGCGCCCAGCGGCATCGTCTCGATCAGCGTCAGGTCGTGGCCCTGTGCATCGCACCAGCGCAGCATCGGCAGCACCGCGCCTTCGTTCAGCCCTTTCAGCGCCACCATATTGATCTTGATCGCGATCCCCGCCGCACTGGCCGCTTCGATCCCGGCAAGCACCCGGCCAATATCACCCCCGCGCGTGATATGCGCGAACGGCGCCGCATCGAGCGTGTCGAGGCTCACATTGATCCGCCGGATCCCGGCATCGGCCATGGCCTGCGCATGTGTCGTCAGATGGGTGCCGTTGGTCGTCAGCGTCAACTCGTCCAGCGCGCCGCTCCGCACATGCATGCCCAGTCGCCGCGCCAGATCGCCAAAGTCGCGCCGCAACAGCGGCTCGCCCCCGGTCAACCTTATCCGCCGGACCCCGCGCACGATGAAGCGCTCGGCAATGATCGCGATCTCTTCCAGCGTCAATATTTCACTACGCGGCAGGAATGTCATCTTCTCGGCCATGCAATAGCGGCAGCGCAGGTCGCACCGGTCAGTCACCGATATGCGCAAATAATCGATCCGCCGGCCAAAACCGTCGGTCATCGCGCCACGTGCGACATTTTGCGTATTTGCCTGGGGCCTCATCTGCGTTTAGCTAGGCCATGCGGGGCGTCGCGGCAAGGCGGCGGCCCTAATATCCTGTTGGACTATCGCATATACTCCCGCCGGAGCGGGGATAAATAAGGGGCATGATCGTGGCAAAGGTGGCGGGTGCGGCCGGTGGAGGATGGAGCGGTCTGTTCCTGCTTTCGCCGGAGGATCGCGACGTCCTGACCGACATGGCGATTCCCGCGGGTTGGCAGGTGGTCGGGGCGCGCCGGCTGGAAGATGCCGAGCGGCGCTATCTGGCGGGCGAAGCGCTGGTTGCGCTGGTCGATGCCCGTGTCGACGGCGTCGCGCGCATCGGCCTGCTCGGCCAGGCGGTGGAGGCGAGCGGCGGCGCGCTGGTCGCCCTCGCCATGTCGCAGGATGACGCCGCCGCCCTGTTCGCCGCCGGCGCGACCCATGTGCTCGATGCGCCGCTTACCGCCGCGCGGCTCGCGCTCACGCTGGAATCCGCGCGGATCATGGTTCAGCGGCTCGGCGGCGGTCCGCAAGCCGCGAACGAAGGCGAAGACGATGCACCACCTCCCGGCCGCCTTGCGCGAAATTCCCGTGGTCGCGATTTCCTGACCGGCCTTTCCAATCGTCAGACCGCGCTCAACTGGACCAGCGGACAGTTGGAAAACGGCGCACCCATTCTCATGCTGCTCGGTATCGGCCAGTTCGACCGGGTGAACGCCGCCTATGGCCAGGTCGCGGGCGACGCCCTGCTTGGCCGTATCGCGCGCCGGGTCGAGCGGCTGGTCGACATGATCGTCGGCACCGGCGCGCTCACCGCGCGGGTCGCCGGCACTGAATATCTGGTTGGCCTACCCGCCATATCGGACAGCGGATCGAACCCCGCCGCGCCCGATCGCGCCATCTTTCTCGCCCGCCGCCTGATCGCCGCCATCGGTCAGCCGTTCAGTGCGGGCGACCATCTCATCCGTCTAATCGGCCGCTGCGGAATCGCACAGGCATTGCCGGGCGACGACGCCGCCCGCCTGCTACGCCGCGCCGGCACCGCGCTCGCCGATGCGCGCAATTCGGACGGGGAGGGCATCCGTATCCTCGCCGCCGACGCGCGCAGCCGCAAGGCGGACCCCGACCGCCTCGAATCCGACCTGCGCCTTGCTCTCGATCGCAAGGAGATCGGTCTCGTCTTCCAGCCGCAATATGATTGCCACCGGCCCGACGAGATTGTCGGCGTGGAGGCCCTCGCGCGCTGGAACCACCCGCATTATGGTGCGCTGGGGGCAGGCGCGCTGTTCGCCGCCGCCGAGCGTTCCGACTTTCTGCTGCCCCTGTCGGCGCACATCCAGGCCGAAGCACTGCGCCAGGCTGTAGGGTGGCCGGATACGCTGGCCGATCTGCGCCTCTCGGTCAACGTCACCGCGTCGGACATCTCCCAGCCCGACTTCATCGAAAATTTCCTGAAGCTGGTGGACGACAGCGGCTTTCCGCGCGCGCGCCTTACGGTCGAGATTACCGAGAGCGGCCTCATCGAAAATATCGACGCGGCCGCCGCGCTGCTGGTCGACCTGCGCCGGGCGGGCCTGCGCGTCGCCATCGACGATTTCGGCACCGGCTATTCCAGCCTGGCGTATCTGAAGGCGCTTCCGCTCGATTATCTGAAAATCGATAGTGGTCTCGCGCAGGACATAGCCGGCTCCGCCCGCGACCGCATCGTCGTGCGCGGTGTCATCCACATGGCGAAATCGCTAGGGCTGAAGGTGATCGCGGAAGGCGTGGAAACGGCCGAGCAACGCGATCTGCTGACACGCGAAGGCTGTGACTTCTATCAGGGCTTCCTCAAAGCACCCGGCGTCGCAAGCGAGGATTTGCCGGGCTTGTTGGGGTAGCTGGCGATGCCCCGGCCAACCACCCCGGAGGAGTTAAAAGCCGAACGACACCGTGAAGCGCCCGGCGCTGTCGGTCCCGGCGCCGCCCACATGGCCGTCATAGCCCAGCGACACCTTCACCGCCTTCACCGGTTCCCAGACCAGCGCCAGCGAAGCCGCCGCCGCATCGCTCGAAAGCGCCGTGCCATTCACGCCAAAGGCCGCGCCGCCGCTATTGAACGCCAGGGTGGCGAGCGACGTCTGGTCCTTGAAAACATGCTCCCACGCCAGCGATCCGCGCGCGGACAGGGTCTCGATGATCGGCGTCGCCACTTTCACGCCCGCCGCCGACTGCACGAAGCTGTCCTTGCGCGCCGCGCCGCGCAGCGATGCACTGCCGCCGGTCTCGGCAAAGGCATCGGTATCGACGCGATAGGCGCTGACCCCCGCGAACGGCTCGACCGTGCCCGCGCCCAAAGCAAGCGGGACACCGATCTGCGCAAAGCCGTGCAGCACTTTGCCGTCATAGCTGGCCAGCGCCAAATCGCTGAAGCCTGTAAAGCCGATCGTGCGGCGAGTCCTGATCCGTGTCCAGTCATAGCCGACGCCCGCGCTCAGCCTTACGCCACCGGCATCGCCGCCGACATAGGCCAGCAGATGCTTGGCCTTGAGCCTGGCGCGGCTGCCCAGTTGCGATGCCAACATGCGATCGCGGGTATAGCCGCCCGCTACGCCCAGCCGGAAGCTGCCCAGTGCTATATCGATGCCGCCCAGGCCGCCGCGCGTCCTGTGGCGGACATCGGCCGCGCCCGCCTGTCCGTCATCGTCGCCCGACGCCAGCAACGCCTGGCCCCACACGCCGCTTGCTTTTGTGTCATCGGCCAGCCGCGTCAGCACAGCCTGCTGCCCGCTTTGCGCATCATGCACCATGCCGGTGCGCAGCGAGGCATGGATTTCGCCGGACAACTGGTTGAAACCCGCGCGCACGGTGGCGGCGTCGGAAATCAGCGTCAGCGCGGCATAGGCGGCGTTGGCTGATGTCAGTCCGCCCAGGGCGGTGGCGACGCCGATCTGGTTCGGCGTCTGCGCCACCGCTGGCAACGACAAAGCGGTGCGCGCCACGTCGACGAACAGCGCGTTGGTCCCCGAACCCAGCCGCAATTCGGTATCGCCCGATGCCGCAGGCGTCAGTGTGTAAGTGCCCGTCACCCCGCCGCTGGCCGTCAGCAGCGTGTAGCGGGTGCCGACCGCATAGCTGCCGGCGTCGCGCGCGATGGTGAGCCGCGCGCCCGCCTGGATGACGGCCGCGCCGTTGACGATGATGCGATCGGCGGTGCCGGTCGGGTTGACCTCCGCCACATAGGTCGATCCCGCCGCCTGCGCGAACGCGCCGTTGACGGTGAGCGTGCCGATGCTGCCCTGTATGCCGGGCGCGATCGTGCCGCCATTCTGGATGCTGGTCGCACCGACCGATCCGATCCCGCTCAGCGTCGCGCCGCCCGCCACGCTGACCGAAGAAGGCAGCGACCCGGTCACATAAAGTCGCCCGGCATTGACCAGAGTCGACCCGGTAAAGCCCGGTAGCGACCCGATGGTCAGCACGCCTGCGCCGGTTTTCACCAGTGTCCCCGCGCCGGTGATGGTGGTGGACAGGGTGCCGTTGGTCCCCTGGTTGAGCGTGACCGTCCCGGCATTGGCGATCGTGCCGGTCAGCGTCGTGACGTCGCCGATCAGGTTGGCGCCCGCCGATACGCTGGTGCCGTTGGCATAGCTGGATGCGAAGGTCGCGATCCAGTTGCCGGAGGTCACGTTCAGCCGCTCGAAATTCACCGTGCCGTCGAACGATCCGCCGGTCCCTGCCAGCGTCACTATGTCAATCCCCGCGCCGCCATCGACCTTGCCGGTGATGACCGAACCATTGAGCAGCGTCAGGCTGTCGTCGCCCGCGCCCATGTCGATCGCCGTGCCGCCGCCGCCGGAGATCGTGCCGCTGTTGGTGATGCTGTCGGCGAAATTGCCCACAAAGCTGATCGCCGCGCCGTTGATGCCGCGTATCGTGCCGGCATTGGTGACGGTCGTCGCGCCGTCGGCCACCCCGTCCACATTGGTGTCATGATTGATGAGGATGCCGCGCGCGCCGCCCGTTATGGTCGCGCCGGCCGCATTCTCGATCGTGCCGCCGCCCATCGCGATGCCCTCGGCGCTGTTCGGCCGGCCGCCCGAATCGACGCCATTGGCGGTCAGGCCCTGGATCGTGCCGAAATTGCGCACCGTGCCGATGAAGTCGATGTCCACCCCGTCGCCGTCGCCATTGATCGCCACGCCGTCCCATGTCCCGGTGATCGTCCCGAAATTGACGACCGTGCCGGTTCCGTCGGAGCCGATGCCCGATCCGTTGCGTCCGGTGATGGTCGCGCCCAGCGCATTGGTTACATTCACGTCGACGTCGCTGGTGATGCCGTGGCGCAGGCCGGAAATCACGCCGCCGCCCTGGTTGACGACCACGCCCGCCTTGCCCTGCCAGTCGATCCCGTCATAGCTGTTATTGGGCAGCCCGTCCGAATAGATCAGGCCCGCATTGGTGACGGTCGCGCCCTGGCCCGGCCGGATCGCGTCCTGCCCGAAGGAGCGCAGCTCAGCGCCGGCATAATTGTTGATGATGATCGTCGCGCTGCCCGATGCGGCCGCGTCGAAATCGAGCGCCTGTCCGCCGTTGGTCGTGCGGATGATCCCGAAATTGTCCACGCGGATCGATCCGCCGGTGGGGTTGTAGTTGATGCGGAACGCATCGTCCGCGCTCTGGACCAGCGCGCCCGCTGCGTTGGTGAGCGTGATCGCGCGACTGTTGGCGGCGCCCGCAATGTTGATCGCCCGCCCGGTGGCGTTGCTGTTGCCGATCGTGCCGCTGTTGGCGATGGCGAGCGTGGTCGCGGTCGATCCGATCGTCGTCCCGGTCGCGCTCGTGACGACCGCGTCCGGCAGGACGTTGAGCGCGGTGACATTCCCTAGCGCCGCTCCGCCGGTATCGGGATTGGGTGCTGTCGTGTCGCATGTCGCGCTCGTCCCCGACACCAGGCAACGTGCCAGCGCCGGCGATGCGCCCATGCCCGAAAGCGCGATCAGCGCACTGGCACCCAACATGCGCGCCCGTACGGACGCTCCCCGGTTCATCGTCATAATACCCCCAAATCCCTGTCTTGCGCCGTTGCGGCTAGCGAAGGGATTTGATGATCTGATGACGGGACTGCGTCACTTTTGTTGCATTATATGGCGGCATGGCGTCATCCCGCCACTTTCGCCAGCCCCTTCGACAGTTGCACCACCCCGTTCAGCCGCGCGGCCGGGTCGGCCCAGGTGCGGTTGATGACCAGCTTCCCGTCCGGTCGCAGCTTCGCTATGCCTTCCAGCCGCTGCACATAGGCGATCAGGCCTGGAAGGTTGGCGAAGCCATCCTCGGTAAATGTCACCAGCGCGCCCTTCGCGCCCGCGTCGATCTTGGCGATTCTGGCGGTCAGGCAATTCTGCTTGATCTCGATCAGCTTGAGCAGATTCTGCGTCGGCGCGGGTAACTTGCCGAAGCGGTCGATCAATTCTGCGGCGAACGCCTCGATCCCTTGCCTGTCGTCCAGTTCGTTGATCCGGCGATACAGCCCCATGCGCAGGTCCAGGTCGGGAACATAATCGTCCGGGATCAGGATCGGCGCGTCGATCGTGATCTGCGGCGACCAGGTGTCACGCGGCTTCTCCAGCCCCGCGCCGCCCGCCTTGGCATCCATGATCGCCTCTTCCAGCATCGACTGGTAGAGTTCGAAACCGACTTCCCGGATATGTCCCGATTGCTCGTCGCCCACCAGATTGCCCGCGCCGCGAATGTCGAGATCGTGGCTGGCAAGCTGAAAGCCCGCGCCCAGCGTGTCGAGGTCGGACAGTATCTTCAGCCGCTTCTCCGCCGTTTCGGTGATGATCCGGTCGGCCGGCGTGGTCATATAGGCATAGGCGCGCGTCTTGGATCGCCCGACGCGCCCGCGCAACTGATAGAGCTGAGCAAGGCCGAAACGGTCGGCGCGATGGATGATCATCGTGTTGGCGCTCGGAATATCCAGCCCGCTCTCCACGATCGTCGTGGACAGCAGCACGTCGTAGCGCTTGTCGTAAAAGGAGGACATGCGCTCTTCCACCTCGGTCGGCGCCATCTGGCCATGCGCGACGACGGCGCGGACCTCCGGCACGTCCTCCCGCAGAAATTCCTCGATCTCGGCCAGGTCGGCGACGCGCGGCACCACGAAGAAGCTCTGTCCGCCGCGATAATGTTCGCGCAGCAGCGCCTCGCGGATCACCACCGCGTCCCACGGCATGATATAGGTGCGCACCGCCAGCCGGTCGATCGGCGGCGTCTGGATCACGCTCAACTCGCGCAGCCCCGACATCGCCATCTGCAATGTGCGCGGGATCGGCGTCGCCGTCAGCGTCAGCACATGCACGTCGGTCTTCAACTGCTTCAGTCGCTCCTTGTGGGTGACGCCGAACCGCTGCTCCTCGTCGACGATGACGAGACCCAGCCGCTTGAACGCCAGCCCCTTGGTCAGCAGCGCATGAGTGCCGACCACAATGTCGAGCGTGCCGTCGGCCAGCCCTTCCTTGACCTTCTTCGCCTCGGCCGCCGGCACGAGCCGCGACAGCCGCCCTATCTCCAGCGGAAAGCCCCGGAATCGCTCCTCGAAATTGTTGAAATGCTGACGCGCCAGCAGCGTGGTCGGGCCGATCAGGGCGACCTGCATCCCCGCCATCGCCGCCACGAACGCGGCGCGCAGCGCTACCTCGGTCTTGCCGAATCCAACATCGCCGCAGACCAGCCGGTCCATCGGCGCGCCCTTGCCCAGGTCCGCGATGACATCGGCAATCGCCCGCTCCTGATCGTCGGTTTCATCGTAGGGAAAACGATCGACAAACGCATTATAACCCTGATCCGGCTCCGCGATCTCGGCGGGACGCAACGCCCGCAACGCTGCCGTCTTCAGCAACTCTCCGGCGATCTCGCGAATCCGCTCGCGCATCTTCGCTTTGCGCCGCTGCCATGCCTCGCCGCCCAGCTTGTCGAGCGCGATCCCCTCGGTGTTCGACCCGTAGCGCGACAGTACGTCCAGATTCTCGACCGGAACATACAGCTTGTCGCTTCCGGCATAGCTTAGCTGCACGCAATCATGCGGCGCATTGCTGACCGGTATCTGCGTCAGCCCGTCATAGCGGCCGATGCCATGATCGGCATGCACCACCAGGTCGCCCGGCGTCAGCGTCGCCAGTTCGGACAGGAAGGCGTCGGCGTTCTTCTTGCGCTTCGTCCGCCGCACCAACCGGTCGCCCAGCATGTCCTGCTCGGTCAGCAGTGCGACGTCCGGCGTGGTGAAGCCATGGTCGAGCGGCAGCACGGTCAGTGCGACACTGCCCTTCGCCGCCAGCCCCAGCGCCTCCTGCCAGTTTTCCGCCACCGCCATCCGCTTGACGCCATGATCGGCGAGCAGCCCCGACAGGCGCTCGCGCGCGCCGCCCGAATAGCTGGCGACGATCATCTTGTGATCCTTGCCCGCCTTGGCGATATGCTTGGCGACCGCTTCGTAGATCGTGCCGCCCTGCGTCCGTTCGGGCGCGAAGTCGCGCGCGCCGTCGACGCCGAAGTCCAGCACCTTCGTGCTTTCCGGCTCGTGGAAAGGGCTGGTGACATGGATGCGATGGCTCCGGATCGCGTCCGCCCATTCGGCGGCGGTCAAGTAGAGCAGCGACGGATCGAGCGGGCGATAACTGCCCGGCGTCGCCGATTTCGCTTCGATCCGGTTGGCATGATAGTCGCGGATCGCCTCAAGCCGCCCTTCAGCCGCGCCCGTCACGCCATGATCCATCACTAGGATGTCGCTGTCGGACAGATGGTCGAGCAACGGCACCAGCTTGTCCTCGAACAGCGGCAGCCAGTGCTCCATGCCCGCCAGCCGCCGCCCTTCGCTCACCGCCTGGTAGAGCGGGTCGCCGGTCGCCGTAGCGCCGAACGTCTCGCGATAGCGCCCGCGAAACCGCTTGATGCTGTCCTCGTCCAGCAGCGCTTCGGACGCCGGTAGCAGCGTGAAGCCGTCGACCGCACCGGTGGTGCGCTGATCGCTCGGATCGAAGCGCCGCACTGTCTCGATCTCGTCGCCGAAGAAATCGAGCCGCAACGGCTGTGGTTCGCCGCCGGGATAGAGATCGACGATGCCGCCGCGGATTGCGAACTCGCCGGCATCATGCACCGTGTCGGTGCGGACATAGCCGTTCGCCTGTAGCATGGTGGCAAGCCTGTCGATCGCGATCCGCTCGCCAGGCGCCAGCTTCGCCACCAGTTGCCGCACGCGAAACGGCGTCAGTGTCCGCTGGGTCACCGCGTTGATCGTGGTCAGGACCAACTGCGGGCCATCAGCTTTTCCCTGCAGCGCGTATAGTCCCGCCAGCCGCGCCGACGCCGCGCGCAGCGACGGCGAGGCGCGATCATAGGGTAGGCAATCCCAGGCGGGAATCGTGACGATCGCGATCTCCGGTGCGAAGAAGGCGGCCGTGTCGGCCACGGCCTGCATCAATTGCTCGTCGGGCGCGATAAACACCGCGCGCGTGGAAGCCGCGCGCGCAAGGTCCGCCAGCAACCATGGCTGAAATCCTGCGGGAACGCCCGAAAGGGTAAGGGCAGTTTTCGCCCGTAATATGGTGTGCAGGTCAGTCATGAATTTTTACCCGTCATCCTTGCGAAGGCGGGGATCCATCTTCCGCTTTTGCGGCAAAGGATGGCATTCAAGATGGATTCCGAATACTGCGGCAACAACAAATCTATAATCTCACTTCTCCACCGGCACGAAATCCAGTGCCCGCATCCGCTCCATCATCGGCCCTTCATAGCGTGCCGGTGTCGGCATCGTTCCCAGCGCCCAGGCCATGATTTCGACATCCTCTTCTTCAAGCAACGCCTCGAACAGCAATATCTCTTCGTCGCTCCAGCCCGCGCCATAGCGGTCGAAATAGCCGCCCACCATCAGGTCGGCTTCTTTGGTACCGCGATGCCAGGCGCGAAACTGAAGACGGCGGAGGCGGGGGTTCTGGTCCATTTAATATCCTTGAACATCCAATATCCGTTCGTGTTGCGTAAGGCCTGAGCTTGTCGAAATGGCGTGTCGAAACATTTGCGCAAATGCTTCGATACGCCATTTCGGCAGGCTCAATG
>CAXUEQ010000052.1:3168-5010 GCA_964250175.1 uncultured Sphingobium sp. | reverse complement strand
TGGTCACTCAGCACGAACGGCTAAGGAGTATATGGCGTTCCTATGCAAGCAATCGGCAGACCATTTGCCCAACCCTATCGCCTGCGATAGTGCAGCGCAGATACCATGCGACCCGATATACTCAATCCGCTGTTCGCCGAAATATCGGCTCTGAAAGGCGTTGGCCCTGCGCTGGCGCGTCCGTTGGGCGTCTGGGGCTGGTGCGAGCGGTCGATGCCGCCTTCCACCTGCCGGTCACCTGGGTCGACCGTGTCCTGACCGACGAACTGGATATGAGCCTGTCGGGCCGTATCATCGGCATCATGCTGACCCCGGTCGAATATAAGGCCAGCGGCGGATCGCGTGCGCCTTTCCGGGTGCTGGCGACCGATAGGCACGGCAATTATGTAACGCTGACCTTTTTCGGCAAGAATAGCGGCTGGCCGCGCAAGCTGCTGCCGCTGGGCGAACCCAAATTCGTGTCGGGCAAGCTCGAACATTATGGGCAGGAGTTGCAGATGGTCCATCCCGACCATGTGCTCCCGCCCGAAGACGCGAAGGATATTCCGGAACGGGAACCGGTCTATCGACTGTCGGAAGGACTTTCCAACAACCGGATGCGGGACCTGGCGAGCCAGGCCGTAGCACGCGCGCCGGACCTGCCCGAGTGGATCGAGCCGAGCCTGTTCGCACAGAAGCAATGGCCGGGCTGGCGCGACGCGCTCGCCCGCACCCATGCCGACCCCGCCGATACCTTGCCCCGCGAGCGGCTGGCCTATGACGAGATTTTCGCAGGTCAACTTGCGCTGATGCTGGTGCGGCAATCGTCGCGGCGGCGGCGCGGGCAGCCGATCGCGGGCGACGGGCGGCTGCGCGCGATGCTCAGGCTGCCCTTCGCCCCTACCGGCGCGCAGACCCGCGCGATCGGCGAAATCGCCGGCGATATGGCGCAGGCGACGCCGATGCTGCGCCTGCTTCAGGGCGATGTCGGGTCGGGCAAGACGCTGGTCGCGCTGATGGGGCTACTCAATGCGGTCGAGGCTGGCGCGCAGGGTGCCATGCTCGCCCCGACCGAAATTCTCGCCCGACAGCATTTTGCGACGCTGCAAAAGATGCTCGCGGGGCTGCCTGTGACCGTCGCGGTTCTGACGGGGCGCGAAAAAGGCCGGATTCGCGAATCCACGCTCATGGGCCTCGCCGACGGCAGCATCGACATCCTCGTCGGCACCCACGCCATTTTCCAGGAAGCTGTGCAGTATAAACGGCTCGCACTTGCGGTGATTGACGAACAGCACCGCTTCGGGGTCGCACAGCGTATGATGCTCGCCGCAAAGGCCGAACCCGCACCGCACCTGCTGGTGATGACCGCCACGCCGATCCCGCGCACACTGACGCTCACTTATTATGGCGAGATGGACGTCAGCCGGCTGGACGAGATGCCGCCCGGCCGTCAGCCCATAAAGACCCGCGTCATGTCGTCGGAACGGCTGGATGAAGTGGTCGAGGCGCTGGGCCGCCATATCGCCGCCGGCGGTCAGGCCTACTGGGTCTGCCCATTGGTCGAGGAATCGGAAGTCAGCGATCAGACGGCCGCGGAAGCCCGTGCAGAATCGCTGCGCCTGCGTTTCGGCGACGCCATCGCGCTGGTCCATGGCCGGATGAAGGGTGTGGAGAAGGATGCGGTGATGGAGGGCTTTGCCGCCGCCCGCGCACAGGTTCTGGTCGCTACGACGGTGATCGAAGTCGGCGTCGACGTCCCCAACGCGACGCTCATGATCATCGAAGGCGCCGATCGTTTCGGCCTTGCCCAACTCCACCAATTGCGCGGGCGGGTAGGGCGGGGCGACAAGGCGTCGGTCTGCC
>CAXUEQ010000052.1:0-3158 GCA_964250175.1 uncultured Sphingobium sp. | reverse complement strand
CTGCGCGGCGGCGCCTTGAGCGAAACATCGCGCGCGCGGCTGGCGCTGATGCGCGAGACCAATGACGGATTTCGTATTGCCGAGGAGGATCTGCGGCTGCGCGGTGCCGGCGAACTGCTTGGCACCCGTCAGTCGGGTGAGGCGCAGATGCGGCTGGCGACGCCGGACCATATCGGTGCGCTGATCGACGTCGCGCGTGACGACGCGCATCTGCTGATCGAACGCGACGGTGGTTTGCATTCCCCTCGTGGACAGGCGGCGCGTACCTGCCTCTATCTGTTCGAACGGGACGCCGCCGTGGCATTGTTACGAAGCGGCTAAATCCCAAAAACAGAATGACCAAAAGGGATACGGAAAGTGAGGCCGCTTCTACCAGCCCATCTGCCTTTGCGGCATGAAGGCCAGCATCATCGCATAATGATCGGCCGGGATCGGCTGCGCGAACTCGATGCCGATCCGGCCTTCCTCCGCCCAACGGACTTCCGCCTCGATCGTGCGGATATGCGGCAGCGCGAACAACAGCTTTTCGCCTTTGGTGATCCGGCCACTGCTGCGGGCCATCAGCCCCAGCGGCGAGATATTTACGATCCGCACATCATATGTGCCGGTGCGCGTGGTAGCGCTGGTGCCGAAATCGACCAGGTCGCGTGGAGCGCGGCGGGCTTCTGCTTGCACGATGTCGGCTGAGCGTATGGCCTGTGTCACTACATGTCCTTGTCATTATGTCGCATGGCAAGAATAGACCGAGCATACTGCCGATATATGAGCAAACAGGGTTAATTTTGGGCCAACCGCAATAGTTCGTTGCAAAATATCAAAATCTCACGCTTTCAAATCAAACACTTAACCTAGATTGTCAAAGTGTTGCCGCTATCGCCCGAGCAGCGGCGCTGGGGTCGTCCGCCTGACTGATCGGACGACCGATCACGAGCATCGACGCACCCCGGTCCAGCGCTTGACGTGGGGTAACCGCGCGCTTCTGATCACCCATCGCCCCGCCTGCCGGGCGTACACCGGGGACGACGAAATAGCCGTCATGCCATGCCTTGCGGGCGGCGGCGACTTCCTCGCCGGAACAGACGATGCCGTCGCACCCGGCGCTACGGGCAAGGTCGGCAAGCTTCGCCACCTGATCCTCCGCCCGCGACGATATGCCGATATCGGACAGGTCGCGATCGTCCAGGCTGGTCAGTACCGTGACCGCAACCACCTTCGTATGCACGCCCGCCGCCGCTTTCGCGTCCTCCAGCATCGCGCGCCCGCCGGCGGCATGGACGGTCAGCACCGCAGGTTCCAGCGTGTGCAGCGCCTGCACTGCCTTCGCCACAGTATTGGGAATATCGTGCAGCTTGAGGTCGAGGAACAGGGGCAGGCCGATCTTCGCCATTTCATGTACGCCATGATGGCCGTTGGCGCAGAAGAATTCGAGGCCCAGCTTCAAACCGCCGACATGGCCATGCACACGCGCCGCCAGCGCTTTCGCTTTTTCCAGGTCAGGCGTATCGATCGCGAGATAGAGAGGGCTGCTCATGCCGGGGGGGCCGGTAAAACTGGTTCTGCCGGCACCACCGAAGGCGGGGTCACGGCGATCGTCGTGGCGCTGGCAAGGGCGCGCTCGGTGCTTTCCAACCGCTTTTTCAGCCGCCAGCGGGTCGCGCCCGCAAGGATCCAGAACGGGATGGCGCCGAGAAGGAAAGCGGCGATCATCAGGATTGGGAGCTTGATATCCGCCACCAGATCGCCCCAGAGCTTGACCGGCACCGACACCCAGTTCGCCTTGCAGAACAAGGCGACCGCGACGGCCAGGACGACCCACAGGGCGGTCTTGAGAAACTGCATTCGGAACCCTCTTGCTGTTGGCGGGCCAGACTAGGACAAATCTGCAACAGGTTCCAGCCCTGCGACAAACGCCCCACCACCGCCCTATTTCTTGCGCGTCATTCCCGCGTAGGCGGGAACCCACCTCTCCCCAAGCCGGTCATGTCAGAGAAGAACCAGGTTCCCGCCTACGCGAGAATGACGAGCAAGACGGAATAGACCTTACCCGAACACCCGCCCGAAGATCGTGTCGACATGCTTGAAATGATAGTCGAGATTGAACTTGTCATCGATGTCCTGCGCGGACAGCGCGGCGGCTACGTCGGGATCGGCCTTGAGCAACTCCCGCAACGACAGCGCGCCGTCCGATTCCCATACCTTCATTGCGTTGCGCTGGACATAGCGATAGCTGTCCTCGCGGCTCACCCCCGCCTGTGTCAGCGCCAGCAATACGCGCTGCGAGTGGACGAGGCCCCCCATCTTGTCGAGATTCTTCATCATCCGTGCGGGATAGACCAGCAGCTTTTCGATTACGCCGGTCAGGCGGGCAAGCGCGAAGTCGAGCGTGATCGTCGCGTCCGGGGCGATATAGCGTTCGACCGAGCTGTGGCTGATGTCGCGTTCGTGCCAGAGCGCGACATTCTCCATCGCCGGGATCGTATAGGCGCGCACCATACGCGCAAGGCCGGTGAGGTTTTCGGTCAGCACCGGATTGCGCTTGTGCGGCATCGCCGACGAGCCCTTCTGGCCCGGCGCGAAATATTCCTCGGCCTCGAGCACCTCGGTGCGCTGGAGATGGCGGATCTCGGTCGCGAGGCGCTCGATCGACGAGGCGATCACGCCCAATGTCGCGAAGAACATCGCGTGGCGATCGCGCGGGATCACCTGGGTCGAGACCGGCTCGATCGCGAGGCCCATCTTCCGGGCGACGTGGGCCTCGACGCGCGGATCGATGTTGGCGAAGGTGCCGACCGCGCCCGATATCGCGCAGGTCGCGATCTCGGCGCGCGCCGCGATCAGCCGCGCCTTGTTGCGGTCGAACTCGGCAAACGCCTGCGCGAGCTTGAGTCCGAAGGTGACCGGCTCGGCGTGGATGCCGTGGCTGCGGCCGATCGTCGGGGTCAACTTGTGCTCTTGCGCGCGCCGCTCGAGCATGGCGAGCAATTGGTCGAGGTCGTCGAGCAGGATGTCGCTCGCCCGCGCCAGCTGCACCGACAGGCAGGTGTCGAGCACGTCCGACGAGGTCATGCCCTGGTGCATGAAGCGAGCTTCTTCGCCCACCTGCTCGGCGACCCAGGTCAGGAAGGCGATGACGTCGTGCTTGGTCACCGCCTCGATCG
>CAXUEQ010000051.1:0-21852 GCA_964250175.1 uncultured Sphingobium sp. | reverse complement strand
CTGCCTCACTTCGCGCATGTCGCGTCCCGGCGGCATCCCGAACATCCGGCGATAGTCGCGCGTAAAGTGGGGAACGCTCTCGTAACCGACGGCATAAGCGGCGCTGCCGATGACGACGCCCTCCGCCAGCATCATGCGCCGTGCCTCGATCAGCCGGAGCTGCTTCTGGAACTGGAGCGGCGTCAGCGAGGTTGCCGCGCGAAAATGCTGGTGGAACGCGGACGGGCTCATGCCCGCGGCCTGCGCCAGCCGCTCGACCCGCAGCGGCTGCGCATAATCGGCGCGGATGATCGCGACCGCGCGGGCGATGCGTCGGGCATGGCTATCAGTGACGCCCAGCGCGCGGATGGCGCCGCCATGCCGCCCCGAAAGGAGCCAATAGTGAAGTTCGCGCAGGATCTGACCGTGAAGGACCGGAAAGGACTCCGGCCGATCGAGCAGCCGCATCAACCGCAAGGCGGCGTCCGCGACCTCGCCTTCGGTAGGATCGACCCGCACCGGCCTGCTGGCGATGAAGGGAGCCGGACCGATCTCTGCCACAAGTTCGGCAATCACCGCCAGATCGAGTTCGACGACCAGCGAAAGATAGGGCGTTCCCAAAGTGGCGCGCGTGATCTGGCTGACGGTCGGCACATCGGCGGTGATCAACAGCGATTCGCCCGCCCCGAAGTCGAATGTGTCGCTGCCCAGGGTCACGCGCTTGCCGCCCTGCAGGACGATCGCCACCAGCGGCGTGGAAATCGCATATTGCAATGCCCCCGGCCGGGTCTCGCGCATGATCGTCAGCCCGGATACCGGCGTACGCGCGGCCCCGTTCCGGTCGGCATGGGCTTCCGCATAGCGGCGGGCAATGTCCAGAAATGTCGCGGTCATGCCGATCATCTATGCCAGACGGCGCGATCCCGCAATCGCTTCTGGAGGAATAGGCAAGACTTGCCGACGATCGGGCAACATCGCCCGGCCCGGATCGGGCAGAGGGAGTCATCGAACCACCGGCACAGGAACCCTATCGATGACCACCATCTCGCTCGTCACCGGCGCAAGCCGCGGCCTTGGCCGCAACACCGCGATCAGCATCGCCCGCCACGGCGGCGACGTGATCCTCACCTATCGCCACGGCGCCGACGATGCGCAGGCCGTCGTCGCTGAGATCGCGGCGCTGGGCCGCAAGGCGGTCGCGCTGCAACTCGACGTCACGCAGGTTTCGGCCTTTCCGGCCTTCGTCGCACAGGTCCGTGCGGCGCTTGACGCGACATGGGGCCGCGACAGCTTCGACCATCTCGTCAACAATGCCGGGCAAGGCGAAATGGCGAGCATCGCCGAAACGACCGAGGCGCAGTTCGACGCGCTGTTCGATACCCACATCAAGGGCATGTTCTTCCTGACTCAGGCGCTGCTAACCACGCTTGCCGATGGCGGGCGCATCGTCAACTTCTCCACCGGCCTGACGCGCGTGTCCTTTCCGGGTTTCGCCGCCTATGCCGCAGCCAAGGGCGCGGTCGAGATCATGACCGTCTATATGGCGAAGGAACTGGGCGCGCGGGGCATCACCGCGAACAGCGTCGCGCCCGGCGCGATCGAGACCGACTTCCTGGGCGGCGCGGTGCGCGATACGCCGGAATATAACAAGGCGTTCGCCGACATGACCGCGCTCGGCCGCGTCGGCCTACCCGACGATATCGGGCCGATGGTGGCGAGCCTGCTCGGACCCGACAATCGCTGGGTCAACGGCCAGCGCATCGAGGTGTCGGGCGGGCAGACGATCTGATGCCTAAGATCATCGTCCACGCGCCCGAAGGCGCTTTCGACGTATCGGCCCGCCAGCAGATCGCGGCGGCGCTGACCGAGCTTGGCCTGAGCTGCGAGCGGCTGCCGAAATCGCCCTTCGTGAAAAGCACCGTGTGGACCTATTTCAACGCCTATGCCGCCGATGCGCTGTTCATGGGCGGGGAGGTGGCGACGCTGAAGATCGTCAGCCTGCAAATCTATGTCATCGCGGGCGGACTCGACTCGGATGCCAGGCACAGGCTGATCGAAGGCGCCACCGCGATCCTGGGCCGTCACCTGGGCGGCGGTGCGCCTGTCCCGGTCTATGTGGTTATTCACGAGATCGCCGAAAGCAACTGGGGCATATTCGGCGCGACCGCTGATCTTGCTGCGTTACGCGCGTCGCCGATCGACGCGCCGGCACTCGGGACAACCGCCGATCGTCCTGCTTGACCCTTATAGTGCGGCGATCCGCCCTCCGCACATGCCGACAAGGATGGCGATGGCGATCGCCGCGCTGGCAGACGCGCAGGCGATCCAGACGCGGTCGGCCCTGCTTTGGCTGACTCCATGCGCGATCAGCACGACCCTGAGGCCCGAGCCTAGATGCGCCAGAACGAAGAAAACGCCGAGCAGATAGTGCGGCAGCAGCCGGATGCTCCAGGCGTCGTGGATGAGGCCGGTCGGCGCGCCGGTCGCGAAAGCCCAGCCGGTGGCTATGCCCAGATAGGTCCGCGCATAAAGAAAGACCGAGTTCATATGGCCGAGGATGAACACGGACAAATAAAAGCCCGAAGCAACTTGGAACGTTCTCTGGAAATCCAGCGCCGACACGCTCCATCGCCAGGCGAGATAGAGGCCGCTTACGACCTGGAAGAGCATCAGCGCGACCAGCAAAGGCTCGATGAGCGGCGCACGGTAGACCTTGCGCCCCATATCCATCACCGCCGTATGCGCGTCCGCTCCGATCAGGCCGAACAGATGGTTGACGATATGGAAGCCGACATAGAGCAGGACGATCGCGCCGGTGATCCCGTGCACAACCCGCCAGCGCGCCACGGCGGGCGCGGGATGATGTTCTGCCGGAGCGCGCGATCCGGCCCAGGCCCACAAAGCCGCGCCGGTCCAAAGCACACACCACACCAGTTGATCGGGAAGGCTGCTCCCGGCCATCGTTTGCACCACGCCCAGAAACACATAGATGGTCGGCGCGACCACGCAGGCATAAGCGAGCCGACGCGCGCTTGTCCCGGCTTGCTTGCGGGTCGCGAAGAGCAGGCCCAATGCCGGCACGGCAAGGATGGCGGCGAGAATGAAGGCCGCTGCGATGATGGCCGATGCCGACGACCGGGTGCCGGGCGGGCCGACGACGCCATGGAAAGCGTCGAGCAGAAAAGGGTAGCAGAGGGCGGCAAGCGCGGGGGGCAGGCCGATAATCTGTGCGCGTCTTGCCGGGATGATGTCTTCACCATTCTGCGGCCTGGCGGCCCCCGATAGCGTCATGGCAATTCCCGATCATGCTGATATTCGTCAGACGGCTTCATGCAAGCGGCTTGCTAAAGCCGAAAGACAGGATCGCCAAACCCTGCCTGAAGTAGAAACGATGCGCCGCCGTTCGTTGCACGCCCGAATCCAGGGCAAATCTGTTGCATCCCTGTGTCCGGGCCACGTCTTCGCACCATTGCAGTAGGGCCGCGCCATAGCCCTTGCTTCGTTCCTTCTCCACGGTAACGAGATCGTCGACATAGAAACGGCGTCCGCTGACGGTCGTGTGGTGGATGCGATATACGGCAAGCGCCTTGGGCACCCCGTCCTCGTGCAGCACGGCCATTTGCGCCCCTTCCGCAAACATCAACCGCAGATAGGCGGGATAATCATCGGGCAGATCGGGGCGCAGGACGCGGTGAAGCGCCTCCGTTCGCGCGAGCCAGTCGGCTATTGTCGCTTCTTCGTCGGCCAGGCGGTGTATGGCATAGGGCATGTCTGGACCTTCGAACATGGATCGGTTCCACAATAGTCGACCTTTATGGGACGAGTGCGGCTTTACGAAATATATTGTTGCACTTATGGGATAATATCATGCAGCGCTGGGATGGGATCGACGAATTTGTCGCAGTAGCGACGATGGGAAGTTTCGCCGCGGGCGCCCAGCACCTCAATGCCTCGACATCGCAGGTCAGCCGGGCGATCGCCCGTCTTGAAAGCCATATCAAGGCCCAGCTTTTTTTCCGGACGACCCGCAAGGTGACGTTGACGGATACGGGGCGCGATCTGGTGGAGCGCTGTCGCCATCTCATCCAACAGCGGGACGAGGCGCTGGACCTCGTATCGGGTGGCGATGAACCGCAGGGCGAACTGCGCCTGACCTGCTCGACCGCCATCGGCACACGTTTCGTTGCGCCGATCGTCGGCAGGATGGCGCGGCAGTTTCCGAAATTGAGCATCAATCTCGAACTCAGCAATCGCGTGATCGATCTTGTTGCCGAAGGGTTCGATCTTGCAATTCGCACCGGCCACCTTCCCGATTCCCGGCTTATTGCCACACGCGTCGCCTTACGCCGTTTCTATCTGTGCGCCTCGCCGGACTATCTTGAAAGGGAAGGGCGACCGGACATATTGGAGGATCTGGCGACGCATGAATGTCTGATCGGCAATTCCACGACATGGCATTTCCATTTTCAGGGCGAAGATCGGCTTTTCCGCCCTATCGGCCGATGGCGTTGCAACAGTGGCGATGCGGTGCTTGAGGCTGCTCTTGCCGGATCGGGTATTTGCCAGCTTCCGGAATTTTACGTTCTGGACCATGTCGCAGCGGGAAGATTGGAAATTCTCCTCGATCATTTGCGCCCTGATGACGAGCCGATCTGGGCGGTATATCCGCAGCGCAAGCATTTGCTTCCCAAGGTTCGGTTTCTGGTGGAGAAACTTCGGCGGGAGCTTCCTTCCGTCATCAACATTCAAGCCGCGTCCGCGGATCATGGCGCCTGACGGGCGCCGCCTGGCAGAAGCCCTGACTGGACCCCGGCAGGAACCTATGTCAGTCGCTCCGCATGCCAGCGCAGATGATCGTTCATGAAAGTCGATATGAAATAATAGCTATGATCATAGCCGGGCTGCAGGCGCAGGGTCAGGTCTATCCCCGCATCCGCACAGGCCGCCGCCAGCAGGTCGGGCTTGAGTTGCTCGACAAGGAAGCTGTCCGCCTCTCCCTGATCCACGAGGATGTCCTTCACGCGAGCGCCATCCTCGATCAGGGCGACCGCGTCATGCTTGCGCCACGCTGCCGGATCGGGACCGAGATAGCCACCCAGCGCCTTTTGCCCCCAAGGCACCTGCCCCGGAGCCACGATCGGCGCAAAGGCGGAAACGGCCTTGTAGCGATCGGGAAAGGTCAGTGCGATGGTCAGCGCGCCATGCCCGCCCATCGAATGTCCCATGATCGACTGGCGCCCCGGATCGGCCGGGAAATGCGCCGCAATCACATCGGGCAGTTCTTCGGTGACATAGCGCCACATGCGATAGTGGCGCGCATAGGGGTCCTGGGTCGCATCGACATAGAAGCCTGCGCCCAGTCCGAAATCATAGGCCGCCGCCGGGTCATCCGCCACGCCGTCCCCGCGCGGCGACGTATCCGGCGCGACGAAGATCAGCCCAAGTTCGGCGCACAGGCGGCGAAATTCGCCCTTTTCGGTGACGTTGGCATGGGTGCAGGTGAGGCCTGACAGATACCAGACCACCGGTAGTTTCGTTCCCGCGACATGCTCGGGAACATAGACGGAAAATGTCATGTCCGTCCCGGTGGCGGCAGAGGCGTGTTTATACACGCCCTGCACACCTCCGAAGCTACGGTTCGTCGATAGTGTTTCGAGAACCATGGCAGCCTTTATTCCGCGATGAACGTGTAGGAGCAGATCTTGTTGCCGCCGGGATCGCGCAGATAGGCGGCATAGGCGCCGGGCAAGTGACCCCGCGGACCGGGCTGGCCTTCATCCGCGCCGCCGGCGGCAAGGCCGGCCGCATGGAAGGCGTCGACTTCGGCGGTGCTCGCGGCGGCGAAGCCGATGGTCACGCCGTTGCTGGACGGGGCTTCGCCATTGCCGGGCTTCAGCACGAGAAGCGCGGGCTTGTCCTTGCCGTACAGGACGATGGAATCGCCGAACGGCCCGAGATTCTTGACGCCCAGCGGCGCGAGGGCGGCATCATAGAAAGCTGTCGAACTGGCAAGGTCGCTCGCCCCAAGGGTGGTGTGCGAGAAAACGCCGTCACCGGAAATTACCGCCATGATCCTGGTCCTTCTTTATATATGCGTTGATGGAAAACCGCTTTAGTAGACGACGACGCTTCTGATGCTTTCGCCGGCGTGCATCAGGTCGAAACCCTTGTTGATCTCGTCGAGCTTGAGCACATGGGTTATCATCGGGTCGATCTGGATCTTGCCGTTCATATACCAGTCGACGATCTTGGGCACGTCTGTGCGACCCTTCGCGCCGCCGAACGCGGTGCCGCGCCAGTTGCGGCCGGTGACGAGCTGGAACGGGCGGGTGCTGATCTCCTTGCCCGCCTCGGCCACGCCGATGACGATGCTGGTGCCCCAGCCGCGATGACAGGCTTCCAGCGCCTGGCGCATCACCGTCGTATTACCGGTGCAATCGAACGTATAGTCCGCGCCGCCATCGGTCAGTGCGACCAGATGCGCGACGATGTCGCCGTCGACGGTCTTGGGATTGACGAAATGCGTCATGCCGAATTTCTTGCCCCATTCCTCGCGGTCCGGGTTGATGTCGACGCCGATGATCATGTTCGCGCCCGCCATCTTCGCGCCCTGCAACACGTTCAGGCCGATGCCGCCCAGGCCGAAGATGATGACATTGTCGCCGACCTGCACCTTGGCGGTGTTGACCACTGCGCCGACGCCGGTCGTTACGCCGCAGCCGATATAGCAACTGGTCTCGAACGGCGCGTCCTCACGGATTTTCGCCACCGCGATCTCGGGCAGGATCGTGAAGTTGGAGAAGGTGGAGCAGCCCATATAGTGGAAGATCGGCTGACCCTTATAGCTGAACCGCGTCGTGCCGTCGGGCATCAGCCCCTTGCCCTGGGTGGCGCGGATCGCTGTGCACAGGTTCGTCTTTCCCGACAGGCAGCTTTTGCACTGACGGCATTCGGGGGTGTAGAGCGGGATGACATGGTCGCCCGGCTTCACTGACGTGACGCCCGCACCGATCTCGCGCACGATACCCGCGCCCTCATGGCCCAGGATCGAGGGGAAGATGCCCTCGCTGTCGAGACCGTCAAGCGTGTAGGCGTCGGTATGGCAAAGACCGGTCGCCATGATCTCGACCAGCACCTCGCCCGCCTTCGGCCCTTCAAGATCCAGTTCGACAATCTCCAGCGGTTTCTTCGCTTCGAACGCAACGGCGGCACGGGTCTTCATAGCTTACTCCAAATCGACGGGAACATTAGTCGCGATGAAAACCGCGATAAACGGGCATTCGCGCAATTATTCATTGCGTATATGGGATAATTATCCAGGGCAGTTTACGTCAGATGCGAGGGGGCGTCTTGTGGAATTTCGTCGCCGCTCATTCCATGCTGGCGGACAGGGGGAAATGACGGACCAGGGTTCCGTCCCTTTCATTCCGGTCCACGGCAAGCCAGCAATTGGCTTCCAGCAACGGGCGCATGCGGTGGGATTGTTGCCCCGGCAAAATCTCGATCCCGCCGGCGGATTGCCGCGCCTTGAGGAATAGGGTGGTTCCCTCGCGTCCTGCGGTGTCGATCACCACCGGTGTGCCTGCTTCCAATATGCGCCCGGCCATCGCGCGGATCGCCGCGGTGACGAGAAAACGAAAACCGACCAGCGCCGCGACGGGGTTGCCGGGCAGGCCGAAAAACACTGTGCCGCAGGGAAAGGTGGCGAATAATAGAGGCTTGCCGGGCCGCATCCTTATGCCGTGGAAATGGATGGTCGCACCTATCGCACGGAGCGCGGCGGAGACATGGTCATGGTCGCCGGCCGAGACCCCGCCCGTGGACAGGAGGATGTCGGCGGAACGGGAAAGCAGCACCGACTGCAAGGCCTCTTCGATCGATCGCGCGCTATCGGCGACCGGGGCTTTGCGTATCACGGACAACCCCAGCGCCTTCGCCGCCGCCGCGATCATCGGACCGTTGGCATCGACGATGCCGGAAGGCACCAGGGCGTCGATCAACTCGTCACCGGTCGGGATGATGGCTATGCGCGGCTGGGCGAACACGGGCAGGGCGGTGAGGCCGAAACAGCCCAAGGCGCCAATCTTTTCGGCGCTTATGACCGTGCCTGGCGGCAGGACGGGCGTGCCGGCGTGCATATCTTCGCCACGATGGCGAACATTGCGCCCCGCAGGCTCGGGACTATCGAACCGCAGGAAATTTTGTTTCGACTTCTCAACGACCATGGCTCTTTCGCGTGCTATCACCGTGTCGCAGCCGGGCGGCATCATCGCGCCGGTGCTGATCGCGCAAGCCGACCCGGCATTCGCAATGGGCAGGACGCCCCCGGCCCGGCTTTCTCCCGCAATCGGCAACAGGATCGACCGGTCCGGAACCGCGCTTTTCGTAGCGTCGGCGGAAAATGCAAACCCGTCCATTGCGGACGCTTCATAGGCGGGATAGTCGCGCACGGCTTCGACGGGAAGGGCCGTCACGCGACCAAGCGTGTCGGCAAGCGGGACCTGCACTGTCCGCGTCGCCCGCGTCGCCGCGACGACGATAGCGCGCGCTTCGTCGAAACTGGGGCGCGGCAATGGGGCGCTGTCAGCCAAGGCCGGTGCCAGATAATGCGGCGAGATCGGCGGGAGTATTGATGTTGGGCAGCACGATCGGCAGGTGGAGCGCGACAGCACCGGCCGCCTTTGCCCAATGGCGCATCGACCGATCCGTATGGGCGGCGAGATGCGCGTCCAGCCGGTCTGCGAGGCTGGCTGGCCAATATCCGACGATCGGCATCGACTGAAGGAAGGAGGGCACACCGGTCGCCTGCAACTGCGCCACAAGGTCGCGCGGCAGGAACGGCATGTCGCAACCGATCGTGACCACCGTGTCGAAACCATTCTCGCGGGCATGATGCAGTGCGGCGTTAAGCCCGCCGAGCGGCCCGAGGCCAGGCTGCGGGCGATCCGCTATGCCCGAGTCGCCGTTGCGCCCGACGATCACGATCTCGCTGACCTGTTCTATAATCGCACCGATCGCACGCTCTATCAGCGGTCGGCCGTCGAGCAGCGCCAGCGCCTTGTCCTTGCCGAAGCGCCGCGACTGACCCCCTGCAAGGATCGCTCCAAGTGTCCGGTTCACGATAAGGCCAGCACGGCATCGGGACGCGCGAGAATGATCAGGCGAAGTCCCGCCGCGCGCGCCCGTTCGACCGCCCAGGTCGTCGGCGCGGAGATCGTGACCAGCATCGGGCAATTGGCGAGCACCGCTTTCTCTACCAGCTCGTACGAGCAGCGCGAAGAGAGCAATGCGAAGCCGCCAGCCCAATCCTCGCCCGCCCGCGCCATGGATCCGATCAGCTTGTCGAACGCATTATGCCGGCCGACATCCTCGCGGACCGAAAAAATGGCGCCGTCCGCCGCGCAGCGCGCGGCGGCGTGGACTGCGCCGGTCTCGCGATTGAGCGGCTGCCTGTCGCGCAGGTGTGCAAGCGCAGTGAAGATCGCCGCATCGTCCGCCTGGCTGGTCGAGGTGACGGGGGGCAGGGGCCGCACTGCCTGTTCCAGATTCTCGATGCCGCACAGGCCGCACGACGAATCGGACACCCGGTGGCGGACGCGCTGCAGCAACGTCTCGGTCCGCGATGTCGCCAGGGTAATCCTAAGAATATGGCCGGCTGGGGAAGGGTGGTGATCGATCGCCAGTATTTCACCGATATGGGCCACCAGTCTTTCGCTGAGCGCGAAGCCGACCGCAAAATCCTCCAGATCGGCGGGGCTGGCCATCATTACCGCATAGCCGATCCCGTTGAACTCGATCGAAACGGGGGCTTCTACCGCGACCGCGCGCGTCACCTCGTTCCGGCTGCCGTCAAGGGCGATCCGTTCGAAAGCGACCGGCACAGCCGTATCGCTCATCCGGCGTCCGATAGACCGGCTGCGAAATCGGTGGCGGGGGTTTGGGACGGGGCATCGCCTTTGTCGCGCAGCATCTTTATGGCACGCCGCGCGGTGTCGTTCAGGTCTTGGCCCCCCGATGCAAGATGCGCGATGATCTGGACGCACATCCGCGGGTCCCAGAAATGCCAGATATGGTCCCATGTCGCCGTTGCCGGGTCGGTATCGCGCTGGTTTTCGAACTCGATCGCGATCTGGTTGGCCATGCGAACGAGCTTGTCCTGGGTCGAGCTCATTCCGCGGCCACCGCCTCAATCCGCCGCGACAGGCGGGCATGTTCTTCATAGCGCTCCTGCCAGTCGGTCGGGCCATTGGACCGGCCGACCTGCACCGCCGTCACCTTATATTCGGGGCAGTTGGTCGCCCAGTCCGAATTGTCGGTGGTGATGACATTGGCCTGGGTGCTGGGGTGATGAAAAGTCGTGTAGACGACGCCAGCCGCGACCCGGTCGGTCAGCAGCGCGCGCAACGTCGTATCGCCGGCCCGGCTGACGATCTTCACCCAGTCGCCGTCGAGGATGCCACGCTGTTCGGCGTCGTGCGGATGAATTTCAAGCCGGTCCTCCTCATGCCAACGGCTGTTCTCGGTACGCCGGGTCTGCGCGCCGACATTATACTGGCTGAGGATGCGCCCGGTCGTCAGCAGCAACGGGAAGCGCGGCCCTGTCCGTTCCTCCGTCGCGACATATTCTGTGCGAACGAATTTGCCGCGCCCGCGCGCAAAGCCGCCGAGATGCATGACGGGTGTCCCCTCGGGTGCCGCCGCGTTGCAGGGCCACTGGATCGAGCCGAGTTCGTCGAGCCGGGCGAAGGAGACACCGGCGAAGCTGGGTGTCACGCCGGCAATCTCCTCCATGATCTCGGATGGATGGGTGTAGGCCATGTCATATCCCATCGCTTGGGCGAGCAATTGGGTTATCTGCCAATCCTCATAGCCATTCTTCGGCTGCATCACCTTGCGCACCATCTGGATACGGCGTTCGGCGTTGGTGAAGGTGCCGTTCTTCTCCAGAAAGGTGGAGCCGGGCAGGAAGACATGCGCATAATTCGCTGTTTCGTTGAGAAACAGATCCTGCACGACGACGCATTCCATCGCCGCAAGACCGGCCGAGACGTGGCGGGTGTCCGGATCGGACTGAAGGATGTCTTCCCCCTGGATGTAAAGCGCCTTGAAGGTGCCGTCGACGGCGGCATCGAGCATGTTAGGGATACGCAAGCCCGGCTCGCGATCGATCTCGACGCCCCAAAGCTCTTTGAACATCTCGCGTGCGGCATCATCCGAGACATGGCGATAGCCCGATAGTTCGTGCGGGAAGCTGCCCATGTCGCACGCACCCTGGACATTATTCTGGCCACGCAGCGGGTTCACGCCGACGCCGTCGCGACCGAGATTGCCCGTCACCATTGCGAGGTTGGCGATCGCGAGCACGGTGGTCGATCCCTGGCTATGCTCGGTAACGCCCAGGCCGTAATAGATCGCGCCATTGCCGCCGGTTGCATAGAGCCGCGCCGCCGCGCGCAGGTTCGCGGCAGGCACCTGGGTCAGCAATTCGGTCGCCTCCGGGCTATGCCGTGGATCGGCGACGAATTCGGCCCAGTCCTCGAATTCCGACCAGTCGCAGCGGTCGCGCACGAAAGCCTCGTTCACCAGTCCCTCGGTGACGATGACATGCGCCATCGCGGTCAGCACCGCGACATTGGTGCCGGGACGGAGCGCGAGATGTTCGGCAGCCTCGATATGCGGCGATCGCACAATATCGGTGCGGCGCGGATCGACCACGATCAACTGCGCACCCTGGCGGAGGCGCTGCTTGAGCCGGCTGGCGAAGACCGGGTGGCCGTCGGTCGGGTTTGCACCAATAATCAGGACGACATCCGCGGCCATCACACTGTCGAAATCCTGGGTGCCCGCCGATGTGCCGAATGCGGTTTTCAGGCCATAGCCGGTCGGCGAGTGGCAGACCCGCGCACAGGTATCGACATTATTGTTTCCGAACCCGGCGCGGATCAGCTTCTGGACGAGGAAGGTCTCTTCATTGGTGCAGCGGCTCGACGTGATGCCGCCGACCGAACGCTTGCCATATTGCGCCTGGATGCGCCGGAATTCGGATGCGGTATGCGCGATCGCCTCGTCCCAGCTCACTTCGCGCCACGGATCGTCGATCGATGCCCGGATCATGGGCGAAAGGATGCGTTCCTTGTGATTGGCATAACCCCAGGCGAAGCGCCCCTTGACGCAGCTATGCCCGCGATTGGCTTTGCCTTCCTTCCAAGGCACCATCCGCACCAGTTCCTCGCCGCGCATTTCCGCGCGGAAGGTGCAGCCGACACCGCAATAGGCGCAGGTCGTAACAATGGCGGTGTCGGGCGTTCCGACTTCGACCACCTTCTTCTCGATCAGCGTCGCAGTCGGACAGGCCTGGACGCAGGCACCGCAGGATACGCATTCGCTGGAGAAGAAATCCTGACCCTGGCTGGCTGCGACCTTGCTGCCGAAACCCATGCCCGCGATCGTCAAGGCGAAGGTGCCCTGCACCTCATCGCAGGCCCTCACGCACCGCGAGCAGACGATACACTTCGACGGATCGAAATCGAAATAGGGGTTCGAGATATCCTTGGGCTTGCCCATGTTGGTCGCGCCATCATAGCCATAGCGCACTTCGCGCAAGCCTACGGCACCGGCCTGATCCTGCAACTCGCAATCGCCATTGGCGGCGCAGGTCAGGCAATCGAGCGGGTGGTCGGAAATATAAAGCTCCATCACCCCCCGGCGGAGCTTCTTGAGCTTCTCCGTCTGCGTGCGGACGACCATGCCGGGCGTTACCGGGGTAGTGCAGGAGGCAGGATAGCCCGCGCGGCCCTCCACCTCGACCAGGCACAGGCGGCACGAGCCGAATGCCTCCAGGCTGTCGGTAGCGCAGAGCTTGGGGATGGTCGTACCCATCAGGGCCGCTGCGCGCATGACGGAAGTGCCCTCGGGAACCTGTGTCTCTACGCCGTCAATGGTGATCGTGACCATGGTGCCCGTGGACGGTGCAACCCTGGTGCCGAAATCGATTTCGCCACGCCATGCCATGATGTCTACTCCGCCGCAGCAGCAATCGGCATCGCGCCGTCGCCGAAATCTTCAGGGAAATGATCGAGCGCACTCAGCACCGGATAGGGTGTGAAACCGCCCAAAGCACATAGCGATCCGAATTTCATCGTATCGCAAAGATCGCGCAACAAGGCATGGTCTTCCGGCATTGTGCTGCGAACGGCGTCGGGTTTGCGGCTGTTAAGGGCGGCTGTAATTCCTTTCGGCAGGTCCGCCTTGCCATGCAGCGTCGCGCTGTTGTCCCGCGCACCAATGATCCGATCGAGGACTTCGGTGCCGCGCGTCGATCCGATGCGGCATGGTGTGCATTTGCCGCAGCTTTCGACCGCGCAGAATTCCATCGCGAACCGCGCCATCTTTGCCATGTCGACACTGTCGTCGAACACCGTGATCCCGGCATGCCCGATCAAACCGCCCGCTGCGGCAAAGCTTTCATAGTCGAAGGGCAAGTGGAACATCGAGGGCGGGAAATAAGCACCAAGCGGCCCGCCGACCTGGACCGCGCGCACGGGTCGACCGCTCTGCGTCCCTCCGCCGATCGCCTCGACCAGTTCGCCCAAGGTGATGCCGAACCCGATCTCATACAGCCCGCCATTGCGAATATTGCCGGCCAGTTGCACCGGCATGGTGCCGCGTGATCGGCCAAACCCGACGGCCGCATAAGCCTCCGGCCCGTTCGCCAGAATGAACGGCACGGCGGCAAGGCTCAGGACGTTATTGATGACGGTCGGCTTGCCGAACAGGCCGGCGATGGCCGGCAGCGGGGGCTTTGCGCGCACTTGGCCGCGCTTCCCCTCAATCGAGTCGAGCAGCGCGGTTTCCTCGCCGCAGACATAGGCGCCCGCGCCGACGCGGACTTCCAGGGTGAAGGGCGTGATTCGCTCGGCGGCGCGCCGAATGGCCTCGCGCATCGTCGCCACCGCGAACGGATATTCCGAGCGGATATAGATGTAGCCGGAGGTCGCGCCGACCGCATGGGCGGCGATCGCCATACCTTCGATAAGGCAGAAGGGATCGCCCTCCATCAGCATCCGGTCGGCGAAGGTGCCGCTGTCGCCTTCGTCAGCGTTGCAGACGATGAACTTCTCCGGGCCTTTCGCGTCGAGCACGGTCTGCCATTTGATACCGGTAGGAAAGCCGGCGCCACCCCGGCCGCGCAGGCCGCTGCCCTTGACCTGCGCCACGACCTCGGCCGGCGGCAAGGCGCGCGCCTTGTCCAGTCCGACCCAACCGCCATGCGCGGCATAATCCTCCAGGTCGAGCGGATCGACGATGCCACAGCGCGCGAAGGTGAAGCGCTGTTGCGAAGCGAAAAAGGGCAGGGCGGTAACGTCGCCAATCCGGTTGGGATGCGTGCCGTCCAGCACTGCAGCGACATCGTCCGGTCCGACCGGCCCGAAGCCGATCCGGCCGCCGGCACTTTCGATCTCGACCAGTGGCTCGATGCGGAACAGTCCGTAACTGCCGGTCCGCACTACTTCAACGCCCCTATCGGCGAATGCCTTGGCGACAGCATCGGCTCCGAGCGCGACCGAGGCCATGTCGCGGCTGATATAGACGCGGGTCATGCCGCAACCTGCGCGACCAGTCGGTCGAGTGCCGCGTCGTCGATGCGGGAAACCGGCACACCATCGATCATTGCATTCGGGCCGGTCGCGCACAGGCCGAGACAATAGACCGGTTCGAGGGTCAGCCGGCCGTCGCCACTCGTCCCGCCCATAGGTATGCCCAGCTTCTCGATCGCGGCGCGCTCGATCGCCGCACCGCCGCGCGCCTGGCAACTTTCGGCCCGACATATCTTGACGATATGGCGTCCGGCGGGGCGGCGGCGAAAATCATGATAGAAAGTGACTACGCCATGCACGTCGGCGCGGCTAAGGTTCAGCGCTTGAGCCACGTGCGGCACGAGCGCATCGTCGATATAGCCAAACTCATCCTGAAGAGCGTGGAGCAGCGGCAGCAGCGCACCCCGCGCATCTGGCTCCTTCAAGAGAATGCGACGGATGGCGTCAATATAAATGGCCGGATCGGGCGCTTGGATAGCGGATCTCTCGGTTTCGATAATGGTTTGCATCGTAGAAATCCTACGCCCTATCGATACGGGAAGGTCAAATCGAGACTCTTCATCTTTGATAGAATATCTCTATTAATATGCCCGGAAGGACTTTGGCAATCTCAAGCTATGCGCCGCGCGGAGTGCGGTTTGGGCAAGCTGGCTGGAGGGTCGTCGATCGAGCACGACCAAGCCGATTCGACTGGCGGGGAAGGGATGCTCGAACGGCAGGGTGCACGCCCAACTTCCCGCTGGAATCAACGCGGCATAGCTTTCGGGCACGATTGTCGCAAACCCCCCTGCTTCGACCATTGCGAGCAGCGCGACATAGGAGTCGGCGGTGGCGCTGGGGTGAACGGCAAAGCCCCGCGCCGCAAGATTGGCGTCCAGGATGCGGCGATTTTGCATCCTCTCGTGCAGCAGGCAGAGCCGCTGAGTGAGCACTTCGGGCCAGCCGACCAGCTTATGACCGTCGAAGCCACTACCGGCCCGTGCGACGAACATCGCACGTTCGGCATAGAGCGGCGCCGCGATAACCTGCGCCGGGGGTTCGTGATCGAGATAGGTAAGGCCGGAATCAAGCTCGAACGCAGCCAGCCCCTGCTCGATCTCGCGCGCGGTAAGCGAGCGCACCGAAAGCGTCAGTTCGCTGTTGATCGCACGAAGTGCGCGGGCAAAGTGACCGACGACCGGCATGGATGCAGGGATTGCGCCGAGCCGGACGGTGCCATGAAGCGGCCCGCGTGCCGTTTCGGTCGCATGCGCAAGCCCGTCTATCATCGCGATGGCCTGCTGCGCCCATGGCAGCGCCGCTCTGCCCTCGTCGGTCAGGCCGATATAGCGGCGATCACGCTCGACGAGACGTTTGCCGAGTTGCTCCTCAAGTGCGGCGATCCCCGCAGAGAGGGTCGGCTGGGTGACGTTGCAGGATATGGCGGCGCGGGCGAAATGGCCTTCACGAGCAAGGGCGACAAAATATTCGAGAAGGCGCAGTTGCATCGGTTTCCCACTTCGTAAAGGCGCTGCGCAGATCGCTCGTGGAAATTACTGCCCGCACGCTAGTGCTGCCGCTATACTCAGTCGTCCTTGGTGTGCACGTCCCAATGTTCGACCGCTTTGCCATCCTTGAAGCGCCACATGTCAAAGGATGTCGTGGTGTAGGTTCTGGTCGAATCCTTGGAATCCTTTACCGGAATGACATAGGCTACGATGACCTTGTCGCCCTCTGCGACGACCGAGACGAGTTGGGTTTTCATCTTTACCGGAATCGGCGTCGGTTTTAAGCCCAGCGTCTTTGTAAAAAAGTCGACCACTGGCTGGACGCCGTTCCTCACTTGTGGATTGTGCTGGATATAGTCTTTGCCAATCCATTTTTCAGCCAGTTCCCAGTGGTTCGCTTCCAGAAGATCCTTGACGATATGATAGGCCGCCTGTTTGTTGCGGTTCAGCTTGGGATCCTTGCTAAAGAACAGAGCATCGGGATTGTCGACCCCGACCACCGCCTCCTGCGCGTTCACGGAAGTCGCGATGGTGCCAAGCAGCATCGCGCCGATCGCTGCGGCCATCGGAAATGCTTTCATATGATCATCCCTTCATTCGAATATCCTGTGTCGCGTCAGGCCGGGCGAGGGCGCTCGCCGCCGCGAACCCTTGGGCGACGATACCGATGTCGTAGGCTGCAACGCTCGCGGCGAAGCCTTCGTCGAGACGCTGCCGCGCCGCTTCGGCCGTCGGGGTGAAGATACCACACGGCATGTCAACTTCGTCGCAAGCCGCGCGCACCTGCTGGCACGCCTGCTCCAGCCGCGCATCGATGGTGGGGAAGCAGTCGAGCGACAGCGCGAGATCGCCGGTGCCGATCAGTATCAGGTCGATGCCGGGTGTTGCCGCGATCGCCGCCGCTTCCTCGACGCCGCGCGCCGTCTCGATCATCACGCCCATCAGGGGGCGGGATGCGCGCGCTACATAGTCCGCAAAGCCGAGCGACAGCGGTCGCACCCCGCCGCCGGAGCGGATGCCGACGGGCGGGAAATGCGCCGCCGCCACCGCGTCGCGCGCCTGCTGGGCCGTTTCGACCAGCGGCACGAGCACCCCCGCCGCGCCGCTGTCGAGCGCCTCGCCGATCGCCGCCGCGCTGTTGGCGGCAACCCGCGCAATGGCCGGCACTTCGCCCAGCGCGCTGACCGCCAGATGCGTCGACAGCCGGTCCCACAGGCCATGCTGGAGATCGATCACCGCCGCGTCGAAGCCGCGTGCGGCGCCGATCTCGATAAGCGGCACCGATCCCATGCAGAACCAGGAAAGCAACAATCCGGGCCGGCGAAGTCGGGCACGTAGATCATCCGCCGGACCGGTTGTCGCCATTGTCTTAATAGGCAACGCTGAAGCGCTTGCGCGAATGCGCGTTCTGCTCCAGCTCGTCGACCAGCGCGATCGCATAGTCGGCGAAGCTGATGCGGCTGTTGCCATCGGCGTCGGTCAACAGCTTGTCACCGCCGATGCGAAATTTGCCCGTGCGTTCACCCGGCTCGATCAGCGCGGCGGGCGACAGGAAGGTCCAGTCAAGCGCTGATTCGCCCTTTAGCGCCGCAAGGAAAGCGATCGCGGCGCGCGCCTCGGTCTCATATTCCGGCGGGAAATGCGGGCTGTCGATCAGCTTTGAGCCGTCGGCGGTCTCAAGACTGGCCGCGCCGCCCATCACCAAGAACCGGGGCACGCCCGACGCCTTGACCGCGCCGATCAGCGTCTCCCTGTCGGTCGGCGCGAACTGCACAGCGCTGATCGCCGCGTCATGGCCCTGCAGCAGCGCGGTAAGGCCGGGACCGTCGGTGGCGTCGCCCTGTTTCGCGGTCACGCTGTCACGCCCGTCAAGCGAATCAACATTGCGGGCGATCCCGGTCACCTGATGACCGCGCGAGACGAGTTCGTCGAGAATACAGGAGCCGCCGCGACCGGTGGCGCCAATGAGGGCAACTTTCATGAATGATCCTTTCAGGTGACTAATGGATACCAGATGTCGTATCGAAAGCGCGATGACAAGAGCGCACCTTGGCCACACCTGCTAACCTTGGAGATACCGTGATGATCCCGGCGTCTGAACGTGGCGACACGCTGAACCCGCAATGTCCGGCCCGTCTGGTGCTCGACCGCATCGGCGACAAATGGGCCGTGCTGATAATCAACAGTCTGGCGGGCGGTCCGCTGCGCTTCAACGCCTTGCGCAAGCATATTGGCGGTATTTCACAAAAGATGTTGTCGCAGACTCTCAAGAATCTGGAGCGCGACGGGTTGATAACCCGGTCTGTGATCGCGACCGTTCCAGTCACGGTCGAATATGCCGTGACGCCGTTGGGGGAGGGTCTGGCGGGGATTGTCGGTCAGCTTACGCACTGGGCGGAGGGCAATCTTACCCAGATACTGAACGCCCGCGCACGTTTTGCGGTGAACGATACCGCCTGACGCGGCAACTGTGAGGCTGCTTATATGACCGTGCATGCCAGTGCCCTCGAACGCCCGTCGATCCGGCAACTGCTTGCGGAACGGAAACCGGGACACAGCCTGCCGCAGCCTTTCTACGTCAGTGACGAAATCTTCGCGCTGGAGATGCAGGCGATCTTCCATCGCAGTTGGACCATGGTCGGCTTCGAGGTCGAACTGGACCGGCCGGGCGCTTATCTGGCGATGACTGTCGGCGGTAGCCCGATCCTTATACTGCGCGACAAAAGCGATGGGATCGTCGGTTTCTTCAACAGTTGCCGGCACCGTGGTTCCAAATTGTGCCAGGACGGCGCGGGGCGGGTGCCGCGAATCGTCTGCCCCTATCACCAATGGACCTATGACCTCGACGGCCGCCTGCTCGCCGCCCCGCGCATGGCCGCTGATTTCGATCGTGGCGCGCATGGCCTGATACCGATCCGTGTCGAAGTCGTCGCCGGCTGCATCTACGCGGCGCTTAGCGATGACGTGCCCGATTTCGCACCCTTTCGCCAAACGCTGGAGGCGGCGCTGTCGCCGCATAATCTGCGCGACGGGAAAGTGGCGCATATCGAGGTTATGGAAGACGTCGCCAACTGGAAACTGGTGATGGAGAATGGCCGCGAGTGCAACCATTGCGAAGCCTGTCACCCTGAACTTAAAAATGTTTTTGCGCTCTCCGATTTCGCCGAAGGCGAGGGCTTTGTCGAGCATGGCGAAAGCGCTTTTCAGGCACAGATGCGTGCGGCCGGACTCGATCAGCCGTCGGTGGAAAGCGACTGGTGGCAGGTCGGACGGATACCGTTGATCGAGGGGGCTGTGTCCTTTTCAATGGATGGCACGCCTTTGGTCTCCAAGCGGCTGACTGATCTTAACGGCGGCAATGTCGGTTCGCTGCGTTGGGCAATCGAACCCGCCAATTTCTGCCATTCCAGCGGCGATTGCGCGGTGATGATCAATGTCGAGCCTGTGTCCACTCTTCATACGCGGGTGACGACCAAGTTTCTCGTGCACAAGGATGCGGTCGAGGGCGTCGATTACGATGTCGATCGCCTGATCCACGTCTGGGATCAAACCAATCGGCAGGACCGGGCGCTGGCCGAGAATAATCAGGCCGGGGTCAATGGCGCGGGCTATCGGCCGGGGCCTTATGCACCGGAGTCCGAGCGCTTCGTGATCGCCTTCATCAACTGGTATCTGCAGCGGATGGATGAATTTACAGCAAAAATAGCGGCATGAAGTGACTTTCCTAAAAAGAAAAAAAACTTCTCTTCAATTGACATGATATGGTAATCTGCATAAAACGTGGCAATTGCAACGAAAGGCGTGACAGGGCAAATGTGTGGGATTGTCGGACTGTTTCTAAAAGATCGTGCGCTTGAGCCGCAGCTTGGCGCGATGCTCGCGGATATGCTGGAGGTCATGACCGATCGCGGTCCGGACAGCGCCGGTTTCGCGATCTACAGCGATGTTCCGCGGGGGCAGGCGAAGATCACCGTGCGCGGAAGCGGCGTGGAGGCATTGGCGGTTACGCTCGGCGAAGCGCTTGGCGTCTCCGTGACAGCCGCGCCGCACGATACCCATAGCGTCCTGACGTTGCCGGAAACGAAGCAGGACGCCGCGCGCGACTGGATTGCTATGAACCGCCCGGACGTCGCGATTATCGGTGCCGGGCGCCGGATCGAGCTTTACAAGGAAGTCGGCCTGCCTGCCGACGTCTCGCGCCGTTTTGGTCTGTCGCAAAAGGCGGGCAGTCATGGCATCGGCCATACCCGCATGGCGACTGAAAGCGCTGTCACCACCGCCGGTGCGCATCCTTTCTCGACCGGTGCGGACCAATGTCTTGTGCATAACGGGTCGCTTTCCAATCATGCCAGTCTGCGCCGCACGTTGGCGAAAGAGGGCATCCGCTTCGAGACCGATAACGACAGCGAGGTTGCCGCTGGCTACCTCACCTGGAAGATGCGCGAAGGCGCGACGCTGGCTCAGGCCTTGGAGGCCGGGCTGGACGATCTCGACGGCTTTTTCACTTTCGTCGTCGGCACCGAGAATGGTTTCGCCGTGGTGCGCGATCCGATCTCCTGCAAGCCGGCCGTCATGGCGGAAACCGATGGCTATGTCGCATTCGCGTCGGAATATCGTGCGCTGGTCGGCCTACCGGGTATCGCGAATGCGCGCGTGTTCGAGCCTGAACCGGCGCGCGTCTATGCCTGGGAGCGCCAGTGATGCAGCAGGTTGATCTTACCGAAACCGGTCGTAGCGCGCTCAACGCCCAGCTTCAGGCGCTGCCCCAAACAACGAACGAGACCGCATGGCGGGTGCTCAATCCCGGCGGCCAGCATGCGCTCGCGGTAGGGCTGAATGCGCCGATCACGGTGAATATATCCGGGCATGCCGGCTATTATTGCGCGGGTATGAACCAGCAGGCGACGGTCATCGTCGAGGGCAATGCCGGGGTCGGGGTCGCCGAAAATATGATGTCGGGCAAGGTCCATGTGCAGGGCGACGCCAGCCAGTCGGCCGGGGCCACCGCGCATGGCGGCCTGCTGGTGATCGACGGCAACGCCTCGGCGCGCTGCGGCATTTCGATGAAGGGCGTCGACATCGTCGTGAAGGGTTCGATCGGTCCGATGAGCGCGTTCATGGCGCAATCGGGATCGCTGGTCGTGCTGGGCGACGCCGGCGACGCGCTCGGCGATTCGATTTACGAGGCGAAGCTGTATGTCCGCGGCGAGGTCAAGAGCCTTGGCGCGGACTGTATTGAAAAGGAACTGCGCGAAGAGCACCGCGCCGACCTGCGTCGCCTGCTCGACGCCGCGGGTGTCGGTGAAGAGGTCGGAGTGGACGACTTCCGCCGCTATGGCTCGGCCCGCCAGCTCTATAATTTCCACGTCGACAACGCTTCGGCCTATTGAGGGTACGCATGGACCTGACCAACATTCCCCGCACCTTGCCGCGCCAGTCGGCGACGTTCGACCCCCATAGCATGGCGGAGATACGCCGTGCAGCGGCGACCGGCATCTACGATATCCGGGGCGCGGGCACGAAGCGGGCGTTGCCGCACTTCGACGACCTGCTATTCCTGGGGGCATCGATCTCGCGCTATCCGCTCGAAGGCTATCGCGAGAAATGCGCGACTGACGTTTGGCTCGGCACGCGCTTCGCCAAGAAGCCGATCCACCTCAAGATACCCGTTACGATCGCGGGGATGAGCTTCGGATCGCTGTCGGCGCAGGCCAAGGAGGCGCTCGGGCGCGGCGCGACCATTGCCGGCACCTCGACCACGACCGGTGACGGCGGGATGACGCCGGAAG
>CAXUEQ010000050.1:11876-22042 GCA_964250175.1 uncultured Sphingobium sp. | reverse complement strand
ACCGTCACCGGCGTGCCTGCGTAGCGGGAGATGTCGGCCGCCACCAGAGAAAGCGGCACCCCGGAATAGGTCAGACGACCCGTGCGCCAGCTACCGACATCGCCGGACGCGACCGCCGACATGCGCGCATCGCCACCCGATGCCAGATATTGATGACCGGCCGGCACATTCGTCGCAGCACCGGATGGCGGCGCGACCGTTACTTGCCCTTCGGACACGCCGACCCGGACCGAATCGCGCGACAGATTGATCGAAAACCGCGTGCCGATATCGCGGATGCGCAGCCCGCCCGCGTCGATCGCCAGCGCCCTTGCCGGATCATGCCGCACGTCGAAATAGGCCTCGCCGTTCACGAGCGCGATGGCGTTGCCCGCCTTGCCGGCGACCGTCATGCGGCTCCGGGGGGCGAGCGATATTGTCGCACCATTGGCCAGTGCGATGGTGCGGCCTTGCCCGGCGCCGGTCTGATAGATCGTCACTGGTTCGGGTCGCAACAGCGTCGGCACGCCGATGGCCAAGGCGATCGCCGCAGCGACAGCGCCGGCAAACCATTGCTTCCGCTTGTGAAATTTCGATAGCATCGGCCGGTCTCGTTCCGCCATGATCGCGCCGAGCGCTGGACCATGCCTGCTTATCGCATCATCCAGCAATGCGATCGCGTCGGCCGCCGACCGGTGTCTGGGATCAGCCTCCAGCCACGCCGTATAGCCATCCCAATCCGCGCTATCTTCCTCAAGCGTCTGTTGCCATGCCAGCGCTTCCTCAAATATCGGATCGTCCCTGTTCGCTTGCGCCGCCATGGCGAGCTTTCCTTTTCACCGGCCCCGGAGTCTTTGACGTCATCAAACTGTCATACCTCAGTCCAGAAAAGCGCGACGCAAATATTTCATCGCCACGGCCAGATGTTTTTCCACCCCGCTCTTGCTGATGCCCAGTCGGGCGGCGACCTCGCCATGGCTCAGCCCCTCTATCTTGTGCAGTTGGAACGCCCTTCGCGCGCCATCCGGCAGGTTGCCGATCGCCGAGGCCAGAAGCGCCGCTTCCTCGCGGTCGAGCATCGCCTCTTCCGCATTGCGGCTGCTGTCGGCCTGCTCGACACCGGCGACGGCAAAGCCGCCGCCCTGCTCCTGCCAACGCCGGTCGCGCTGCATCCGGCGTTGCCGCTCCCGCACCCGGTCCACCACCAGATTCTGCGCCATGCGGAACAGATAGGCCCGCCCGTTGGCGACCGCTTCGCCGCCATGCTGCTGGCATTTGAGCCACAGATCCTGGAGCAAATCCTCCGCTTCGCCCGCATCGCCCGTTCGCGCCGTCAGGAAACGCAACAACGCGTGGCGATGCTCCCGATACACATGTTCCAAAGGACTGATAGGGTGCGAACCTTCGCCGGTCATGGATGAGCCATGCACCGGAAGGCGTCGGACGAAAAGCAAAACATGCGTAACCGCGTTTTCGACGACATGGTAGCGGAGGAGGGACTTGAACCCCCGACATCAGGATTATGATTCCCGCGCTCTAACCAGCTGAGCTACTCCGCCCCGGTCGGCCATTCGGCTGTACGCCATCAGCCCTGCAAGGCCCGCCACGGCGTCGAATGCCGCGCGGTGAGGGCGCGCTATACGCAGGGCGACAGCCATGGTCAACCGCCCTTTGTCGCCGCCGCAGGGCGATGCCGCATCCCTCCCTTGCCTTGACCGCCAAAGCGCGCCAATGACGCGGTAACGACTGAAAAAAGCGGGTGAGGACGGATGAGCTTTTACGATGTGCTGATCGTTGGTGCAGGTCATGCGGGGGCGCAGGCCGCCATCCAGTTGCGCCAGTTGGGGTTCGAAGGCTCGGTTGGCCTGATCGGCGACGAGAAAGAGCCGCCTTACGAACGCCCGCCCCTGTCCAAGGAATATCTGGCCGGCGACAAGCCGTTCGAGCGTATCCTGATCCGCCCCCATGCCTTCTGGGGCGAGCGCAATGTCGACCTGCGGTTGAGCCAGCGGGTCAAGAAAGTCGACGCGGAAGCGAAGATCGTGACCATCGGCGATGATAGCGAGATCGGCTATGACAAGCTGATCTGGGCGACCGGCGGCACGCCGCGCCTGCTGTCCTGCCCCGGCAGCGACGCCAGCGGCATCTATGCCGTCCGCCGCCGCGAGGATGTCGACGCGATCATGGGCAAGCTCGATTCGGTCGGCCATGTCGCGGTGATCGGCGGCGGCTATATCGGGCTGGAGGCTGCGGCGGTCCTGACCAAATTGGGCAAGAGCGTGACGCTGCTGGAGGCGCTCGACCGGGTGCTGGCGCGCGTGGCCGGAGAGGATCTCTCGCGTTTCTACGAAGCGGAACATCGCGCGCATGGCGTCGACCTGCGCACCGGGGCGATGGTGGCGTCGATCGAAGCGACCGATGGCAAGGCCACCGCCGTGATCCTGGCGGACGGCGAACGGATCGCGGCCGACATGATCATCGTCGGGATCGGCATCATTCCCGAGACCGGACCGCTGATCGCGGCGGGCGCGGTCGGCGGCAACGGCGTCGATGTCGATGCCTATTGCCGCACCAGCCTGCCCGACATCTATGCGGTGGGCGATTGCGCGGCGCATGCCAACGGCTTTGCGCGCGGCGCGCAGATCCGGCTGGAGTCGGTGCAGAACGCCAATGACCAGGCGAAGGTCGCGGTCCAGCACATCCTTGGCAAACCGGTCGAATATGACGCGGTGCCCTGGTTCTGGTCGAACCAATATGATTTGAAGCTCCAGACGGTCGGCCTTTCGACCGGACATGATACGGCGATATTGCGCGGCGACCCGGCGACGCGCAGCTTCTCCGTTCTCTACCTGAAGGCCGGGAAGCTGATCGCGCTCGATTGCGTCAATATGGTCAAGGATTATGTGCAGGGGCGCGCGCATATCGTGTCGGGCGCGCTGTTGGATCAGGCGCAACTGGCCGATGCGGGGGTTCCGCTCAAGGAAGCGGGGCTGGCTTAGCCTCTTGCCTCACCGCGAAAGCGCATGGCGCGGATGGGTTCCCACGGCCCGCCTTTGTAATACCATGCCGCAAGGCCGGTGATGACGAGCGGGCGCGGGACGAAATCCGCGCGCATTGCGTCGAACAGCGCCTTGGCGACCTCCGCGCGCACCTTATTCTGGACGGTCAGGTGCAAGCGCGGCGTCGCGCTATCCTGCGGGGTCAGCAGCCCGTGAAAGGCGCTGGCGAGCGTTTGGCGTATCGCCAGCAGCTCCGGGCTGTCGATCCGAAACGCGACCCCGCCCCCCAGATGGAGGACGCCGCCGACGATCGCGCATGGCGCAGGTGCGGCGCAAAGCGCCTTCATGCGATCCAGCAGTTCCGGTTCTACCGAGGGCGGAAGATGGTGGAACAGCGTGATATGCGCCGGGACGACATTCCGCTCCGGCGGAAAATGCGCGCGGCGTAGCCCATCCATCCGGGCGAAGTCGGCCGCGCCCATCGTCGCGGTCAGGATGATGGGCGCGGTAATGGACATCAGCCCTTCGGATTGGCCTTGACCCATTCGAGCACCGGCTCGGGCGCGGATTTCTCATAAGGGTCTTCGTCGCTGCCGTCATCGTTGATGCCCGGCTCTTCGAACCAGGCCGTGACCGTGCCGTCATCGACGACCATCGCATAACGCCAGCTACGATCGCCGAAGCCCAGATGATCCTTCTTGATGAGCATCCCCATGCGGCGGGTGAAATCGCCCGAACCGTCCGGCAATAGCTTGACCTTCTGCACACCCAGATGCCTGCCCCATTGATACATGACGAAGGCGTCGTTGACCGAGATGCAGTAGACTTCGTCGACGCCCGCCGCCTTGAAATCGTCGTAAAAACGCTCGAACGCCGGGCATTGTTCGGTCGAGCAGGTGGGGGTGAAGGCGCCGGGGAGCGAGAAGACGACAATGCGCTTGCCCTTGAAGAGCGCCCCGGTCTGGACGTCCTGCCAGCGGAAGGGATTGGGACCTTCGATACTCTCGTCCCGCACACGGGTCTTGAGCGTAACGTCTGGAACGGTGCGATTGAGCATGTCTTAAACTCCTGCGACTGGCTTGGCGATGAAAGCGCTTTAGGGTCGGAAAGTTCAAGTCAGCAAATGAATGAAACAGGCCAGACTGATCGGCTTTTCCGATTAAAATTACCGCTTGCGCAGGCAAGTCGCCGCGCGCAGACTTGCCGTATCACTTAGGGGGAGTGAGCCATGACCGCACCGAAAAGCTTCACGATCGTCGCTATCGTCTTTCTGGCATGGAGCCTGATGGGCGACGCCGCCTACCTGATGCAGGTGACCCAGGATCTAAACGCGCTCGCCCGGACCGATTTCTATCAGGCCAAATTGTTCAGCGAGATGCCGACATGGACCTGGGCCTGCTATGCGGTCGCCGTGTGGATCGGGACGCTGGCGTCGATTCTGTTGCTGGCCAAACGCAAGATAGCCGTGCCGCTCTATGCGGTAACGCTGATCGCCACGATCGCACAGTTCGTCCACATTTTCCTGGGCACAGACATACTCGCGGTGCGTGGCTGGGTGACGGCGGCCTTTCCGGCTTTCATCATCCTGATGGGCTTTGTCGAACTGTTCTACAGCTATGCGGCCAGGACGAAGGGCTGGCTGCGATAACAGCCTTATAGTTCGCCGCGCGCGCGCCGGATCTCGAACCATTTGGCGACATTCGCATTATGCTGTTGCAGCGTGTCGGCGAAAATATGGCCGCCCTTCCCGTCCGCGACGAAATAAAGCGCATGGGTCGGGGCCGGGTTCAGCACGGCGAGGATCGACAACCGCCCCGGATTGGCGATCGGGCCTTTGGGCATACCGACCATGGCATAGGTGTTATAGTCGTTGACCGCCGCGATTTCCGACTTGCGGATGCGGCGGCCGAGCGGCTTGCCTTTCGTGATCGGATAGATGATCGTCGGGTCGGCCTGTAGCATCATATGCGCGCGCAGGCGGTTGCTGTAGACGCCGGCGACCATCGGCCGTTCACTGGCCAGCGCGGTTTCCTTCTCGACGATGCTGGCCAGGATGACCGCTTCCCGCGGCGTCCCGACCACCGTAGCCGAGCTGCGGTCTTTCCACATATCGTCCAGCGCCCTGGCCATCGCCTTCTGCATCCGCGCCAGCACGACCGCGCGGCTCTCGCCCTTGTCATAGGCATAGCTGTCGGGGAGGACGCTGCCCTCCGCCGGGACCGGAATAGCGCCGGTCAGTTCCTTCACCGCCATCAGCCGTTCCTGCACCAGGATCGACGGCATGCCTTCGGGAATGGTGATGAGGCGGGCGACCGTGCGATTGCCCTGCAACAGCTTCAATATGTCCGCATTGCTGGCATGTGCGGGGATACGATATTCACCCGCCTTGATCGGGTCGCGCGACCCGAAAATCTTCGCGCGGGCCAGGAAGGCATCGGCGGAGCGGATCGCGCCCAACCCTTTCAGTTGCACCGCCGCCCTTGTCAGCGTCGCGCCCTCGCCCACCACGACGGTCGTAGCGTGATCGCCGGGACCCGCTTCGGACCAGCCATGGACGAAACGAAAGGCGACGAAGGCCGCCACGGCTAAACCGATAACGAGGATCAGGCAGCCGAGACGGCGCATGACCATTATTCCTCCCCGTGCCGGGGAGGGGGACCGCGCTCGAAGAGCGTGGTGGAGGGGGCTTTCGTTTGAAAGCGGCGCTCTTTACCGATAGCCCCCTCCGCCCTGCTGCGCATGGTCTCCCTCCCCGTGCCGGGGAGGATGGGAGAGGGCAGCCTCATCCCGATCAAACCGCTTTCATCACCAGCGTGGCGTTGGTCCCGCCAAAGCCGAAGCTGTTGTTCAGCACCGCCTTCACCTTGCGCTCCTTGGCGACCAGCGGCACCAGATCCACGCCGACGCAGCTATCCGAAGGATTTTCCAGGTTGAGCGTGGGCGGAACAATCTGGTCGCGCAGCGCCAGGATGCAGAAGATACTCTCCACCGCACCCGCGCCGCCCAGCAGATGGCCGATGGCGGACTTGGTCGAGGACATCGACACTGTCTCCATGGCGCTGCCGAACAGCCGCTTGACCGCGCCCAGTTCCAGCTCGTCGCCCATCGGCGTCGATGTGCCATGGGCGTTGATATAGTCGATGTCAGACAGCGCCAGACCCGACTTCTTCATCGCCATTTCCATCGAACGAAACGCGCCCGACCCTTCGGGATGCGGCGCGGTGACATGATAGGCGTCGCCCGACAGGCCATAGCCGATCACTTCGGCATAGATTTTCGCACCGCGCGCCTTGGCATGTTCATATTCCTCCAGCACGACGACGCCCGCGCCCTCGCCCATCACGAAGCCGTCGCGATCCTTGTCATAGGGACGGCTGCCGCGCTCGGGCGCATCCTTGAAACCGGTCGACAAGGCGCGCGCCTGCGCGAAACCGGCGATGCCGATCGGGCAGATCGCACCCTCCGCGCCGCCCGCCAGCATAATGTCGGCATCGTCCATGGCGATCATCCGCGCCGCGTCGCCGATCGAGTGCGCGCCGGTCGAGCAGGCGGTGACGACGGCATGGTTCGGACCCATAAGCCCATATTTGATCGAGACCTGGCCAGAGATCAGGTTGATGAGGCGGCCATGGACGAAATGGGGAGAGACGCGCTTTGGACCCTTGGTCTCCAGCACGATCGATTCGCTGGCGATACCCGGCAGGCCGCCGATACCCGAGCCGATCGAAACGCCCGCGCGGAAGCGTTCGGCTTCGGGCATGTCGGTCAGACCGGCATCCTCCAGCGCCTGGCCGGCGGCGTCGATGCCATAGATGATGAACGGATCGACCTGGCGCTGAACCTTGTGGTCCACACGCAAGTTGGGATCGAAGCCATAGGGGTGGTCGGCGGGCTTCACCTCGCACGCATAGTCGCACGCATAGTCGGTCGCATCGAAGCGCGTGATGGTGGCCGCGCCGGATTTGGACGCGAGGATATTCTTCCACGCGGTTTCGACATCAGCGCCCAGCGGCGTCACCATGCCCAGACCGGTTACCACGACACGACGCATATCCTTGCTCCACCATTTTTGGGGATCTTCCCCATATCCGTTCAGGCCGAGCTTGTCGAAGCCTTCACCTGAGCGAAGTCAAAGGCACTTCATTCGTTCAGTGCAGGTCTTCGACTTCGCTAAGACCGAACGGAGATATGTAATCACTGACAGCGAAACGGCCCCCCATCCACCGGTTTTGCCGGGGCCAGAGAGCCGTTTGCGCACGATCGTCCGCTCCGCCCCGTCAGGGACGGACCCGGCGATCCTTATTGTTTGCTGTCGATATAATCGATCGCATCCTTCACGGTGCCGATCTTCTCTGCGGCATCGTCGGGAATTTCGACGCCAAATTCTTCCTCGAACGCCATGACCAGTTCGACGATGTCGAGGCTGTCCGCGCCAAGATCATCAATGAAGCTGGCGTCTTCCGTAACCTTCTCGGCTTCTACGCCCAGATGCTCGACGACGATTTTCTTAACGCGATCCGCGGTCTCACTCATGGGTGGTCCTTCTTCTTTGAGTATGCGGTGGACATGAATATCTGTTCAGCCCGCCCTACTGGCAAGGGGCGCAGGTGGCAAGAGGCAAGAAATAGCCGATATGCCGCCTTTGCCCCAACACTAACGCTCGATCATATCCTTGCTCAGATCATCGCCATGCCGCCATTGACGTGCAGCGTCTGGCCGGTAACATAGCCGGCTTCCCTGCTGGCCAGATAGACCACGGCCGCGCCGATGTCATCGCTCTCGCCCAGCTTTCCGGCGGGAATCTTCTGGTTGATCGCGGCGGTCTGCGTTTCGTTGAGCGCATCGGTCATCGCCGAACGGATGAAGCCGGGGGCGACGCAGTTCACGGTGATGCCGCGCGTCGCCAGTTCCTGGCCCAGCGCCTTGGACAGGCCGATCAGGCCGGCCTTGGATGCGGCATAATTGGCCTGTCCCGGATTGCCGGTGACGCCGACGATCGAGGTGATCGAGACGATGCGGCCGAAACGCGCCTTCATCATCGGCTTGGCAGCGGCGCGACAGAGGCGGAAGGCCGCCTCCAGATTGACCGAGATGACGTCGGACCATTCCTCGTCCTTCATCCGCATCGCCAGATTGTCGCGCGTGACGCCGGCATTGTTGACAAGGATGTCGAGCCTGCCCCCCAATGCCTCGACCGCCTGCGGCACCAGGGCATCGACGGCGGCGGGGTCGGAGAGGTTGCAGACGAGGGTCCTGTGCCGCCCGCCCAATTCCGTCGCAAAAGCCTCAAGCTTGCCGGCATTGCTGCCCGACAGCGCGAGCGTCGCCCCCTGCGCGGCGAGCGCCTTGGCGATGGCGGACCCAATCCCGCCGGACGCGCCAGTGACGAGGGCGGTCATTCCCGTAAGGTCGAACATGGTCATCTACTCCGTTATAAATTTTCGCGCAGAGGCGCGGAGGGCGCAGAGTCTGCATGGTTATTGACAAGGCGCCGGATGCCTTCTTTCATTGTTTCACAGCCAAAATTCAGAATCAGTCCAACGGGCTGCCGGGTCAATCGAAGATAGGTCAGCAATTGTTTGGCGTGCACTTTATGAAGTTGCTCGACCGACTTGATCTCAACAATCAATCTGTCATCGATCAAAATGTCGATACGAAAAGCAGCCTCGAACTGCATATCCTCAAATTCGATATTGATCGGCTTCTGCCGATCGATCCTGTAGCCCAAACGGACCAATTTCGCCGCCAGTACCATTTCATAGACGCTTTCAAGCAGCCCAGGCCCGAGATCGCGATGCATCTGCATCGCAACGCCAATTACATCACGGGTGATCTCATCGATTTGCCGCACAGTCTCTCTGCGTTCTCTGCGCCTCTGCGCGATAAATTAATTCAAAGCCGCGCCAGCGTTGCTTCGATGTCGTCCATCGTCACCACGCTGTTGATCGTCGCGTCCGGCGCGATGCGCTTCACCATCGGTCCCAGCACCTTTCCGCCCACCTCCACAAAGTCGGTCACGCCCGCCGCCCACATCGCGGCGATGGTTTCGCGCCAGCGCACCCGGCCGGTGACCTGCTCGACCAGCCTTTGCCTGATCGCGTCCGGGTCGGCGATCGGCGCGGCGAGGACATTGGCATAGACCGGCAGCAACGGCGTGGACACGGCCGCCCCCGCCAGCGCCTGTGCCATCGCGTCGGCGGCGGGCTGCATCAGCGGGCAGTGGAAGGGCGCGGAGACCGGCAACAGCACGCCGCGCTTGATGCCATGCTCCTTCACCAGCGCGATCGCCCGCTCGATCGCGCCGCGATGGCCGGAGATGACGACCTGGCCGGGATCATTGTCGTTGGCGACGGTGCAGACCTCGCCCTGCGCGGCAGCTTCGGCCAGAGCCTGCGCCTTGTCTATATCCGCGCCCAGCAGCGCCGCCATCGCGCCCTCGCCCACCGGCACCGCGGCCTGCATCACCCGGCCGCGCAGCTTGAGCAGCCGCGCGGTGGTCGGCAGGTCGAACGCTTCCACCGCGCACAGCGCGCTATATTCGCCCAGGCTGTGGCCGGCGACGCAATCGGCCTTTTCGGCGAGGTTCAGTCCACCCTCGGCCTGCATCACCTTCAGCGTGGCCAGTGCGTTGGCCATGATCGCGGGCTGCGCATTCTCGGTCAGGGTCAGGTCGCTGTCCGGTCCTTCGCGCATGATGCGGAACAGATGCTGGCCCAGCGCGTCGTCCACTTCCTGGAACAATTCGCGCGCGGCGGGGCTGGCGTCGGCCAGCGCGACGCCCATGCCGACCGACTGGCTGCCCTGCCCCGGAAACAGAAATGCCCGCATCGCCCGATCCTCTTTCAAAATCCATGTTACACTTTACGACACAAATGCCATTGAGGCGGATGGCCGGTTTCGGCACGACCTAGATAGACGGATCGCCTGACGCAAGCCTATGCTGCGCGAACCGGCGATCGCCCAAGCGAAGGACCAGAGTGCGCCACCCCTACAGCTTCATGACCGGAACCGCGCTGCTGCTGCTGTCGGGCTGCGCCGCCGGGCCGGATTACCGGCGGCCCGAGGCTGGCGCACTGGGCGTGCCGGCCGCCTATGCGACCGGGCCGGCGGCGGCGACCGACGACGCGCGGCTCGGCCAATGGTGGCAGGCGCTGGGCGATCCGCTCCTGTCCACCTATGTCGATCGGG
>CAXUEQ010000050.1:2461-11866 GCA_964250175.1 uncultured Sphingobium sp. | reverse complement strand
GATGCGCGTCGACTCCCGCGCCGTGACGATACTGGACGCCGAGCGCCTGGCCCGCCGCGCGCGCTAGGCGCTCTCCCCGGCCAGGAGCAGCTTCTCGGTCGTCGCGACCTCGGCGACCATCTCGGTCGATCGGGCGATCGCCAGCAATCTCGATATCGCACAGGCCGCGTCGCGGCTCAAACAGGCGCGCGAAGCGCTGAAACAGGCGCGGGCCGACTATCTCCCGTCCGTCAGTGCGACCGGCAGCGGCGGGCGCAACTATCGCAGCGGCACGACGGGTTTTCAAACCGACGGCAACGGCAATATCATCGGCAGCGGCGGCGGCAGTTCGAACCAGTTTTCGATAGGCGCGGATGCGGCGTGGCAGATCGACCTGTTCGGCGCGATCGCACGCTCGGTCGAGGCGAGCCGGGCCGATCTCGCCGCATCGGGCTATAGCCTCGCCAGCGTGCGGACCGCGATCATCGGCGAGGTCGTGACCAATTATATCAACGCCCGGCTGGCGCAGGAGCGGTTGCGGATCGCGCGCGACACGTTGCGCACCAGCCAGGACAATTATGACATAGCCCGCTGGCGGGTGCAGGCGGGGCTGGTCTCCAGCCTCGATGCCGAACAGGCCCGCGCGCAACTGGCGCAGCAGGCGGCGGCGATCCCGCAGATCGAACGAACGCTGGCCGGCGCGCTCAACCGGATCGCGGTGCTGACGGGGCAGGCGCCGGGCGAAGCGACACGCGCGCTGGAGGCGGCGGCGCCGATCCCCACCCCGCCCGCCGCCATCGCCACCGGCATCCCCGCCGACACGCTGCGCCAGCGCCCCGACGTGCGTAGCGCCGAGCGCAGCCTGGCCGCCGCGACCGCGCGGATCGGCGTGGCGCAGGCGGCGCTCTATCCCTCGCTCAGCCTGTCGGGCAGCATCAGCAGCAGCGCGACGGCGATCGGCAGCCTGACCGACATCGTCACCGGCAGCCTGTTCGGACGGATCGCCCAGTTGATCTTCGACGGCGGTGCGACGCAATCGCGCGTCCGGGCGCAGCGTGCCGCCGCCGAAGGCGCGTTCGCCGCCTATAAGGCGAGCGTGCTGACCGCGCTGGAAGATGTGGAAAATGCGCTGGCCGCCGACCGGTCCGCCAGGGCGCGGGCGGAACAGTTCGCCATCGCCTATGACGCGTCGAACAACAGCGCGATCCTCGCGCGCAGCCAGTATCGCTCCGGCCTGATCGATTTCCAGACCCTGCTCAACACCGAACAGTCGCTGCTGTCCGCGCGCGACGGACTGGCCAGCGCGCGCGCCGACCGCGTGTCGGCGGTGGCGCAGCTCTACAACGCCCTTGGCGGCGGATGGCAAACCATGGATGGACGGCCGGAATGACCGAAACTGCGGAAAATCTCGACGATTTCCTGGGGGCGAAACCCGTCAGCCCAAGGGCCAGATGGATCAAGTGGGGCGCGATCGTCGTCGTGCTGCTTATCGTCCTGTTCCTGCTGTCGCGCTGTTTCGGCGGGAGCGACGAACCCGGCTATTCGACCCAGGCCGCGCGCACGGGCGACCTGACCGTCACCGTATCGGCGACCGGCAATCTGAAGCCGGTCAATCAGGTCGATGTCGGGTCGGAACAGTCGGGCCTCATCACCCATGTCTATGTCGACGTGAACGACAAGGTGACGAAGGGACAGCTTCTCGCCCAGCTCGATACCTCGCGGTTGCAGGACACGGTGAACCAGAACAGGGCGCAGGTCGCCGCGAGCCAGGCGCAGGTCGGTCAGGCGCAGGCACAGGCCGCCCTCGCCCGCGCCACCCTGTCGCGTCAGGAGGAGGTCTATCGCCTGTCGGACGGCAAAGTGCCTTCGAAGACCGAACTGGACAGCGCACGGTCCAACAATGCCGCCGCCATCGCCGCCGTCCGCGCGGCGCAGGCGCAGGTCGATGTGTCGCGCGCGCAGCTCGGCACCGCGCTCACCAACCTGTCGAAGGCGCGGATCGTCTCGCCGGTGAACGGCGTGGTGCTGTCGCGTGACATAGAGCCGGGCCAGACCGTCGCGGCATCGCTGAACGCGCCCGTGCTGTTCACGATCGCCGAGGATCTGCAGAAGATGGAAGTCGACGTGTCGGTCGATGAGGCCGATGTGGGTCAGGTGCAGGACGGCCAGCAGGCAAGCTTCGCTGTCGACGCCTTCCCCGGCCGCACCTTCCCGGCGACGGTCAATCGCATCAATGTCGGGTCGAACAGCGCCAGCACGTCCTCCTCCTCGACCACCACGACGACGACCAACAGCGTGGTCGCCTATACCGCCGTGCTGTCGGTCAACAATCAGGACGAGACGCTGCGCCCCGGCATGACCGCGACCGCCGACATCATCGCCCGGCAGCTCAAGAACGTGCTGCTCGTCCCCAACGCCGCGCTGCGCTTCAAACCGGCATCGACCGGCAAGGGCGGCGGCGGGATCGCCGGCAAGCTGGTCATGCGTCCGGGGCGCGGCAATCGCGCGACCCAACAGGTCAATTTCGGATCGGGCAGCAGCCAGACGCTCTATGTGCTGGGCGAGGACGGCAAGCCGCGGGCCGTGGAAGTGATCGTGGGCGAGAGCGACGGCGCCCGCACCGCGATCCTGAAGGGCGCCATCAAGCCGGGCATGAAGGTCATTACCGGCCAGCTTGCCGCCGGCCAGACCGGCGCACCCGATGACGGCGATGGCCAAAGCCAGGGCCAGCGTCAAGGCGGCCAGCGCCGGAACGCGGGCGGCAATGGCAACTGACCCGATCATCTCCCTGCGCGGCGTCACCAAAAGCTATGGCAGCGGCGCGACCGAGTTTCAGGCGCTCAAGGGGATCGACCTTGCCATAGAGCGGGGCGATTTCGTCGCGGTGATGGGACCGTCGGGATCGGGCAAATCGACCACGATGAACATATTGGGCTGTCTCGACGTCCCCACCGCCGGCGCTTTCCTGTTCAAGGGGCATCCTGTCGAAAATCTGGATCGCGACCAGCGCGCTTTGTTGCGGCGGCGCTATCTGGGCTTCGTCTTTCAGGGGTTCAACCTGCTGTCGCGCACCACCGCGCTGGAAAATGTCGAACTTCCCCTGCTCTATCGCGGCGAGGACAAGCGAACCCGCTACCAACAGGGCATGGCTGCGCTCGACAAGGTGGGGCTTAAGGAATGGTGGGATCATACCCCCGCCGAACTGTCCGGCGGCCAGCAGCAGCGCGTCGCCATCGCCCGCGCCATCGTCACCAGCCCCGATGTGCTGCTGGCCGACGAACCGACCGGCAATCTCGATTCGGAACGGTCGGTGGAGATCATGGAATTGCTGACCGACCTCAACCGCAACAGCGGCATCACCGTGCTGATGGTCACCCACGAACGCGACATGGCCGCCTTTGCGCGCACCATCGTGCATTTCAAGGACGGCCGGGTCGAGCGGGTCGAAAAGGGCCAAGCCGCTGGAAAGGCACAGACGTGACGAATTTCCGCGCGTTCCCAGCCCCGTCATCCCGGCGAAAGCCGGGATCCCGCTACTTTCCGCCTTCTGCGTCCTCTGCGCCTCTGCGCGAACAAGATTTGCGCGCAGAGGCGCAGAGGACGCAGAGAAAAAAGGACAGGCCGGCTTTCGCCAAGGTGACAAGGCTGGATTTTGGGGAGGGACAGTCATGCTAGGCACCACCGTCACCCTCGCCTTTCGCGCGATCTTCCGGCACAAGCTGCGGTCGTTCCTGACCACGCTGGGCATCATCATCGGCGTCGCGGCGGTCGTCACCATGACGACGCTGGGCAATGGCGCAACCGCCGCGGTGCGCGCGCAGATCAGCAGCCTGGGCGCGAATATCCTGCAACTGCGTCCCGGCCAGGGCTTCGGCCGGGGCGGCGGCGGGCCGAAGCCGCCCGACTTCAAGCCGGAGGACGTCACCGCCATCTCCAGCCAGCTCACCGGCGTCCGCGCGGTCGCGCCACAGGCGCAGACCAGCGGCACCGGCATCTACGAAGGGTCGAACTGGAGCACCACGGTCAACGGCACCACCGCCGCCTATTTCGAGGCGCAGCAATGGAAGTTGCAGGCGGGCCGCCTGTTCATGCCGGAGGAGGAGGAGGCGGGCAAACCGGTGTGCATCATCGGCTCCACGCTGCGCACCAACCTGTTTCGCACCGCCGACCCGGTGGGCAAGCGTTTCCGCATCAAGGGCGTCTCGTGCCAGGTGATCGGCCTGCTGACGACGCGCGGCCAGGGCGGCTTCGGCCAGGATCAGGACGATGTCGTCGTCATGCCGATCAAGTTCGTCCAGCGCCGCTTTACCGGCAATCGCGACATCAGCCTCATCATGGTCGCGGTCGACGACGCCTATGACACGCCGGCGGTGCAAAGCACGCTGGAAGATTTGATGCGCGAGCGGCGGGGGATCAAGCCCGGCACCGCCGACAATTTCAACATATTCGACACCAAGCAGATTTCGGACACGCTGACGAGCACGACGACCATATTGACCCAGATCGTCGGCGCGGTCGCGGCCATATCGCTGCTGGTCGGCGGCATCGGCATCATGAACATCATGCTGGTCTCGGTGACAGAGCGCACGCGCGAGATCGGCATCCGTCTCGCGATCGGCGCGGTCGCGCGCGAAGTGCTGCTGCAATTTCTGGTCGAGGCGGTCGTCCTGTCCTGCCTGGGCGGGCTGATCGGCATGGGCGTCGCCCTGCTGGCGTCGCTCGCCATCTCCCCGCTGATGCAGGTGCCTTTCATCTTCGACGTGAAGATCAATGTGCTGGCGTTTCTCTTCTCCGCCGCGATCGGCGTGGTGTTCGGCTATTTTCCCGCGCGGCGGGCGGCGTCGCTCAACCCGATCGACGCGCTGCGGCATGAATAGCGCATGCGCCGATGACGCTCTGTCCTACAGACGGCCTATCCTTTACGCTTGCTCCGGTTCTTTCGACCGCCGGATAATGCATGCTGTAGGAAAGTTTCCATTAATTGCGCGTCCGGCTAACATAGATGCTCTATGTGCGGGAAATGTGCGAAGCTAAGCGCTTGAACGCCAATAAAGCCCGCAAAAACGCAGCGGCGGAAACATGAATATCCATTCATAGTAAATTGTTTTCGTTACATTTTCCGACACATTCGGTCGCGCCTGACACAGATGAGCGACAACTGCGCCCTATTTCATAGTCAGACGCCAAGACGGGCGCCGAAATGGAAAAGGAACCAATTCATGAAGAAATTTCTGCTGGCGCTGGCCGCAACCACCATCGCCGCCACGCCGATCATCACCGCCCAGGCGCAGGCCGCCCCGCAGCGCGAAGTCTATCGCGACGTGCAACAGGGTCCGCATGGCCGCACGGTCACGAAGACAGTCGTTCGCCAGGATGCGCGCGACACTGGCCGCGACCGGTATCGCCCCGGCCAGCGCTGGGCCAAGGGACAGCGGTTCGATCGCCGCTATGCCACCAACTATCGCGTGATCGACAATCCCCGCGCCTACAGGCTGAGCACTGCGCCGCGTGGCTATCACTGGGTCCGGTCGGGCAACGACGCGGTGCTGATCGCCATCACCAGCGGCCTGATCGGCGCGGTCATCGGCAACGCGATCCGCTAAGCGACGCGCTTTTTCGACCATGCCGCGCCTCCGGGGTTACGTCCTCCCGGAGGCGCTTGCATTGGCGGGGCTTTTCCGCCATAGGCCCCGCTTCGCATTGCGATGCGAGGATTTGAGACGACAGCCGGAGGGGCGTTCGCATGGTGCGGCGTCAGCGATCGGCCAACATAGAGGTATATCCATGGCTCTTTACGAGCATGTGTTCCTTGCGCGCCAGGATCTGGCACAGGCGCAGGTGGACGCGCTGGCGGAAATCGCCACCAAGATCGTGACCGACAACAACGGCAAGGTCACCAAGACCGAAAATTGGGGCCTGCGCAGCCTGGCCTACAAGATCGCCAAGAACCGCAAGGCGCATTATGTCCTGCTGAACATCGACGCGCCGTCGGGCGTCGTGGCCGAGCTGGAGCGCCAGACCCAGATCAACGAAGACATCATCCGCTACATGACCATCAAGGTCGATGAAGCCGAGGAAGGCCCGTCGGTCATGCTGCGCAAGCAGGAGCGTGACGCGCGCGGCGGTGGCCGTGGCGAGCGCGGCGAAGGTCGTGGCGATCGCCCTGATCGTGGTCCCCGCGAAGATCGTGGTGATCGTCCTGACCGTGGTCCGCGTCGCGACCGCGACGAAATCGGCGAATAAGGAGTTATAGACATGGCCCGCCCATTTTTCCGCCGCCGCAAGAGCTGCCCCTTCGCCGCCAAGGATGCGCCGAAGATCGATTACAAGGACGTCCGTCTGCTTCAGGGCTTCGTGTCCGAGCGTGGCAAGATCGTCCCGAGCCGCATCACCGCCGTGTCTGCCAAGAAGCAGCGCGAGCTGGCGACTGCCATCAAGCGCGCCCGTCATCTGGGCCTGCTGCCCTACATCGTGAAGTGAGGGAGTAGACCCCATGGAAATCATCCTGCTCGAGCGTATCGAGAAGCTGGGCGCGATCGGTGACATCGTCACCGTGAAGGACGGCTATGCGCGCAACTTCCTTCTTCCCAACAAGAAGGCGCTGCGCTCCAACAATGCCAACAAGAAGGTGTTCGAGGCGAACCGCGCCCGCATCGAGGCCGAGAACGCCGCCCGCCGCGAAACCGCCCAAAGCGCGTCGACGGCTATTGACGGAACCCAGGTCGTCCTGATCCGCCAGTCGTCTAACGCCGGCGCGCTCTACGGTTCGGTTTCGGTCCGCGACATCATCGAAGCGCTTGAGGCCGCCAAGGTCAAGGGCGTGAACAAATCGATGATCGTGCTGGAACGCCCGATCAAGACGCTCGGCCTGTTCGACGTCAAGGTCTCGCTGCACCCAGAGGTCAGCGTGACGATCCAGGTGAATGTCGCGCGTTCGCCCGAGGAAGCCGAGCAGCAGAAGGACGGCGTCGACGTTCTGGCTTCGCTGTTCGAAAAGGACGAGGCCGGTTTCACCGAGGCCTATGATCCCAACGCGGAACCGGGCGAAACCGCTCTGGCCCGCGATGACGAACAGCCTGCCGAAGCGGATGCTGCCGAAAACGCCTGAGCGTCAGTCACTCAATGCTAAATGATAAGGGCCGCCCGGACATACCGGGCGGCCCTTTTCATTCGGTGGCAATGCTCTACTGCCAATCGCTGTCACGCGCGCGCATTTCCGCCGCTGCATCTGCGGGGGCATCGGCCATCAATTCTTCAACGGTCGCCACTATGCGGGGATCGCCGGATGACGCCTGCCGATACGCCCCTTCCTCCCGCTGCCCCGGCAAGACCTGCTCCAGTCGCCACTGGCTGCCCGACCGGCAAGCGACGCCAGCCAGCGCGCCACCGGTAAAGCTGCGGCACCAATTGCCATCTTTCCGCCGAAAGCTGAGGCCGATCCGCGTCTCGGCATCGGCGGGTTGAGCAGACGCCAATTGCGTATCGAGCGCCTTTGCCAACGCCCCCTGCGCGATCATGTGTGCGCCCTGCACTCTGATCGGCGCATCGTCCGCATGCAACCCGTGTCCGACCAGCAGCCCCAGCGCGAGGCTGGCGGCGAGCGCGAAGGGCACCCAGCGCTGCGGCCGGGGAGCCGCTACCGGCGGCGGTGCGATCGAGACGGTCCGTACGCTCTCCTCCAGCAACATCCGGAATCGTTCGGGCACCTGTTCCTGCGCCAGCGAACCGAACTCCCTGTCGAGCGACGCGGCGACACGGCGATGCGCCGCGAGCCGGGCGGCAAGCGCGTCATCTTCCGCCAGCCTGCGTTCGACCCGGCGAAGACTGATCTCGTCCAGTTCGCCATCGGCGTAGGCGACCAGCATCTCCTCGCTGATTTGGGGCGTATCGCCATTCATGCCGCTTCCCCCATCAGTTCGATCAACGCGCTGCGCCCGCGTACCAGCCGGGACGTCAATGTTCCCATCGGAATATCGAGCACCGCCGCCGCCTCTTTATAGGCAAGGCCCTCGACCAGCACGAGGGCGATCGCCTCTCGTTGTTCGTCAGGAAGCTTCGCCAGCGCCCGGCCCACATCCGACAGTTCGACCGTCATCTCCATGTCGCGATCGCCGGCATGCCCTATATGCGCGCCCGCTTCTTCCGGCGCGAATGTCCTGGCCGCACGTTGCCGCGCCCGCGCCTCGTCAATCCATAAATTGCGCATGATCCGATACATCCAGCTATCGAGACGCGTGCCTTCCTGCCATTGCGCGCGCGATTTGAGCGCGCGTTCCAGCGCGGCCTGGCACAGGTCGTCGCCATCGGCCGGATGACGCGAAAGGCTCGCGGCAAAACGGCGAAGGCGGGGAACAAGCGCCAGCAATTCGCTTTCAAAGGCCATTCAGCCTATCCGTCCCTTTTTCTTCCAGGGATGAAACGATACTGCTCACACGTTTCATCCCTACGCGGCAAATTTATACCGCTATTTTCATGCTGCCGCGCTGTGCATAAGGATAAACCATGATTTGCGGGCGTCACATCCTTATTCTGATAAGCGTGCTGGCGTTACCGGGGCTTGCGTGCGCGCAGATGGGTTTCGATACGCCGCTGCGCAATGGGGTCGCTGGCGTCGGCATAGGCGGCGCAGTTGATGAAGTGACTGGCCTGCTGCCACTGGACCGGCTTGAGACATATGCGCCGATCACCGCGGTGCGCGAACTGCTGGCTGCGCGAACGCGCCGCCTCACGGACTTTGCCCGACGCAACCGGGAGACCGTGGCGCTCGACGATCAGGGTAGCCCTGCGGCGCGGAATATCGTCGTTCTGAGCGGCATGTCCCAAGGGGAAGTCGGGGCGATCCAGGCAGCAGGCTATGTGCTGGAAAGCGACCATATCGAAGGACTGGATCTTGCTTTCGCGCATATCGCCCTTCCCGCCAATGCGCGCCTGTCCGATGCGATCAAGCATATTCGCAAGCTGGCGCCAGGCGCGGACGTCAGCGCCGATGTGCTGCATTTCCCGAGCGGCCTTGCGTTACCGGCGATGGGAACGACGCTCGCCGGAGCAGGCATGGCGACCAGCACATCGGCGGCGGGCTTGATCGACAGCGGCGTTGCCGCGCATCCTTCTCTCAACGGCGCGATAGAACAACATGGCTTCGCAAAAGGCGCGCCAAGTCCCGGCGGCCATGGCACCGCCGTCGCTTCCTTGATCGTCGGCAACGGCGTCATCAAGGGTGCGGCCCCCGGCGCGCCCTTGCGGGTCGCTGATGTTTATGGCCATGATCCGGCCGGTGGCGGCGCGATTGCTATCGCACGTGCGCTGGGCTGGATGGTGGGCGCGCATGTTCCCGTGGTCACGATCAGCCTGGTCGGACCACGCAATCCGCTGTTGGAAAACGCGGTGCGGCAAGTGCAGGCGCGTGGCGTGATAGTGGTCGCGGCC
>CAXUEQ010000050.1:0-2451 GCA_964250175.1 uncultured Sphingobium sp. | reverse complement strand
CCGTGGGCAATGATGGCCCCGCCGCTCCGCCCGCCTACCCCGCCTCCTACCCCGGCGTAATCGCGGTGACCGCCGTCGACCGTCACGACAAAGCGCTGATCGAGGCCGGTCGCGCCACCCATGTTGATTTTGCCGCGCCCGGTTCGGACATGGGCGCGGCCAACGGCGCGGGTGGAGTGATGCGTGTGCGCGGCACCTCCTTCGCAGCACCGCTGGTGGCGGGAAGACTTTTCACGCTAAGGCGCGAACGCGATCCCAAACACGCATTGGCGATTCTGGTAGCGGAGGCGCGCAATCTGAGCGCGAAAAGGTCGGACAAGCAATATGGCCACGGCCTGATCTGCGGAACTTGTAGAAACAAATATTGATTTTCAATCAATTGAAATTTTTCTTCGCCTACCGGGATGAAATCCGGACCGGCTGCCGTTTCCTGCTCAGACCAATATGCATTCCGTCTGAAACAAGGAGACACGCCATGAAACATGTTGTCATTTCTACCCTTGCCCTCGGCATCGCGATCGCCGCTACTCCGGCTTCGGCCCAGTTGCTGGGCGGCGGCGGTGGCCTGATGGGCGGTGGTGCCATAGGCGGCACACTTGGCGGCATAGGGGGAATGGGATCGACCATGGGTGCCGGATCGCTCGGTGGCAGCCTGAATGGGACCGGCTCGATCGACCGCAGCATCGATCGTCGTTCGGGTCGCATCTCGGCCGGTGGATCGGGTTCGGGCAGCGCCAGCGGGGCGGCAAGCGGATCGGGCGGCGCGCTCAACCGCTCCGTCAGCGGCGCGCTGGGCGGTTCGGCCGGCGCATCGGGTAGCGGCAACCTCACTGCCGACACGGTCGGCACCAACGATGTCCGCAACGCCGTCGGCACGACGCACAGCGCCGTGACCAATACGGCCGGAACCGCGCGCGATCGTGCCGGTACGCTGGTCGGCAATGCGCAGGGCCGTGCCGACAATGCCGTGGGTACGACACGCAACGCCGCGACCGGTGCTGCCCAATCGGCGACCAGCCCAGCGGGTACCGGCACGGCGAACGGATCTGCGATGGGATCGGGTATGGCTTCTGGCGGACTTGGGCAGCTTGCGCTTTCCGGCAGTGGTGCGGCCAATGGCGCGGGCATGTTTGCGATCAGCCCCGGCATGCCCGTTCAGGACGCGAAAGGCCGCCTGATCGGCACGGTGCAATCGGCACGGACCCGCGCCAATGGCGTCGTCGATAGCGTGCTGGTCCGCACAGGGGACCGGATAGCCGCGCTGCCGGCGTCCAACTTCACCGCATCGGGATCGGGCGAGGCACTGACTTCGGCGATGGCGAAGGGTGACGTCAAGAAGGAAGCGAAGAGCCAAAGTGCCGGTGGCGAACACCCTCGCTAACCCTTCCCTCCGGCTCATCGGACTGCAGAGCCGGAAGGAACGACGCCCGCCGGATGACCGAGACCCGGTCCGGCGGGCGTCGCTTTTGATTGATCGTCCAGATATCTGAAGGACTTCCTTATGGAATGGGCTTTATTTTCAAACGAGAGGTTTCAAGGAAGCTGTCAGAGGGCTTGACGTTGCTATTCACCTTTCCGGAGCGAAGGTCGGCGATAAGCCCGTTCGGTCACGACCTTTGACTGTAGACAAAGATGTTCGAGGCGCAGTTCGAGGACATGCAGAGCATTGAACGGAAGGGACGCGTTAACTCCGTCGTCTTGCCTGTCTAAACTTTAGCTGGAGGCGTTTACGCTCGATCGATGCTGTCGTTCGGCGACAAGCCTGACATTCTCGATTCCGTCGCGCATATAGGCACGCCAGAACGTTGATAGAATGAAACGGAGCGGAACCGAAGTCAGCCAACTTCTCGGTACGAAAATGTAGGTCCACTCGATCTCGGTCCTGGAAGGGCTGACTTGATTAAACCGCCATGTGCCATGCGCTTCCTGAGCGAGAAAGCCGATCGCACCCGAGAAGCCTGTGACGCGGTAGCTGAACGTTGCGAGATTATTCGTGGGGAGCGCGCCGCCATTTGGGTCGCTCACCATAATCTCTTCGCGTACCGTGCTGCCATCGCTTAGGTGTACGGAGCGGCTACGACCGACAACGTCCCATCGCCCTTTTTGCCCACTGGTGCTGCGAACTGCCGGGACAGGCCCCTTGGACTTTGGGAAGACATCGGGAAGCGCCACTGGTACGAAAGCTTCCCACGTCGAGGCGAGCGAAGCAGCGGCGGTGGCCCTGACTGTTGCGCAAGGGCCGCTCGCGGCCGGAGCTATAGGAGGAAACGTAATCTGGAGCGGCGCGCCAGTAGCGGCTTTCATGATCATTGATCTTGCTCCAAGGATTATTCGAAATATGGTGCACTATCGCACTATAAATTATGACGAACATATATTCTTATATTCTTGATCTGCCTGCACCATTGCTTGCGCGCTCAACGCGTTGGGACAGTAACGGTTGCGTTTCAT
>CAXUEQ010000049.1:8407-22362 GCA_964250175.1 uncultured Sphingobium sp. | reverse complement strand
GGGGCCTGAGCCATGACACGCAGCGAGAGGATCGTGGCGGCGGCGCGGTCGGCGATCGGCGCGCCGTTCCGGCTGCATGGGCGGAGCGTGGAGACCGGGCTGGATTGCGTCGGGCTGGTGGCCCGCGCGCTGATCGCGGCGGGGCATAAGGGGGGCGCGCCCGATGGCTATGGCTTGCGGGGCGGCGATGTCGCGCGGTTCGGCGACGGGCTGCGCGCGGCGGGATTACGGCGGGTGCGGATCGTGCGGGCCGGCGACGTGGTGCTGGTGCGGGCGGGACCGGCGCAGTTCCACCTGATGCTGCGGACGGACGCGGGGTTCGTCCACGCCCATGCGGGGCTGGGCCGGGTGGTCGAGATGCCGGGCGATTCGCCCTGGCCGGTGATCAGCCTGTGGCGCTGGGGGCGGTAGCGCGGGACAGCGCTTAGCTTGGTCCTTCGATACGCCATTTCGACTTCGCTCAATGGCTACTCAGGACGAACGGATTTCTCTCAAGGCGACGCCTAAGGAAAGCAGCGGCATGGCGACGATGATTTTGACGGCGGTCGGGACGGCGATCGGCGGGCCGATCGGCGGTGCGCTGGGCGCGCTGGCGGGGCGGGCGTTCGATTCGGCGGTGTTGCTGAAGCCCAAGGGGCGCGAGGGGCCGCGAATCAGCGAATTGCAGGTGCAGACGTCAAGCTATGGATCGCAGGTGCCGCAGATATTCGGGGCGATGCGGGTGGCCGGCACGGTGATCTGGGCGACCGACCTGCGCGAGAGCAAGGTCAAGCAAGGGGGGGGCAAGGGGCAGCCGAGCGTGACCAGTTACAGCTATGCCGCGAGCTTCGCCGTGGCGCTGTCGGCCCGGCGGGTGCGATCGGTCGGGCGGATATGGGCGGACGGCAATTTGCTGCGCGGGGCGGCGGGCGATTTCAAGAGCGCGCTGGGCGCGTTCCGGCTGCATGACGGCGGGGCGGACCAGCCGGTCGATCCGCTGATCGGCGCGGCGCAGGGCATAGGCGTGACGCCGGCGCATCGCGGGATCGCCTATGCGGTGTTCGAGGATCTGCAACTGGCCGATTTCGGCAACCGCATCCCGTCGCTGACCTTCGAGGTCTTTGCCGATGATGCGCCGGTGATGGCCGGGGCGATTGCCGGGGCGCTGAGCGGGGGCGCGATCGGCGGCGTCGATGGCGCGATGCAGGGCTATGCGGCCAGCGGGGCGGACGCGCGCACGGCCTTGCAGCCGCTAGTCGATATTTTCGGGCTGACGCTGCGCGACGCGGCGGCGGGACTGTCGCTGGTCGCGCCCGGCGCGGTCGAGACGATGGTGACGCATGCGATGCGCGTGGCGCGGCTGAACGGCAAGGCGGAGACGGCGGTGGAGCAGCGCCGGGCGGTAGCGCAGGGCGTGCCGCTATCGCTGTCGCTGCGCCATTATGACCCGGCGCGCGATTATCAGGCGGGCGTGCAGAAGGCGGTGCGGGGTGGCGTGGGGCGCATCGCCGGTGCGATAGAGGCGCCCGCATCGATCGATACGGCGGCGGCGCGGGCGCTGGCGGAGGACAGGCTGGCCGCTGCCTGGGCGGAGCGGAGCAGCCTGACAGTCTTGTGCGGGTGGGAAGCGCTGGCGATCGATCCGGGGGCGGTCGTCCGCGTCGAGGGGCAGGCGGGGCGGTGGCAGGTGCGTGCGAGCGAATGGGAAGCGATGGGCGTGCGGCTGACGCTGACGCGGCTGACCGACGCGCCCGCGCGCGCCCTGACGGCGAGTGCGGGCGCGCCGGTGCTGCAGCCCGATCAGCCGCATGGGCCGACGACGCTGATGCTGGTCGACCTGCCGCCGGTGAGCGATACGCCGGCGGCGGTTCCGCTGGTGGTCGTGGCGGCGGCGGGCGCGTCGGACGGATGGCGCGGGGCGGCGCTGTTCAGCGTGACGCCGGGCAGTGGCGAAGCGGTGCCGGTCGGCGAGACCGCGCTGCCCGCGCGGATGGGCGTGGTGGTCACGCCACCGGGCGATGCGTCGGCGCTGCTGGTCGATCAGCGCAACAGCATGGAGGTCGAGATGCTGGCGGACTGGATGACGCCGGAGCTGGCCGACGATGCGGCGTTGGCACGGGGCGGCAATCTGTGTCTGGCCGGCGGGGAGCTGATGCAGTTCGGGTCGGTGGTGCAGACCGGAACGCGCCGGTTTCGCCTGAGCCGCCTGTGGCGGGGGCGGCGCGGGACCGAGGCGATGATGACCGGACATGCCGCCGGCGAAGCGTTCCTGATGATCGAAGCGGAGCGCCTGTCTGCGCTGCCCGCCGACATGCTGCCGGTGGGCGGGGTGCTGTCGATGCTGGCGATCGGGATCGGCGATGCGGAGCCGGCCACAGCGCAGTGCGTGGTGCATGGCGCGGCGCTGACGCCGCTGTCGCCGGCGCGCGAATCGGACGGTGCGGGGGGCGCGATGCTGCGCTGGACACGGCGCAGCCGGGCGGGATGGCGCTGGGCCGATGGCGTGGATGCGCCGCTGGGCGAGGAACGCGAAGCCTGGCGCGTGACGCTGCGCGATGGTGACGCGATCGTGCGGGTTGCCGAAGTGGCGGCGGCGGCGTGGCAGTATGGCGCGGCGATGCGTGCCGAGGATGCGGCGGCGGGGCATGGCGGCCCGTTGACGGCGCAGGTCCAGCAGATCGGCACCTTCGCGATCGGGCGCGCCGCGACGATCATAGTGTGAAAGGGGAAAAGGCATGAGCGAGGAGGTCACCGCGCGCTGGGCGCTGCCGCTATTGTCGGCGGGGCAGGCGCAGAAGGAATTCAGCCATAATGAAGCGCTGACACGGATCGACATGCTGACGAGCGCGGTCGTGGAAAGCGCCGACCGGACCGTGCCGCCCGCCGATCCCGCGCCGGGGCAATGCTGGATCGTCGCGACCGGCGGCACGGGGGCATGGGCGGGGCGGGACAAGGCGATTGCCGGCTGGACCGCAGGCGGGTGGCGCTTTTGCGCGCCGGTTGCGGGGCAGGAGGCGCATGTCGTCGACCGGGGGCATGCGTGCCTGTTCGAATCGGGGGACTGGACGGACGCGCCGGTGCGGCCGGACGGCTATTATGTGGGCGGCGTGCAAGTGCTGGCCGGGCGACAGGCGGCGATCGTCACGCCGGCGGGAGGGGAGAGCGCGGACGGCGAAAGTCGTTCCGCGATCGGCGCGATATTGGACGCGATGCGGGCGCATGGGCTGATCGCGCCCTGACAGACTGATCTGGAGCGCGGCTTTCGAGCATCGCTACGCAGGTGCAGCATAAACTGGAAATGGCCGGGAAGCCGCGGCGAAGGGCGGAAATTCGCCTTAGAAACGATATGGTTCCGAAAAAAACTGCGACATTCGTGCAACAGGTTTCGCATTTGCGCACTTGCTATGAAACTTTGCTGCAGGTAGAGGGTTTCAGCAGTCCTTCGTGACCATTTTGAAAGGGGAATTATATGCGGAAGCTTGCCCTCGCAGCAGCGCTCGCAACAACCGTGTTGGCTACGCCCGCCTTCGCGCGCGACAAATCTTGGTATATCGGCGCAGAAACCGGTGGCGTGATCGTTGAAGACTTCGACGTGAACATCGCTCGGGTCGTACCCAGCACCGCCAATATCGATACCGACACCGGTATCGATGTGGGTGGCACGATCGGTTACGACTTCGGTCCCGTCCGCCTCGAGTCGGAAGTGTCCTACAAGACAGCCGACATCGACCGGGTGACCTACAGCTTCCGCCCCAACAGCACGGGTGGTGAAGTCACTAACCTGTCGTTCATGGTCAATGCGTTGCTGGACTTTGGTCCCGATGACGGCGTCCAGGGCTTTGTCGGCGGTGGCGCTGGCGTCGGTCGCACCAAGATCAACAGCTTCACCACGGTAGACTCGGACACGGGCTTCGCATGGCAGGCGCTCGCGGGCATTCGCGCTCCGATCACCGACCATTGGGATGCGACGATCAAATATCGCTTCTTCAACCAGAGCAAGGTCGATCTGGTCTCGCTGGCTGGTTCGGCGTCGTCGACCAGGTGGCGTTCGCACAGCCTGTTGGGTGGTATCGCCTACAACTTTGGCGAACCGGCAGCGCCTCCGCCGCCTCCCCCGCCGCCGCCGCCTCCTCCTCCGCCTCCCCCGCCGCCGCCTCCGCCGGCTCCGGAGTGCACCCCTGGACCATATATCGTGTTCTTCGAATGGGATAAGTCGGACATCACGCCCGACGCAGCGACCATCCTGGACAATGCGATCTCGGCCTACAGCAACTGCGGCAGCGCCCAGGTCATGCTGGCGGGTCACGCGGACAAGTCGGGCTCGGCCTCGTATAACGTCGGCCTCTCGGCCCGCCGTAACACGAGCGTCAAGGCTTACCTGACCTCGAAGGGCATCCCTGACGGCGTGATTTCGACCGAAGCGTTCGGCGAGAGCCGCCCGCGTGTCGAGACCGCAGACGGTGTTCGCGAACTGCAGAACCGTCGCGTGGAAATCACCTACGGTCCGGGTTCGGGTTCGTAAGATCCAGAGCGGTTCCACGGAACCATTCGAAAAGAGGGGGCTGGTCGAAAGACCGGCCCCTTTTTTTAGCTGTCGCATTGGCGGCCCGACCGGCACGCCGCCTTCCGCTCTGCGCCCGCGTTACGCTATCCATGGAAATGATCCGATCGCCCGCCCAGTGCAGGGAATGCGTGACAGACGCGAAACAGCTTGGCACAAAGAGCGCGGAGAGGTGTTTGATGGAGGCGGGCGTTGTGCGTTCCGCCCCGTTTCGACATCGTTGCCCGATGCTTGACCAAAGGAATATGCCATGACCGTTCGCCCCCTGATGCTGCCGCTCTCCCTCTCGATCCTCGCGCTTGCCGGTGGCTGTTCGGGGACTGGCGCAAGCGCGGGAAGCGCGGCATCGGCCAGCAAGCAGCCGACCGCGACGGCCATTTTGCGCGCGGCCGACGGGTCCGACCGGGGCCTGGCGAAGATCGTCGAGACGCCCGAAGGGCTGCATGTCTGGGTCAACGTGGTCGGTCTGCCCGCGGGTGAGCATGGCGCGCATGTGCACATGACCGGCACCTGCACCGGTCCCGATTTCACGAGCGCGGGCGGTCACTGGAACCCGCTGATGCGGCAGCATGGCATCGACAATCCGCAGGGCACGCACATGGGCGACATGCCCAATGTAACGGTTGGCGCCGACGGCACCGGCAAGTTGGATTATATATTGAAGGGCGGCACGCTGACGAGCGGGGCGAATCCGCTGCTGGACGCGGATGGCGCCGCGGTGGTGATCCATGCCAAGTCCGACGATCTGAAGTCCGATCCGTCCGGCAATGCCGGTGGTCGCGTCGCCTGTGGCGTGATCACACCGGCCTAACCAGGCGGCGGTCCAGCCGGTCGCAGGGTAACGCGCGCGTGAGGTAAATCGACGGCGCGCGCGCGTTTCACTTGAATATGGCGGACAATCAGCCGATATTAAGGTCAGCCGGCGTAGAGCGCCGTGCGAAGGAGATGAATTTCCATGGCAAACTCGTTTGACCCCCGGACGGCAGCCGGCTTCGGCGCTGGCGCTGGAACGCGCGATGTCGCGTTCGATGCGGGCCTGCGGTCCTATATGCTGTCAGTCTATAATTATATGGGTAGCGCCGTGCTGCTGAGCGGCATCGTGGCGCTGCTGTTTGCGCAGAGCGGCCTTGCGCTTCAGGTGCTGGGCGGACCCGGCCTGCTGAAATTCGCGATCATGCTGTCGCCGCTGGCCTTCGTGCTGGCGATCAATTTCGGTATCAACCGGATGAAGACGTCGACCGTGCAGATGCTGTTCTGGGCGTTCGCGGTGGTGATGGGGCTTTCGCTTTCATCCGTGTTCCTGGTTTATACCGGAACGTCGGTGGCACAGGCCTTCTTCGCCACATCGGCCGCGTTCCTCGGGCTTAGCCTGTTCGGTTACACGACCAAGCGCGACCTTTCGGGCATGGGGACGTTACTGATCATGGGCGTCGTGGGCATTTTGGTGGCGATGTTGCTGAACGCCTTTTTCTTCCATTCGGGTGCGTTGCAGATGGCGATCAGCATCCTTGGCGTGCTGATCTTCGCCGGGTTGATGGCCTATGACACGCAGCGCATCAAGTCGATGTATGCCTATGTCGCCGGCACCGACATGATGGGCAAGACCGCGATCATGGGTGCGCTGAACCTGTATCTCGACTTCATCAACATGTTCACTTTCCTGCTGCAGCTTATGGGCAACCGGAACTGAGCATCGCAATAGCGTGACGAGAAAAGGCCCGGTGGATCGCTCCGCCGGGCCTTTTTCTTTGGTCCTGCCCGTCAACCGTGCCAGGCATCGGTTTATGCGATTTCCGGGTTATGCTTCGGTATGAGCCTTCGACACGCTCGGTCTCTACTCAGCACGAGCGGGTTGGTTCAAGCCATCAGGCTATAGAAATCGCTCTAGGCATCCGCTTTCTTCATTTCGGCAATCAGGCCGTTGTCGATATTCTTCGCTCGCTTGTAGGCGGGGCGGCCGGTCAGGCGGGCGGCATAGGCCTCGAAAGCCGGCAGCTTCGGCATGGTGCCGAAACCGATCCCCCAGATGACCTGTGATCCGACATAGACATCGGCAGCGGTAAAGGCGTCGCCACAGATGAAGGGATGCGCGGCCACCGCCTGCGCCAGCACATCCATGGCCAGGTCGTAGCTGCCATAGCCGACCGTGCGGGCCTGCTCCTGCGTGGGCCTGAAGCCCAGATTATTGTTGACGACGGCCTGCTCGACCGGGCCGGCGGCGAAGAAGAGCCAGCGATAATATTCCGCGCGCGCATGCGCGGGCGGGGCGAGGCCGGCGCGGGGAAAGGCGTCGGCCAGATAGGCGCAGATCGCCGCGCATTCGGTGACGACATGGCCTTGATGCACGATCGCGGGAACCTTCCCCATCGGGTTGATCGCCAGATAGGCGTCGCCCTTCATGCTGGAGGCATAGTCGAGCACGACCGGTTCATAGGGTTCGCCGACTTCCTCCAGCATCCAGCGGACGATCTGTCCGCGCGACATGGGGTTGGTATAGAAGATTATGTCCGGGGTCATCGCAGGCTCCTCAAGGGGACTCGATAGTCGATTTCGAGCACTCGCCCGCAATTTGCGCGTGCCGCTCCCGCATTGCAATCGCCTCCATCCGCAGGGGCTTCGCGGTCGTCACCCGTCTTAGGAAAGGCTTAATCCCGAGCGGGCAAAAGCTCTGCCGGGACAAGGGGGTATCGGGCATGAAAGTAGCGATTGTCGGACTGTTGGGGGTGGGCGGCCTGGGTGGCGCTTATGCGCTGACCGACCATGGACTGGGCCAGCGCGTGGAGCGGGTCGTGGACCGGTCGCCCCAAGCCACATATGACAGTTTCAACGAAGCCTTGCGGCCCCTGGCACATATGGAACCGCGCGATCGGGCGATCGCCGGCCTGGGCGGTCCGGAAGCGATGACTTTCGGCTACAAGACCGATCCGGGCAAGCATATCAGGCTGAGCGTGCTGATGAACGGGTCCGAAGTGGCGGACATGGACTTTGACTTCGCGCCCGCGCCCCAGCCCAACCGGACGACGATGACCGTGACGATGGCACCGGGCGCGGAGGCGCCGCCGCAGATGCAACTCGCGCTGGCGCTGGCGGACCACAAGACGTTCGAACGAATGATCGACAAGACCGTGCAGCGTGTCGAGATGGGCATGCCGGTCGCGCCCGAATTCGCGCGGCTGGGGCAGAGCCAGGACTATGTATCGCGCAGCGAGGGCCTCTATTCCGCGCGCAATCCCGAATATAAGGTGATGGAGCAGGATTATGCGCGCCAGCGCGCGCAGGACGCCGCCGCCGCGCCGTCGCAGGAAGCGGGCAGGCCGATGCTGGATCCCAGCCGGCCGGGTTATTGAGTGTTTCGTCATAGCCGAGAGGGCAGAGGTCCTGCTTTTTTGCTGGGACATTGAATAAAGCGAGACCCCTGCTTTCGCAGGGTGACAAAGAAGAGCGACACTCTGCCGGGATTCGGTAACGGACCGCAAAATTGGTTCCAACTATGTTGCAAGGATCGAACTGCAACAAACCAACATCATGGTCGATAGGGGCCTGATTCGCTGAACCCCGGTTTTGGCGTGACCGCAGACATCCGGACAGATTCGCGAAGGATTATCTCTTATCTCATCAGTGCTTTACAGGCTTCAATTTCACAGGCGGGAAGAGAGCGATGGAATCAATTAAGATTTGTATTCTTTTGAGTGCATCACTCTCAATAGGTAGTTGCGGACAAAGCCGAGAAGCTGCACGCATTTGTTCTAGCGATGTATATAATTATAAAATAGATACACCAAAAGTCGCCAAATGTATCAAAGATAAATTTTCTGTTGGTTCAAAAATATTCACTCTGATTAGTTTTTTAGAAGATTCGAAATTTAAAAGTTTATCTCTTAACAAAAATGCCATCATTCCTGATGGAATTTCAAAAACCTCAAGACGATATTCATACCAATTATTTGTCGATGATAAAAAACATCACTATGTTGCTGTAATATTTTATAGCGGAAATAATAAAAATATTTCTTACATTAACGCATGGGGTCAATGATATGGGATCGATATTCGTCGGGAGAAAGTCTGTCGATAGTTTTTAACACTATCGCGGGCCACTTACTTCTAGTTTACCGTGACGACAATGGTAACGCATTCTCAATAAGCTGACTTTTGGTGGGTATTGGTTGAACCAAACCGTTCGTGCTGAGTATGCGGTATCGAAGCATCGCGTTCATACGTTTGATCCTTCGATGCGCCGTTTCGACAAGCGCAATGCCTGTCCTGAGCGCCTGCCGCAGGCGGGCAGTCTAAGGGCTAATCAAAGCCTGCCCCCGCGAAGGCGAGAGACAAACGGGCATATGTAAGTCATCAGGCTTCAAGTCCGGACTCTCATAAGGAAAGCGCGCCAACCTGGGGGTCAGTGCGCTTTCCTTATTTGTTGATGCCCGGACTTATTTCGCCTTGGCGTCGGCCTTCGCCTTGCCACCCTTGCGGCCCTTTTTGGGGGCGGCGGGGGTAATTTCGAAGGCCATTGCGTCGTCCTTCAGCCGGACATGGACCTCGCCGCCATGGACGAGCTTGCCGAACAGCAATTCCTCGGCCAGCGGCTGCTTGATCTTCTCCTGGATCAGACGGCCCATCGGGCGGGCGCCGTAGAGCTTGTCATAGCCCTTCGTCGTCAGCCACGCCTTCGCATCGTCGTCCAGCGTGATGTGGACATCGCGGTCGGCCAGTTGCAGTTCAAGCTGGAGCACGAACTTGTCGATGACCCGTGCGACGATCTCCGGCGGCAGGTAGCTGAACGGCACGATCGCATCAAGGCGGTTGCGGAATTCCGGCGTGAACAGCTTCTTGACCGCTTCCTCGCCGACATCGTCGCGCGTAAGCTTGCCAAAGCCTATGCCCTCCTTCTCCATGTCCGACGCACCGGCATTGGTGGTCATGATAAGGATGACGTTGCGGAAGTCGACGGTCTTGCCGTGATGATCGGTCAGGCGGCCATTATCCATCACCTGCAACAATATGTTGAACAGGTCCGGATGCGCCTTCTCGATCTCGTCGAGCAGCAGGACGCAATGGGGCTGCTGGTCGATAGCGTCGGTGAGCAGGCCGCCCTGATCGTAGCCGACATAGCCCGGAGGCGCGCCGATCAGGCGGCTGACCGAATGGCGCTCCATATATTCGGACATGTCGAACCGCTGGAGCGGGATGCCGAGCAGGGTGGCAAGTTGACGCGCGACCTCCGTTTTGCCGACGCCGGTGGGACCGGAAAAGAGATAGTTGCCGATCGGCTTGTCGGGATCGCGCAGGCCCGCCCGCGACAGCTTGATCGCCGAGGACAGTTTCTCGATCGCCAGTTCCTGGCCGAATACGACGCGCTTCAGGTCGGTGGACAGCGATTCCAGCACGCTCTTGTCGTCGCTCGACACGGTCTTGGGCGGGATGCGCGCCATGGTGGCGATAACTTGCTCGATCTCCCTGGGGGTAATCGTCTTCTTGCGTTTGGACGGCACCACCAGCATCTGCATGGCGCCGACTTCGTCGATCACGTCGATCGCCTTGTCGGGCAGCTTGCGGTCGTTGATATAGCGTGCCGACAATTCGACCGCCGCCTTGATCGCGTCGGACGTATATTTGACGTGGTGATGATCCTCGAACGCCGAACGCAGACCGGCGAGGATCTTGATCGTATCCTCTATCGTCGGTTCGTTCACGTCGATCTTCTGGAAGCGCCGCAGCAGCGCGCGATCCTTTTCGAAATGATTGCGAAATTCCTTGTAGGTGGTCGAGCCGATGCAACGAATCGTGCCGCCCGACAAAGCGGGCTTCAAGAGGTTCGACGCATCCATCGCGCCGCCGCTGGTCGCGCCCGCACCGATGACGGTGTGAATCTCGTCGATGAAAAGCACTGCGTGAGGCATCTTCTCCAGCTCGGTGACGACCGCCTTCAACCGCTCCTCGAAATCGCCGCGATAGCGGGTGCCGGCGAGCAGCGCGCCCATGTCGAGCGAATAGATGACGGCTTCCAGCAGCACGTCGGGGACATCTCCTTCAACGATCTTGCGCGCCAGACCTTCGGCGATCGCGGTCTTGCCGACGCCGGGATCGCCCACATAAAGCGGGTTGTTCTTGGACCGGCGGCACAGAATCTGGATCGTGCGGTCGACCTCCGCAGTGCGGCCGATCAGCGGATCGACCTTGCCGATCTTTGCCTTTTCATTGAGGTTGACGGTGAACTGGTCGAGCGCACTGTCCTTCTTGCTCTTGCTGTCCGGTTTCTTTTCATCTTCCACGGCGCCCTTCACCTCTTTCGGTTCGGGCGTGGCACTGCCTTTGCCCACGCCATGGCTGAGGAAACTGACCGCGTCGAGGCGGCTCATATCCTGCTGCTGCAGGAAGTAGACGGCATAGCTTTCGCGTTCGGAGAAGAGCGCCACCAGCACGTTGGCGCCGGTCACTTCATCCTTGCCGGAGGACTGGACGTGGAGGATCGCGCGCTGCACGACGCGCTGGAAGCCGCTGGTGGGGGAGGGGTCGGTCTCGCCCTCGACCTTCAGGCTGTCCAGTTCGGTATCGAGATATTGCGTGACCGCGTCGCTCAGCTCGCCCAATTCGACGCCGCAGGCCTGCATCACCCCGGAGGCATGTTCGTCATCGATCAGCGCAAGGAGCAGATGCTCCAGCGTGGCATATTCATGGCGACGCTCGGATGCGTGCGTCAACGCATTGTGCAGGGTGGTTTCGAGCGCGGCGGCGAAGGAAGGCATTATGCTATACTCCTGTGGCCCGGTGCGGGCCGGTCTTGACCCTGTATGTCGGCATTATATTCCGGTCGATCAAGAAGCCGCGCCAACAGGCTTCCTTCTTGCCCTGAAACTCAACCCTTCCTTGCACCGGCCGGTTCCCTGTTCGTGGAGCGGCAAGCCCAGGCAGCGTCATTTCCGGAATAGCGCATCGGCGCTTGCCTTATGGTTAACGGCATAGTGGATTTTGGCGCGGGTGCGGACGATCTCGGCCTCCAGCGCCTCGACCCGCGCGCCTAGCTCATCGACGGAAAAAGGATCGAGATCCTGGGCTAAGAGCCGGGCGAGGGGATCATCAGCCTTTTTCGGTAGATATTCGTCCATGTCCATTTCGGAAATGTTGACCCTAAGCACGGGTCTGTCAATAAGAGCGCGCGGCGGTTCGTCAGTTTTACATGGCGGTGCAGCATTTGGGGGCGAAGACAGCATGAATTTTGACGTGGCGATTCCCGACGCAATGACAGCTATCGCCATCTCCCAGCCCGGCGGGCCGGATGTGCTCAAACCCGAAAAGCGGCCCGTGCCCATGCCGAAGCAGGGCGAAGTGTTGATCCGCGTGGCGGCCGCTGGCGTCAATCGCCCGGACGTGCTGCAGCGTCAGGGCAAATATCCACCGCCGCCGGGCGCGTCGGACCTGCCCGGCCTGGAAGTGGCTGGCACGGTGGTGGCTGCAGGGCAGGGGGTCGATAGCGCGCTGATCGGGCAGCCGGTCTGTGCGCTGCTCTCGGGCGGTGGCTATGCCGAATATGCGGTCGCGCCGGCCGTCCAATGCCTGCCGGTGCCGCAGGATTATGATCTGGTCGAAGCCGCCGCTTTGCCCGAAACGCTGTTCACCGTGTGGACCAACCTGTTCGAGCGCGCCTATGCGGTGGGCGGCGACACCGTGCTGGTCCATGGCGGGACCAGCGGCATCGGGACGATGGCGATTTCGCTGTGCCGTCTGTTCGACGTCTCGATCATCGTCACCTGCGGGTCGAACGGGAAATGCGCGCAGGCGCTGGAGTGGGGCGCGGACCATGCGATCAATTACCGCACCGCCGATTTCGTCGACGAAGTCGCCCGGATCACCGGCGGCGAGGGATGTCAGGCGGTGCTGGACATGGTGGGCGGCGATTATCTGCCGCGTAACCTCAAATGCCTGGCGCCCGATGGCCGGCATGTCTCGATCGCCGTGCTAGGCGGGACCCAGGCAGAGATATTCATCCCTGAGATCATGCGCAAGCGACTGACGATCAGCGGATCGACGCTGCGTCCGCGTTCTGCATCGTTCAAGGGACTGGTCGCCGACGAATTGTCGCGGATCGTGTGGCCCTTCGTCGCGCAGCGCAGGTTGCGCCCGGCGATGGACCGGATATTTCCGCTGGCCGACGCGGCAAAGGCGCATGCGCGGATGGATTCAGGCGAACATTTCGGGAAGATCGTGCTGACGGTCTGACTTCCAGCCGTCACAATCCACCTTAAAATGTAACAGACAGGCGGTAGGCATTTGATCCCAGGGGAAGCGAACCTGGGAGCCATTATGAACGCGATCACGCGACTGCCGTTCGTCAGCGACGATTTCGACAGCCTGTTACCCGATGTGCCGGAGCGTGGGCCGGAGGGGCGGCGCAGATATCGCACGATATGGATTTCCGATATTCATCTGGGCACGCGCGGCTGCAATGTGGCGATGCTGATCGATTTCCTCGACAGCGTGGACAGCGCCACCCTCTATCTGGTCGGCGACATCATCGACGGCTGGCGGCTGAAGAAGCGCTTTTATTGGCCCGCCGCGCATAATGACGTGGTGTGGCGGATCATGAAGCGGGCCAAGCGCGGCACGCGCGTCGTCTATATCCCCGGCAATCATGACGAGATGTTTCGCCAGTTCACCGGTCTCAATTTCGGCCGCGTCGAGATACGGCGCAAGGCGATCCACGAGACGGCCGACGGGCGCAAGCTGCTGGTGCTGCACGGCGACGAATTCGACACGATCATGCTCGCCCACCGCTGGCTCGCCTTTGTCGGCGATGCTGCCTACAACGCGCTGATGAGCCTCAACATCGTGGTCAACAAGGTGCGGAACTGGTTCGACCTGCCCTATTGGTCGCTGTCCAAAATGGCCAAGAACAAGGTCAAGAACGCCGTCGCATTCATCTCGAAATTCGAGGAGGTGGTCGCGTACGAAGCCGGCGCACGCGGGATCGACGGCGTGGTCTGCGGGCATATCCACCATGCCGAAATCCGCGAGATAGGCGGCGTGACTTATTATAATGACGGCGACTGGGTCGAAGGCTGCACCGCGCTGGTCGAGCATGAAGACGGCCATATGGAAATCTTGCACTGGGCCGACGAAATGGCCCGGCGCGACGCCGCACCGGAAACGGCGCCGGCGCGCATGGCGGCCTGATATGCGGATCGCGATCGTCTCCGACGCATGGGAGCCGCAGGTCAATGGGGTGGTCCGCACGTTGCGTTCCGTACGCGGCCAGTTGGAGCGAATGGGCCATGCCGTGCATATTATCTCGCCCGATCAGTTCGGCTCCATCCCTTGTCCGACCTATCCGGAAATTCGCCTGGGCCTGACGCGCGCGCGGACGATCGGCCGCGAAATATCGGCGTTCGGCGCGGACGCCGTGCATCTGGCGACG
>CAXUEQ010000049.1:0-8397 GCA_964250175.1 uncultured Sphingobium sp. | reverse complement strand
AAATACGACTATGCCTCCTCCGGCAATGGCGGCGCCGTGCATCTGGCGACGGAGGGACCGCTATGCCTTGCCGCGCGACGCTGGTGCCTGCGCAGCGGGGTGCCGTTCACCACCGCCTATCACACCCATTTCCCCGACTATGTCGCCCAGCGCACCGGCCTGCCCGCCGCCTGGTTCTGGCGCTATATCCGCTGGTTTCACGGACCGGCGCAGGCGGTGCTGGTATCGACGGGATCGGTGCGCGCCCAGTTGCGCGCGCACGGCATCGCGCAGGTGCGGCCATGGGGACGCGGCGTCGATCAGGCGGGCTTTGGTCCCGATGCGGCGCCGCCAGCGCTGTTCGCCGATCTGCCCCGCCCGATCATGCTCTATGTCGGCCGGATCGCAATCGAGAAGAATCTGGAAGCCTTCCTCGCCTGCGATCATCCGGGCAGCAAGATCGTGGTCGGTGACGGACCGGCGCGGGCGGGGCTGGAAGCGGCCTATCCAGCGGCGCATTTTCTGGGATCGCTTTCCGGCGCGGCGCTTGCCGGAGTCTATGCCGGCGCGGACGTCTTCGTTTTCCCCAGCCGCACCGACACGTTCGGTCTGGTGATGATCGAGGCGCTGGCCTGTGGCACACCGGTCGCCGCCTATCCGGTCACCGGCCCGGTCGATATCGTGACGCCGCAAACGGGCGGATTGTCCGACGACCTGGCGCGCGCGATAGAGCAGGCGCTGGCCTGCGACCGGGCCGCCTGCGCCGATTATGGCAGGAGCTTCACCTGGGAAGCGAGCGCGCAGCAATTCCTCGCGGGCCTGCATCCGATCATGCCGGAAATGCAGGCACAGACAGGCTGATCTGCTATTGTCTTGCCGCAGACGGCGAGATCGACTACATCGCAGGTTCCAAGGCCGTCCCGCAAGGGGCGGCCCTTATTGTTTGCAGTTCGAGAGACAATGTCATGACACAGCCGCTCATGCCCCATGCGACCGCCAGTTGGCTGGTCGACAATACCGCGCTCAGCTTCGAGCAGATTGCGGAATTTTGCGGTCTGCATATTCTGGAGATCCAGGCGATCGCCGACGATACCGCCGCGACCAAATATACCGGCCGCGATCCGGTGCGCGCGCATGAGCTGACGCAGGACGAGATTCACAAAGGCGAGGCGAACCCCGATTACCGGATGAAGATCCAGAAGGGTCCCGAGCCGGTCCGCCGCACCAAGGGACCGCGCTACACGCCGGTAAGCAAGCGGCAGGACAAGCCCGACGGCATCGCCTGGATCATCCGCAACCATCCCGAGATTTCCGACGGCGCGATCAGCAACCTGATCGGTACCACGCGCACGACCATACAGGCGATCCGTGAGCGCAGCCACTGGAACATCGCCAATATCACGCCCAAGGACCCGGTGACGCTGGGCCTCAGCTCGCAGCGCGAACTGGATGCGCTGGTCGCCAAGGCTGCGAAGAAGGCCGGCCTTGAGGCGCCGACAGATACGCGCCTGGACGGCGACCGCGCCGCGCTGATCGAGGAACTGCGCCGCGAGCGGGACGACAATGCGCGCCGGATCGAGGATGCGCATCATGCCGAAGCCGAAGCCATATCAGGCGCGGCCGAAATCATCGATCCGTTCGCCAAGCGCGACGCCGGTTAGGCGCGCCTGAAAAATATTTGAAGCGCGCGAGGGGTGCGGTGCCGTTACGGCATCGCACCCCTTGATTTACGTGAACATCACCCCGTTCATTTTTAGACTGACGGCACGATTGCCAGCGCTTGCGCGATTCCATACATTTACCGGATGGAGAGCGAGAAAAACGTCTGGGCCGCCCATTACAACCATCCGACGGCCTGGGAGCAGAACTTCCCGCCGCTGTCGCTTGTGGCGATGATGGAGAATAGCGCGAAGGCGCATCCGCAAGCCCCCCTGATCGATTTTTTCGGACGTCATTTCAGTTATGCCGAAGTCCTGGACGGCGTTCGGCGCGTCGCCTGCGGGTTGCAGGCGCTGGGCGTCGGGAAGGGCGACCGGGTCGGCCTGTATCTGCCCAACGTCCCCCATTATGTCGCGGCCTATTATGGAGCGATGATGGCCGGGGCGATCGTCGTCAATTTCTCGCCGCTCTATACCGCCGCCGAGCTGGAGCATCAGGTCGAGGATAGCGGAACGAAAATTCTCTTCACTCTATCGGCCTCCGCGCTGCTGCCCACCGCGTTGCAGGTGCTGGAGCATAGCAGTCTGGAAAGGCTGGTCGTCGGGTCGATAGCGGGCGCATTGCCTGCCACCAAATCGCTCGCCTATCGCCTGTTCAAACGCAGGGAAACGACGCCGCGCCCGCATGATCCGCGCATCATCACCTTTTCCCGGCTTATCGCGAACAAGGGCGCATGCACCGTCGCGCCGATCGACCCGGAACAGGATGTCGCGCTGCTGCAATATACTGGCGGCACCACGGGCCAGCCCAAGGGCGCGATGCTGACGCACCAGAATCTGACCGTCAACGCGCGACAGGTGCAGATGATCGATCCGCATCCGGGCGGCGACGATCGCATCATCGGCGTGCTGCCCTTTTTCCATGTGTTCGCCAATAGCTGCACGCTTAACCGGACAGTGCTGAATGGCGGCCAGATCATCATGTTGCCGCGCTTCGAGTCGGTGCAGGTGCTGGCCGCGATCCAGCGGACCAGGGCGACGTCGCTGCCGGGCGTTCCGACCATGTTTCAGGCTCTGCTCGATCATCCGGCGATCCGCAACATCGATTTTTCCTCGCTGCGCGCCTGTATCTCCGGCGGCGCGCCGCTGCCGCTGGAGGTGAAGCAGCGCTTCGAGGAGGCGACCGGCGCGATGCTGGTGGAGGGCTATGGCCTGACCGAGAGCAGCCCCGTGGTCTGTTCCAATCCCTATGAAGGATTGAACAAGTCCGGGACCGTGGGCCAGCCGGTGCCCGGAACCCATGTGCGCATCGTTGATCGCGAGGACCCGTCCAGGGAAGCGCCGGCGGGCGAACCGGGCGAATTGCTGTTTGCCGGGCCGCAGATCATGAAAGGCTATTGGCAACGGCCCGACGCGGACAGGGACGTGTTCGTCATGGGTGCGGACGGCCGGAAATGGCTGCGCACGGGCGATGTCGGGCTGATCGACGCGGACGGCTATGTAAAGATCGTCGATCGGCTGAAGGACATGATATCGGTCGGCGGGTTCAAGGTGTTTCCCAGCCAGATCGAGGCGATCCTCTACCATCATGACTCGGTGAAAGAGGCGCTGGTGATCGGCGTGCCGGACAGCTATCGCGGTGAAATGCCCAAAGCGTTCGTGACCCTGCAGGACAGTATCAGGGTGACGGGCGAGGATTTGAAGGCCTGGCTCAATCCGCAACTGGGCAAGCATGAGCGCGTGACCGAGGTGGAAATCCGCCTGTCGCTGCCCAGGACGCTGGTCGGCAAACTGTCCCGCAAGGAACTGGTCGCGGAGGAAAGGGCGAAGGCCGGCGCGGTGCACAGCGCGGCTTGAACGTGGCGGGCGGGCGCGGCACAAGGGCAGGGATGCGCGCATTGCTCCTCCTGTTGGCCCTGATGGCGACGCCTGCCGCTGCCGCTGATTCCCCCAGGCCCGCCGACATGGCCTTGCTCAAGACATTGCGCGCCGCCGATGTGCGCGTCGCGACAATCGGCGAGCGGCTCGCGATCGCCAATGTCGCCCTTTGCCCGCGTCCGGTATACCGCACCGGCTTATTATTGCACGATATCGGTCAATATTCAGGCGCGTTGCAGAATACGGCGCAGGCGCTGTTCCGGTTCGAGCGGCCGATCACGGTCGAAGCGGTGGTGCCGGGAAGCCCCGCCGCACAGGCGGGAATCGCGCCCGACAGCGCCCTGATCGCCACCGATGGCGTGCCGGTCGATACCCTTCCGGCGGGCAAGGCTGCGTTTGGGCGGATGGAGAAACTACTCGACCGGATCGACGGGCAACTCACCGATGGCGTGCTGGGCGTCGATATGCTGGATCATGGCGTGCGGCGTCAGGCGAGGATCGAAGGGATAGCCGGCTGCGCCAGCCGCTTTCAGATCGTGCTGGGGAACGCCGTCAATGCCGCCGCCGACGGCCGCTATGTCCAGATCGAGGGCAAGATGGTCGATTTCACCGCCAATGATAATGAACTCGCGGCTGTGCTGGCGCATGAACTGGCGCATAATATTCTCGATCATCGCGCCCGGCTGGACGCCGCCGGGGTCGATCGCGGGTTGCTCGGCACGGTGGGCCGGAGCGCCGCGCTGATCCAGAGAATCGAAAGCGAGGCCGACCGCCTGTCGGTCTACCTCATGACCAATGCCGGCTATGACGCGAAAGCCGCGACGGGCTTTTGGGACCGGATGGGCCGCGAACATGGCCTCGGCATCTTCTCCGACGCCACGCATCTGCGCCGGGGACCACGCGTCGCCTTGTTCCGGCGCGAACTGACGGCGCTGGATGCGCTGCGCGCCAGGATGCCGAAAGGTCAACCGCTCTTTCCCGATTTCGCCCGGCGGCCGTTCGCACCGTTGCGCTGACATTGCGCCGCGCGCGCGCGATCCTATCTTTGCCTTGCGTATTTCATGAAGGACATAGGATGGCGGAAGATATCGCAACCATCGCAGGCGGTTGTTTCTGGTGCACCGACGCGGTGTATCAGCGGCTGGTGGGGGTCAGGTCGGTCGAGAGCGGCTATATCGGCGGCACTAAGGCCGATCCGACCTATGAGGAGGTCTGCACCGGCCGGACCGGCCATGCCGAAGCCATCCGCATCTGGTTCGATCCGGATGTGATAGGCTATGGCGACCTGCTCGATATCCATTTCGCGACGCATGATCCGACGACGCCGAACCGGCAGGGCAATGACGTCGGCACCCAATATCGCTCGGCGATATTCCCCCACACGCCCGAGCAAGAGGCGGAGGCCAAGGCGGCGATCCTTCGCGCGCAACAGGACCAGGCCGCTCCGATCGTCACGACGATCGAGCCGCTCGCCACCTGGTATCCGGCGGAGGCGTATCACCAGAAATATTGGGAGCGGGTCGGCGATCGCAATCCCTATTGCATGGCGGTCATTCCGCCCAAGCTGACCAAGTTGCAGAAGAAATTCGGGGATCGTATCGCGGCATAGCGTTAAGCTCCCGATCATCCTGTGGCCATTATTGATCGCTAAAGGCCGGACCGATCGTGACATGGGAATGATGATGAACAGGATGATCTTGGCGCCGCCGCTGGCGTCTCTATTGCTTTCGGGCTGCGTGGCGAGAACGGCGCTGGATGTGGTGACGCTGCCGGTGCGGGCAGGGTCGCAGGTCGTCGACTGGTCAACGACCAGCCAGAGCGAGGCCGACCGCAATTATGGCAAGAAGATGCGCGAGCAGGAAGCGCGTGAGGGCAAGGCGATGAAGAAAGCGGAAAAGGAACGCCGCGCGCGCTGTCGAGAAGAGGGCGGACGCGACTGCTAGGCCGCCGCCCGCTTCAGCCGGTCGTTGATCGCCGCGCCGATGCCGTTTTCGGGGATCGGCGCGACGGCGATCCTGGCCGATCCGCTGGCGTCGGCGATATGCAGCGCGGCGAACAGGCGCGCCGCCGCTTCGGCCAGGTCCGCATCCGGGCTAAGATTATAGCTGCAGGGCATCGGCCCGAAGCCGATCAGATATTCGTCGCGCTCCGCGATCGACACGTTCAGCCGAACCGGCTTGCCCGGCGCATAATGGCTGGTCATCTGGCCGGGGGACTCGATCGCGCCATTCTCGACCTGCCGGACGGGCAGGCCCGACGCTTCTTCCAGCATCGCAGCGGTGATCGGGCCGGGCCGCAGCAGGCGGATGCCGCTCGTTTCCGGCGCGGCAATCGTGGATTCCAGCCCTTCGCGGGTCGGCCCGGCATCCAGGATCATGCGGATGCGCCCCTCCAGGCTGGCGAGCACATGCTCCGCGCTGGTCGGGCTGATCGCCCCGCTGCGATTGGCGGAGGGTGCGGCGAGTGGACGGCCGCTTTCGCGAATCAGCGCCTGCATCGCGGGATGCGCGGGCAGGCGCACGGCGATCGTGGGCAGGCCCGCGGTCACGGCCGGGGTTATGCCGCTCCCCTCGCGCAGGGGCAGCACCAATGTCAACGCGCCCGGCCAGAAGGCATCGGCAAGCCGGGTGGCGCTGTCCCCGAACAGCGCAATGCCCTGCGCCATGGCGCGATCGGCGACATGCACGATCAGCGGATTGAAGGACGGGCGGCCCTTCGCCGCATAGATCGCCGCCACCGCGCCGCTATCCCTTGCGTCCGCCGCCAGGCCATAGACCGTCTCGGTCGGCACCGCGACCGGCTCGCCCGCGCGGATCAGCATCGCGGCTTCACGCAAGGCGGGCAGATCATAGCGGCTGACGCGGGTCTGAAATGTCAGGTGGGAGATGGACACCTCTCGGCCTATAGCTTCGCGCCTGCCACCCTAAAAGGGTAAAGCGTCAGTCTTGCGACGCTGCCTGACCTTGTTCGCTTCGCGCACGGCTTCTATGGGCGGGGCATGGAACAGGCTCTTCTCCGCATCGCCGACGCTCTGGAGCGGCTTATCCCCGCCCCGCCGGCACCGGCCGACCTGACAAGCGCGCGCGCCTATGGCTGGGACGGCACGGCGATCCATGCGGTCGAGGCATTCGCGCCGGTCGATTTCGCCTTGCTGTCGGGCATCGGGCCACAAAAACACGCGCTGCTGGAAAATAGCCGCCGTCATGCCGCCGGCCATGCCGCGCACGATATTCTTTTGTGGGGCGCGCGCGGCACAGGCAAGTCGGCGACCGTGGCGGCGGCGGTCGGCCTACTGCAAAGCGAAGGGCAGGCTATCGCGCTGGTGCAATGCGCGACCGAGGGGTTGGCGAGCCTGCCGGCCCTGTTCGGCCTGCTGCGCGGCGTGGAGCGCGCCTTCATCGTTTTCATCGACGATCTTGGCTTCGATGATGCCAATGGGAAAGGGGCAGGGGGGGACGCCCGCGCATTGCGGTCGGTGCTGGAGGGCGGCGCGGTGGCGCGGCCCGCCAATGTGCGGCTCTATGTCACGTCCAACCGCCGCCATATCGTGCCGCGTTCGCTAAGCGAGCAGGACGACCCGATCAATCCGCGCGACGTGATCGACGACAAGATGGCGTTGTCCGACCGCTTCGGTCTCAGCCTGGGCTTTCATGCGATCGACCAGCAGGCTTATCTCGATATCGTGACCGGCTATGCCGACCGCTTCGGTCTCGCCTTCGAACCGCTCGACGCGATCCGGTGGGCGACCCAGCGCGGCAGCCGCTCCGGGCGCGTCGCCTGGCAATATGTCGTCGAGTTGGCGGGACGGGCGGGGCGCGCGCTCGCCTAGCTATTTCGCCACGCGCCAGACGATGTTGCCGACATCGTCACTGACGAGCAGCGCGCCGTCGCCATCTACCAGCACATCGACCGGGCGGCCGTGTGCCTTGCCCTCCTTCGACAGGAAGCCGGTCAGCACGTCGAGCGGCGCGCCGTTCGGCCGGTCGCTGCCGTCGAACTTCGCGAACACGACCTTGTAGCCCGACATCGGCTTGCGGTTCCAACTGCCGTGCAGGCCGACGAACGCGCCGTCCTCGAACGTCGCGCCCAGCTTTGCCCCCGTGGCGAAGGTCAGCCCCAGCGGCGCGACATGATTGCCCAGCGCATAATCGGGGCGGTGGGTATATTCGCGCAGTTCGGGCCGCGCCGGCTCGACCCGGCGATCTTCATAGCCGCCCCAATAATTCCACGGCCAGCCATAGAAGCCGCCAAATTCGACACGCGTCAGATAGTCGGGCACCAAGTCGCTACCCAGCATGTCGCGCTCGTTGACCACGGTCCACAGTGCGCCGGTTTTCGGCTCCCACGCCATGCCGACCGGATTGCGCAGGCCCGCGGCAAAGATGCGATAGTCATGCGTCTGCAGGTTCACTTCCAGGATGTTGGCGCGATTTTCTTCGGTCTCCAGACCATTTTCGCCGACATTGCTGTTCGATCCGACCGCGACATAGAGCAGCTTTCCGTCGGGGCTGGCGAGCAGGTTCCGCGCCCAGTGCATGTTGGGCGCGCCGGCGGGCAGGTTCATCACCTTTCGCGGCCTGGCGGTGATACGGGTCGTGCCGGTCTTGTAGGGGAAAGCGAGCAATGCGTCGGTATTGGCGACGTAGAGCGTGTCGCCCACCAGCGCCATGCCATAGGGCGAATTGAGACCGGTGATAAACGCGGTCTTCATTTCCGCGCGCCCGTCGCCATCGGCGTCCCGGAGCAGGGTGATGCGATTGGCGGACGGGACGCCCGCGCCCGCCTTGTCCATGAAATGCGCCATGAACCAGCCGGTTATGCCACCGCCTTTGGCCTTGGGGTGATTGGTTTCGGCCACCAAAATGTCGCCGTTGGGCAGGCG
>CAXUEQ010000048.1:20145-22383 GCA_964250175.1 uncultured Sphingobium sp. | reverse complement strand
ACCACAATCACCAACTATGCGCGTCCTGCGCCGGTCGATGTCAAGCAGGACAAGTTCACCTGGCGCGCGGGCGCGACCTATGTCAGCCAGGCCGGGATCGCGCCCTATGTCAGCTATGCCACTTTCTTTCAGGCCAATGTCGGACAGACCCTCGCCGCCACGCCGTTCGTTCCCAGTGTAGGCAAACAGTGGGAAGCCGGTATCAAATATGACGCGCGCGGTCTGGGCGACGACATAAGGCTGTTCGCGACAGCGGCGGTCTTTCGAATCACGCAGTCCAATCCTCTCACCACTGACCCGAACGCCGTCTTCTTCAAGATCCAGACCGGCGAAGTGGTGTCGAAAGGCTTTGAATTGGAGGTCGTGACCCGTATTCGCGAACAGCTCAGCATCAACGCCGCCTATAGCTATACCGATGCGAAGATCACCAAGAGCGACTTCGCACCGGAACTGGGCGCGCGTCTGCCCGCGCAACCGCGGCACAAGGCATCTGTGTTCGTCGATTATACGCTGTCGACCGGGTTGCTCGCGGGGGCAGGCGCGGGCCTGGGTATACGCTATCTCAGCAGCAGCCCCGGCATCACCCCGACCACCATCCCAGCCGTCCTTTACACCAGCCCGGCCACGACATTGTTCGACGGGACGCTGCATTACGATATTCCGGGCTGGCGCTTCGCGGTCAACGGCAGCAACCTGTTCGACAAACGCTATGCGGGCCGTTGCACGGGGCCGACAAGCTGCTTCTTCGGGCAGAGCCGTCAGGTCATCGGCACGGTCACGAAGAAATTCTGACCGTGTATTCCGGTGCATTGCCGCGCCCCAAATATTCACCCCAGCGCAAAATGGCTTTAAAGGCTTTCCATGCGATCAAGAACGATCAAGGGATGGGCGGCCGTCCATAAATGGACGAGCATCGTCTGCACCGCCTTCCTGCTGATGCTGTGCATTACCGGCCTGCCGCTGATCTTCCATGACGAGATCGATGCGGTGATCCAGCCCAGGGCGCCGGTCGCGGCGATCCGGGGCGGTGCGCGCCTGCTCTCGCTCGACGCGATCCTGGCGAAGGCGCTGGCGACCCGCCCCGGCGAAATCCCGCTCTATATGAGCTTCGACGAGGATCGCCCGGTCGTGAACGTCACGACCGGACCGCGCCCCGACACCGTGCACGAAATGTATTTTCAGTCGCTCGACCGGCGGACCGGCACACGGATACCCGTCCCGCCGCCCGGCGGCATCATGGTCCTGCTGCTGCGTTTCCATACCGACATGCTGCTGGGACCGGTGGCGGAATATTTCCTCGGCGCGATGGGGCTTCTGTTCGTGATCGCGATCATTTCCGGCATTGTGCTCTATGTACCGTTCATGGCGCGACTGCCCTTCGGCACGGTGCGGCGCGCACGGCGCGCGCGGGTGCGCTGGACCGATCTGCACAATCTGATCGGCATCGCGACGGCGATGTGGGCGCTGGTGGTCGGGCTGACCGGCGTCGTCAACACGCTGGTCGTGCCGGTGACCGATTATTGGAAGGCGCGCGAGCTGGCGGTGATGGGCGCGCCTTACAAGAACGAGCCGATCCCGACACGAACCGCATCGATCCAGGCGGCGGTCGCGACGGCCATGGCGGCCGCGCCGGGGATGCGGCCGCAATTTGTGGCCTTTCCCGGCGTCACCTACAGCAGCAACCATCATATGACGGTGTTCCTTCAGGGGAGCACGCTACAGACCAAGCGATTGCTGACGCCGGTGATGATCGACGCGCGCAGCGGCCGGCTGGCGGCGGCGCGGCCGATGCCCTGGTATATGCAGGCGCTGCTGCTGTCGCAGCCGTTGCATTTCGGGGACTATGGCGGGATGGCGATGAAGATCATCTGGGCGGTGCTGGATCTGCTGACGATCGTCGTGCTGGGCAGCGGCCTGTTCCTGTGGCTGCGACGCGGGAGCGGGCGCGTGAATAGCGGGCCGGCATGACTCGGCGGCATGGCCACAGGCGAAATGCGCCCGCAATTCTGGCCGTCCCGGCGCTGCTGGCGATAGCGGCCCTCGGGGGGCTGATCGCCGGGCTGCTGGGGGATGGCTGGTATGATGTGCTGGCCTGGATCGGGATCGGATTGCCGGTGGGTGTGGTCGCCTTTTGTAGCGGGTGGCGTAAGCCGCAGCTATAGCCGCAGCGCGCGCTTCATCCTCTGGCCGGCGCCGGTTTGCGCTTTGTTGGAAATGTGGAAGCCGAGGCGCGGCGGG